>NZ_JAUYQL010000059.1 GCF_030697305.1 Phenylobacterium sp. | reverse complement strand
CAGACCGTGGTGGAGAACTCCGCCACCGTCGCGCGCTCCTACGTCGAGGATCAGCAGCGTTATATCGGCGACCACGTGACCCTGATGGCCGCCGACCTCAACCACGCTGCGCCGGCGCTGCAGGCGAGCCCGGTCACCTTCAGCCGCTTCCTGGCCGACCAGGCCTCGTACCACGCCTTCCCCTCCGCCTATCTGATCGACCGGGAAGGCCGGGTGCTGGCCCGTGCCGAGACCGCGGAAGCCCAGCCCTTGCTGGTGCCCCCGCAATCCAGCTTCAAAGCGGCCGACGAGGGCGACATCTCGCTGTCGTCGGACCTCACCCGGGCGGTCTATCGGCTGAAGGCCTATCCGGACGCCTACCTCTACGTCGTGCGCCCCGTCCAGCGCGACATCGTCAGCCACCTTCGAGACGCTGAAAGCTCTTTGGTCTCCTATCGGGAGGCCGCCGCCAACCGCCAGCGCATCCAGGCCGTGTTCGCGCTGAGCTACATGGAGACCGCGTTGCTGGTGCTGGTCGGCGCCATCTGGCTCGGAATGTACGCCGCCAGCGCCATCTCGGGCCCGATCGGACGGCTGGTGCAGGCCGCAGGCCGGGTCGCTGCCGGGGACCTCACCGCGCGGGTCGACGACGACCGCGATCCGGAGGAGATCGCTGTGTTGAGCCGCGCCTTCAACAGCATGACCCACGACCTGCAGGCGCAACAGGCAGCGCTACGCCAGGCCAGCGTCGAAGCACAGAAGCGCAGCGAGTTCATCGAGACCGTGCTGTCCGAAGTGAGCGCCGGCGTCGTCGGCCTCGACACTGAGGGACGCATCTCCGCCGCCAACCGGCGCGCCGTGCTGCTGTTGGACCTCTCTGGCGACCGCGGGCGTGGACGCAAGCTCGCCGAAGTGGCGCCCGAGGTTGCGGCGATCCTGGAGCTCGCAGCCGTCGGCGGCGAGGCCGAGGGCGAGGTGGACGTGTTGCGCGGGCGTGAAACCCACCGCCTGCGGGTGCGCGCCAGCCTCAGCGAGGGCGGACTGGTGCTGACGTTCGACGACATCACTCGCCTGGTCGCCGCCCAGCGAAACGCCGCCTGGAAGGATGTCGCCCGGCGCATCGCCCACGAGATCAAGAACCCGCTTACGCCCATCCAACTTTCGGCCGAGCGGCTGCAGAAGAAGTTCCGCAAGACCGTGCCGGTGGACGACCTGGAGACCTTCGACCGCTGCACCGACACCATCGTGCGCCAGGTGGGCGACATCGGCCGTATGGTCGACGAGTTCTCAGCCTTTGCGCGAATGCCGGCGCCGAAGTTCGCTGAGCATGACGCGGCCGAGTTGCTGCGCGCCGCGGTGTTCGCCCAGCGGGTGGCGAGCCCCGACATCAAGGTCGAACTGCAGGAGCCCGCGCCGGAGACTCCGCTGCTGTGCGACGGCCGCATGCTGTCGCAGGCGCTGACCAACGTGCTGAAGAACGCCGCCGAAGCGGTCAACGCCCGACGCGACGCGGCGCCGCGGACCAAGGGCCGGATCACGGCGCGCCTGGTGATCGATGACGACGGCGTGGCGTTCGAGGTGGTGGACAACGGCGTCGGCTTGCCGGTGCGCGATCGCGACCGCCTGACCGAACCCTATGTGACGACCCGCGAGAAGGGCACGGGCCTTGGCCTGGCCATCGTCAAGCGGATCCTCGAGGACCACGGCGGCGACCTGCTGCTGGGCGATGCGCCGAAGGGGCAGGGGGCGATCGTCAGTCTCCGCATGCCCGCATCGACGCGCATCAAGGCCGTGGGTCGGGCCGAGGCGGCGACTGCATGAGATCAGTGAGGTGTTCCCATGGCGGCTGATGTTCTGGTTGTGGACGACGAGGCTGATATCCGTGACCTGGTAGCGGGCATCCTGTCGGATGAAGGCTATGCGGTGCGCACGGCCAACGATTCCGAATCCGCACTGGCCGCAGTGCGCGCGCGCAAGCCCGCGCTGCTGATCCTGGACATCTGGATGCAGGGCGGCGGGATGGACGGGCTGGAACTGCTCGACCTGGTCAAAGGCCTCGACGCAGACCTGCCGGTGATCATGATTTCCGGTCACGGCAACATCGAGACAGCAGTCAGCGCCATCAAGCGCGGCGCCTACGAATTCCTGGAGAAGCCGTTCAAGTCGGATCGCCTGCTGCTGCTGGTGGAGCGGGCGCTGGAAGCCACCAGCCTGCGCCGCGAGAACCGTCGCCTGCGGACCCAGGCGATCACGCCGGAGGGCCTGATCGGCCGGTCCACGGCGGCCCAGCAGCTACGCCAGCTGGTCGCCAAACTCGCCGGCGCCAACAGCCGGGTGCTGATCTCAGGTCCGCCGGGGTCGGGCAAGGAGACGGTGGCCCGCCTGATCCACATCGCCAGCCCGCGTTCCAAGAACGAGTTCGTGGCGATCAGCGCCGCCGGCATGACGCCCGAGCGCATGGACGTCGAGCTGTTCGGCCAGGAGGGCGAGGGCGGGCGCACGGCGAAGATCGGCGTGTTCGAGCGCGCTCACGGCGGCACTCTGTACCTCGACGAAGTCGCCGACATGCCGCGCGAAACCCAGAGCCGCATTCTGCGCGTGCTGGTCGAGCAGCGTTTCCGCCGCGTCGACGGCGACAGCGACGTTCAGGTGGACGTGCGCGTCGTCTCGTCGACCTCACGCGACCTGCGCGAGGCGATTGCGGCCGGCGCCTTCCGCGAGGACCTGTTCCATCGCCTGAACGTCGTGCCGGTGAACGTTCCGGGTCTTTCGGAGCGGCGCGAGGACATCCCCGAACTGATCGAGGACTTCATCACCCGCATCTCCGACGCCACGGGAATGCCGAGGCGGATCCTGTCGCAGGACGCGCTGGCGGCGCTCCAGGTGCGAGGCTGGCCGGGCAACCTGCGCCAGTTGCGCAACAACATCGAACGGATGCTGATCCTGGCCTCGGGCGATCCTGCCGAGGCGATAACCGCCGAAATGCTGCCCGCCGAAGCGACCGTCAGCGATCAGGCGGGCTCGATGGGCGCAGAGCGGATCATCTCGCTCCCCTTGCGGGAGGCGCGTGAGGTGTTCGAGCGCGAATATCTGAACGCCCAGATGCTGCGCTTCTCCGGCAACATCTCGCGCACCGCGGCCTTCATCGGCATGGAACGCTCGGCGCTGCACCGCAAGCTCAAGTCGCTGGGGCTTTCGGGGGCCCGCGCCGTGGAAGAGGAGGTCGACTGATGGGCCGCGTCGCCTATGTGAACGGACGCTTCCTCCCCCACGGGCAGGCCGCGGTGCACATCGAGGATCGCGGCTATCAGTTCGCCGATGCGGTCTACGAGGTCTGGGCGCTGACCGACGGCAAGCTGGCTGACGCCGAAGGCCATTTCGTGCGTCTGAAGCGCAGCCTGGACGAGCTGCGTATCCCGGAGCCGATGAGCCGGCGCGCGCTGACTGTGGTGCTGAAGGAAGCCGTGCGTCGCAATCGCATCCGCGACGGCATCGTTTACCTGCAGATCAGCCGCGGCGTCGCGCCGCGCGACCACGTCTTCCCGAAGGACCAGGTCCTGCCGGCCGTCGTGGTGACGGTGAAGGCGATGGATCCCGCCGCGGGCCACGCAAAGGCGGCCAAAGGCGTAAAGGTGATCACCCAGCCGGAGAACCGATGGGGTCGCTGCGACATCAAGACCATCGGATTGCTGCCCAACGCGCTCGCCCGCCAGGCGGCGGCGGAAGCCGGCGCCTACGAGGCCTGGTACGTCGACGACATGGGACTGGTCACCGAGGGGGCCGCGACCAACGCCTGGATCATCGACCGCGATGGCGTGCTGCGGACCCGCGGCACCAACGCCAACATCCTTCGCGGCGTCACCCGCGGCACTCTTCTGGAGCTGATGGAGGCCGAGGGTCTGAAGGTCGAGCAACGACCGTTCACCCCCCAGGAGGCGCTGGAGGCGCGCGAGGCTTTTATCACGGGCGCCAGCACGCTGGTCACGCCGGTGATCGCCGTCGACGGAAAGCCGGTGGGCGACGGCAAGCCCGGTCCGGTGGCGATGCGCCTGCGCAGCCTCTATATCGAGCGCGCAAAGGCTCTGGCCGTCTGATCGCACCACTGCGATTGCGTCGGTGTTGAAAGCCTGTCTAGCTGGACTCGTGTGTGGGAGGCGCTTTGGCCTCTCGATCAAAAGCAAAAGGCGATAAGCCGTGAGCGATAAGAAGCAGAATCTGCAGGATACTTTCCTCAATAGCGTGCGCAAATCGAAGACGCCGCTGACGATCTTCCTGGTCAATGGCGTGAAGCTGCAAGGCGTTGTGAGCTGGTTCGACAACTTCTGCGTCCTGCTACGCCGGGACGGCCAGTCGCAACTGGTCTACAAGCACGCCATCTCGACCATCATGCCGGCCCAGCCGGTGCAGCTCTATGAGCCCTCAGAAGACGAGAACGATTGAGTTCATCCAAATCCGTTGACCGCGAGGCGCCGCCGCAACGCGCGCTCGTCCTCTATCCAGATCGTGAAGAGCGCTCTAGTGCGCGCAGCCCGCAGGCGCGGCTGGAGGAGGCGAGCGGCCTGGCCGCCGCTCTCGATCTCGTGGTCGTGGACACGCTCATCGCGCCGCTGCGTAAGCGCACGCCGGCGACCTTGTTCGGCAAGGGCAAGGTCGAGGAGATCGGCCACCTCTGCGAAGACCTCGAGGTCGATGTGGCGGTGATCGACGACGCGCTGACGCCCGTGCAGCAGCGCAACCTGGAGAAGGCCTGGCGGGTCAAGGTGATCGACCGCACCGGCCTGATCCTGGAGATCTTCGCGCGGCGCGCGCGCACCCGCGAAGGGCGCCTGCAGGTGGAACTCGCCAGGCTCTCCTACGAACGCTCGCGCCTGGTGCGCACCTGGACCCACCTGGAGCGGCAGCGCGGCGGCTTCGGGGTCATGGGCGGCCCCGGCGAAACCCAGATCGAAACCGACCGCCGGCTGCTCGCCGAGCGGATCGGCAAGCTGAAGCGCGAACTGGTCGAGGTGCGCCGCACCCGAACCCTGCAGCGTTCCGCGCGCCAGCGGCACCCTTATCCAACCGTCGCGCTCGTGGGCTATACCAACGCCGGAAAATCCACACTGTTCAACAGGTTGACCGATTCGACCGTGGTCGCCGAGGACATGCTGTTTGCAACGCTGGATCCGACTCTGCGCATGCTGAAGCTGCCTGACGGCCGCCCCGCGATCTTGTCCGACACCGTCGGCTTCATCTCCGACCTGCCACACGAACTGGTCGAGGCGTTCCGCGCCACGCTGGAAGAGGTGCGCGAGGCTGATGTGATCCTCCACGTACGCGACGTGGCAGGCGATGAAAGTCAGGCCCAGGCTGACGACGTGGCCGGCGTGCTGGACCGGCTGGGCGTCGATCTGGAGACGCGCCGCGTGCTCGAAATCTGGAACAAGGCCGATCTGCTGGACGCCGACACCCGCGAGAGCCTGACCGGCGATGCACGCCGCCGTCATCCGCCAGCCCTGCTGGTCTCCGCCCAGACGGGGCAGGGGTGTTCAGAACTGCTCGACGCCGTCGCCGGCATGGTCGACGACGCCGATCCCATTGAGGCCCATGTGCCGGCAGGCGAAGGGGCGGCGATCGCCTGGCTTTATCGCAACGGCCGCGTGGTCGAGAGCCTGCCCGCCGACGACGGCGGCGTGGTGATGTCGGTGCGCCTCACCGCCCAGGCGCTGGGCCAATTCGAGCAGCTCTATCCACAAGCGGAGCTGAGGGTCCACTAGGTCGGCGGCCCCGGCGTGCGCCAGCATGCGCCTGATCGACGGTTGGCGGACCGTCTAGCCGCGCTCCAGGGCCTTGGCCTCGTCCCAGAGCGCGTCCATTTCGGCCAGGTCGGATTGCGCGGGACTACTTCCCCGCTCCGCAAGCCTCGCCTCTATGTGACTGAAGCGACGAACGAATTTTGCGTTCGTCAGGCGCAGCGCGTCCTCCGGCTCGACGCCCAGGGTGCGCGCCAGGTTAGCGACCACGAACAGCACGTCGCCCAGCTCTTCTCGCGCCTTATCCAGGTCGCCGGCGGCGATCTCGGCCTCCAGTTCGGCGACCTCCTCGTTCAGCTTGGCGACCACGTCCTCGACCGTCGGCCAAACGAACCCGACGCCCGCCGCGCGCTTCGACAGCTTCACCGCGCGTGTCAGCGCCGGCAGTCCGACGGGCACGTCGCCGAGCAGGCCACCGCTTCGGGCCTTGGCCGCGCGCTCATCGGCCTTGATGGCTTCCCACCCGGCCAATTGCGCACGCCCGTCGGCGTAGGCGGCGTCGCCGAATACGTGGGGGTGACGGCGCACCATCTTGTCGACGATCGCCTGGGCCACGTCGGCGAAGGCGAAGTCGCCGCGTTCCTCGGCGATGCGGGCGTGGAAGACCACCTGCAGCAACAGGTCGCCGAGTTCGTCCTTCAGATCGTCCAGGTCGCCCCGCTCGATCGCGTCGGCCACCTCATAGGCCTCTTCCACGGTGTAGGGGGCGATGGTGGCGAAGGTCTGCTCGCGGTCCCAGGGACAGCCGTGCTGAGGATCGCGCAGCCGGCGCATGATCTCGAGCAACTGCTCCAACGGCGGCAGATCAGTTGACGGGGCGGGCGAGGGCATGGGCCTCCTCAGGTGCCGCGGGCTCGGGGTTTTCGGCGAGGTCTCGCGCATCGAGGCCGGCGCGGATCTCGGCGTGACGTTTGGCGTTCAGCGGATAGCCGAGGATAGCCCAGCCGCCCAGCAGCGCCAGAGCCACGGGTGCCGCGATGAACATCACGGAGAGGCCTGCCAGCCCCGAATCAGGGCCGACCGCCTTGGCGTCGAAGCCGACCAGTTCCAGCCCCACATAGGTAATCCCGACCGAGGCGGCGGAGGCGAGCTTCACCGTTCCGCTGAGCAAGGCGTAGAGTAGGCCCGTGCGGTCGACGCCGCTGGCCAGCCGCACCTCGTCGCCCACGTCGGCCATCATCGCGCGCAGCAGGAATCCGCCGGCGGAGAACGGCAGACCGATGGCGAACATCATCACGCCGGCCGCGCCCAGGTTTCCCTTCGGCAGGACGACGACCGCCGCGGTGACGATCGCGTAGAACAGGCAGGCTGCGGCCAGCGCCTTATGTTTGCCGATGACATAGGCGAGGCGGGTCCAGATCGGCGCGCCGAGTAGGCCGCCCACGAAATAGATCAGCAGCAACAGCTCCGCCTCGGCCTTGGGGAAGCCCTTCACCCGCTCGAAATAGAAGAAGAACAGCGCTCCGGTGATCGCCGGGCCCATGCCGGTAGCGAGATCAGCGCCCAACAGCCGCCGGACCGTCGGCAGTTTCAGCAAGCCCAGATACTCGCGGAAACCCGCTCGCTCCGGCGCGGAAATGATCTGGGGCTCTGGGACGAGGGCGATCGCCAGCGCAAGGGTCAAAGGCAGCATGACGATAATGAACCAGCCCATGGCCGCGACGCCGGCGGCATGGCCCTCGACTCCCAGGTGTTGGAGCGCGACGGGGAGGACGAGCGCCAGGATCACGCCGATCACATTGCCAACCTGCCACCAGGCGTAGATGCGCGAGCGCTGGTCGTAGTCCGGCGAGAGCACCGCGCCCCAGGCGAGCTGCGCCAGCGTGGCGATGGAGAAGCCCACGTAGACCACCACCAGCCAGAACCACAGATATCCGGCGCCGGCGCCCGGCAAGGGCATGAACAGCATGTAGGACGCCAGCATCAGGATCGGCGTGGCGAATGCGAACCAGGGCCGAAAGCGCCCGAACCTGGTGCGTGTGCGGTCCATTACCGCGCCGATGAAGGGGTCGAAGCCGATGTCCAGGATGCGCACGCACATGAATGCGACGCCGACCGCGGCTAGGCTCAGTCCGTGTTCACTGACGTAGAATTCTGGAAGGTAGACCACCAGTGGCAGGCCCAACGCCGCCTGGGGCAATGAGGGAGCGGCCAGCGCGGCCACAGTGCTCGTCGCTCGCCGCTCGCCCGCCATCACGCCCCCGCGCCCTGCACCACGCACGAACCGCAGCGCGCCGCCGATCAGACCGCGCGCCGGGCCGTGACGCAAGGATGCACGCTTTGCTTTAGCGTTCGGCGAGCACCTGGCCGCGCCCGAGACGATAGGCGAACTGGTTGATCGTCCGTTCCGCGTCCGACCAGGTGCTCGCATGGGCCGCCTGGCGGATGTCCGATTCGTACCAGCGGTAGCTCAGCGGCGTCACCGAGCCGTCGGGGCCGATGGCGCGGCCCTCGATCTGCGCGCCGCCCAGTCCGAAGCTCTGGAATGACAGGCCCGGCCGGTCGCCAAGTTCCTTGAACGTCGGTCGGTTCGGCTTCACGTCCACCAGTGTCAGCTCCAGGCGCGCGCCGTCGTAGGCGCCGGTGCGCCCTAGCTCACGCTCGACGCTGCGACGCAGACTGGCGGCCAGCCGATCGACGTCTCGCACGCCGTACTTATGCTCCGCCTTGGCCTGCAGATCGGGCGCCACGGCGACACGCACCTCCGCGCTCGCCAGCGCCGGCGCCGACCACACGACGCCGAGGGCGGCGAGGGTCGCTAAGCTCATCTTACGCATGGGAATCGGCTCCCGTTGATTGTCGCCCCTGTTCACGTGGGGACCATTTAGATGGGGCGCGATCAGACGGTGAACAACGCCCCGTCACGCCACGATGACGTGAGCGTCATGGTTCGCGCCAGCTTGCGGCGAAGTCATGGCGCCGCTCCGGGGGCGGGTGCGGGATCTAGCCCTTCAGGATCTCCGTCAGCGCGGTGAGCAGGCGCTCGATCTGCGAGTCCGTTCCGACGGTGATTCGCAGGAAGTCAGCGGTGCGAGGTGCAGAGAAATGCCGCACCAGAACCCCGCGCTCGCGCAAAGCTTGCGCCAGCTCGCGCCCACCTCGGTCCGGATGGCGCGCAAAGACGAAATTGGCCGAAGAGGGCAGGACCTCGAAGCCCAGCGCCCTTAGTCCGCGGGTCATGCGTTCCCGCCCCGCGATCACCGCGGCGCGCCTGTCCTGGAAATAGGCTTCGTCCTCGATCGAGGCTATCGCGCCCGCTTGTACGGGCCGGCCCAGAGGATAGGAGTTGAAACTATCCTTCACGCGGACCAGCGCCTCGATCAGGCCGGCATCGCCGATCGCATAGCCGACCCGCAGCCCCGCCAGGCCACGCGACTTAGACATGGTGTGCACGACGAGCAGATTCGGGTGTTCGGCGATCAGCGGGATCGCCGTCTCACCGCCGAAGTCGACATAGGCCTCGTCGACCACCACGGGCTGGTCGGGATGATCCGCAAGCAGTCGGCGAATCTCGTCGCGCGGCAACGCGACGCCGGTCGGCGCGTTCGGGTTCGCCAGGATGATCGCCCCGGCAGGTCTGCGGTAGTCGGCGACGCGAACGTTCATCGCCTCGTCCAGCGGCACGGTGTCGTAGTCGATCCCAAACAACGCGCAATAGACCGGATAGAAGCTGTAGGTCACATCCGGAAACAGTAGCGGCGCGTCATGCTTCAGCAAGGCGACGAAGGCGTGGGCCAGCACCTCATCGGAACCGTTGCCGACGAACACCTGGTCGGGTTTCACGCCGTGATAGGTCGCCAGCGCCTCACGCAGCGCGCTCGATTGGGGATCGGGGTATAGCCGCAGCGTTTCCGCCGCTTCGGCGGTGATCGCCGCCGTTACGGCCGGGGAGGGGCCGAACGGGCTCTCATTGGTGTTCAGCTTCACCAGATCGGCGACGCGCGGCTGTTCGCCGGGCACATAGGGTTCCAGCTCGCGGACCAGATCGCTCCAGAAACGGCTCATGCGGGGTCAGTGCGCAATCGCGCCCGCCATGTCCAGCGTCTCGCGACCTTTCGGACCTTCAGCGCTTGGCGCAGGCGATCTCCAGCGACTTCCCGTCGACCGTGCCCGGCTGCGGCTTGGCCCAGGGGTCGGTTGCATCCGGTGGCTGGATCGATTGCCCCTCCGCGTTGTGGCCGGCGAACACCGCTACGCGGAGGTTGCGGAAGCGTCCACCCCGGCAGTCATACTCGTCTAGGCTCAGCATGCTGAGATAACGCTTTCCGCCCATCACTTCGCCGTCGCGGTATTCATAGCGAAGCTGTAGCCGCGGGTAGCCCTCTGGGCCGGCTGGCGCGGGCCTGCGATAGATCAACATGTCGCCGTCACTGGTCAGCCGGGCCGGCGGCCATCCATCCGCGCGGACCGCCGACGCCCATCTCGTGTCCTGCGCTGCGGCCGCTCCGGCCCAGGCGGACAACCCAATCAACATTGCCAAAATCACGATGCGCATGGCGACCTCCATCACGCTCAAGCTTGCCGTGGAACGCAAGCATCCGCCAGACTCTTAACGACCGGAGAAAGCGGGGCAGGGCGCCGCTTTGCCTCTTCACTCATCCCGGGAGCCCCGCCGTGCAGCAACAGATGTCCGTCATCACCCTAGGCGTCGCCGATCTGACGCGCTCCAAGCGATTCTATGTGGACGGCTTCGGGTGGACGCCGGTGTTCGAAAACGAAGAGATCGCGTTTTACCAGATGAACGGCTTCGTCCTGGGCACGTGGTTGAAGCCGGCGCTGGAGGCAGACATGCAGCGCGGCGGCCTGGCATCGCCTGGGGCCTTCGCCCTGGCTCACAACGTCGCGACCCAGGCTGCCGTCCAGCCCTTGATCGATCGTCTCGCCAACGCGGGCGGCCGTGTCCTGCGCGCCGCCGATGCGCCGGCGCATGGCGGCTTCCGCGGCTACGTCGCAGATCCGGACGATCACGCCTGGGAGATCGCCTGGAACCCTGCCTGGCCGATCGACGCCCAGGGCCACGTCACGTTCGGCAATTGAAATGGGCTGCGGCCGTTAAGGTCCATGAACAGGGGCCCGCTATCAGCCTCGTTGCGATATCAAAATTGCGCCTAAGATAGATTATCGGAAATTGGAACACCTATGAGATTGCTGCCGATCAGGCGTTAACCGGGCAGCTTGAGTTCGCCCTGGGCGATCCGTTGCAAGGTCTCCACGAAGAATCCCGGCTCTGCCGCCGTCACACGGGCTTCCAGCGTTTCGGCCGTATCGCCCGGCTCCACCGGCACGACGTGGCGCGCGATGACCGGTCCGTGGTCGTATTCCTCGTCGACAACCAGGATACACGCGCCGCTTTCCGCGACACCGGCCGCGATCACCGCCTCATGGACATGACGGCCGTACATGCCATGCCCGCCGAACCGAGGCAGCGGGCCTGGATGGATATTGAGCACGCGGTTCCGGTAGGCGCCCAGCACCTTGGGGCCGAGTTGGCGCAGGTATCCCGACAGCACGACAAGCTCGACGCCTGCAGTCTGGAGCGCCTCACTAAGCCTGGCGTCGGCGGCCCGAGGGTCGGCCTGCGTGGCGATGCACAGTGCAGGAATCGCGTGCGCTTCGGCGAACGCCAAGAGCGGCGCCGTCCGGTTGTTGCTGACCACAAGGCGCGCGCTGGCGTCCAGGCGACCGGATTCAATGGCCGCAATCACCGCCCGCGCGCTGGACCCGTTTCGGGACGCGAGGAAACCCAGTTTGAGATGCTGAGCCGTCATTCGAATTCCCGGCCCAAGTGATGCTCGAACCGAAGGCCGTCGTACGCGGGCTCGACCCCGGGCGGCAGGGCCGCGGCCAGCGCCGCGTAGTCCAGGTCGATGTGAAGATTTGTGAGGATCGCGCGCCTGGGTTTCAGCCGATCTATCCAAGCCAGCGCTCGTTCCACATGGGCATGTGTCGGGTGCGGCCGCCAGCGGAGCGCATCGACAATCCACACATCCAGGCCCTCGAGCGCCGCGAAGGATTCTTCAGGTAAATCCAGCACATCGCTGGAATAGGCCACGTCGCCAAAGCGGAAGCCGACGGAGCGCACCAGCCCGTGGTCCTGATCGAAACCGACCACTGGAATCGCCCCGCTTGGCCCCTGCACGCTCCAGGGTTGGCCGTGCGCCGGCATGGCTTCAGCCTGGCAGATCGCCGGGTAACCCCCCTCGCCTACGAACACATAGTCGAAGCGACGCAGCACCGTGCCGCGCGTCGCAGCGTCCATATGGCAGGGAATGCGCACGCCGTCGTGCAGGTAGAAGGCGCGTACGTCATCCAGACCGTGGACCTGGTCGGCGTGGTCGTGGCTGAGCAGGATAGCGTCGAGGCGCTTGGCGCCTGCGCTGGCCGTCTGCAGGCGCAGGTCGGGCGAGGTGTCGACGACGACCGTGGTTTCCCGCTCTGGGACCTCCCCCCGCCGGCGCACCAGCAGCGAACACCGCGTGCGCAGGTTCCGCGGATCGTTGGGGTCGCAGTCGCCCCACGCGCCGTCGGCGCGCGGTACGCCGCCGGACGAGCCGCTGCCCAGGATGGTGAACTCCAGCATGCCGCTCACGGGCGCGGAATCCTGTCGAACAGGTCGAAGAAGGCGTCCTGCGTGCGTTGCTCGGCCTCGCCCCGCGACCATCCGCGGACCTCGGCCAGCTTGTCGAGGACATGCGGCAGGAAGGCGGGCTCATTGCGCCGTCCGCGATGTGGAATGGGAGCGAGGTAGGGGCAATCGGTCTCGACGATGATCCGGTCGGCCGGCATCTGCGCCACCACGTCACGCACGTCCTGGGCGGCCTTGAAGGTGGCGATGCCCGACACCGAAAACCAGGATCCCAGGGCCGCCGCGCGCGCGGCGAGTTCGGCCCCGCTGGTGTAGCAGTGCATCAGCATGCGGAACGGACCGCGCGCGTATTCCTCTTCCAGGATGTCGCCCATCGCCTGGTCGGCTTCACGCGTATGGATCACCAGCGGCAGGCCGCTCTCGCGCGCCGCTGTCACATGGGCGCGGAACACCTGGGCCTGTACGTCGCGGGGGCTGAGGTCGTAGTGGAAATCGAGGCCCGTCTCGCCGATCCCGACGACTTTGGGGTCGCTGGCGAGGGCCAGCAGATCAGCGGCGTTCAGCGCCGGGTTCTCCTTGGCCTCGTGCGGATGGGTGCCCACGGTGCACCAGATGTCCGGGGCCTCAGCCACCGCACGGACGGCGGCGAAGTTCGACAATCGGTCGCTGATGTTGACCATCAGAGCGACGCCGGCTTCGCGTGCGCGGGCGATCACCTCGGCGCGGTCGGCGTCGAACTGCGGGGCGTGAAGATTGACGTGGCTGTCGATCAGCATGGGTCTCAGTCGCGGGCCGCCGCGCGCAGCTCCGCCAGAGCCGTGAAAAAGGCGTCGGCGCGGTCCAGATTGAGACCCTCGACCTCGCGCGGCAGGCGCTGCAGCGTCTCCCACGCCTGGGCCCAGCGATCAAGCACGCCCGAGCCGTCCACGGCGCGGGTGCGCGCCAGGTCATGCACCCGCGCCGATAGCCGGTCGAACAACAACGCGAACTGCGCCGCGCCCTCTGTTCCGCGGAACCGGTCGGCCAGCGACAGCGCCGCCGCCTCGTCTATCCGCGGCAAGTCACCCAGCAGATCGCGCGCGGCGTCGTCCATGGCCAGGGCCTGGGTTTGCGAGAGGGTCAGCGCCCTGCCCGGCGCGCCGCCCGACATGCGCGCCAAGCGCAGGCTCTGTTCGACGTCGACGCCGGTGCGAGCCCGCACGAACTCGGCGACCCGGGGCTCCCCCAGCGGCGCGAACGCTAGCCTTCGGCAGCGCGAGCGGATCGTCGCCAACAGGCGGCCGGGCGCGTGGCTCACCAGCAGCAGTACGCCGCGGCTGGGTGGTTCCTCCAAGGTCTTCAGCAGGGCGTTGGCGGCATTGATGTTGAGATCGTCGGCGGCGTCGACGATCGCGACGCGGTAGGGCGCCGAAGCCGGCGACTTGGCGAAGAATTCCGGCAACTGACGCGCTTCGTCGACGGGGATCAGGCGGCGCGCCTTGCCGTCTTCGCCCAGCCTCTCGAGGACCATCAGGTCGGGGTGCGAACGGGCGGCGACCTGGCGAGTGACAGGATGGCTGGGATCGGACCCGAGCTGGCCGTCGGAAGGATCGGCCGCGGCCCCAAGCAGCCGTCGCGCCGCGCGATAGGCGAAGCTCGCCTTGCCAACGCCTTCGGGACCCGTCAGCAGCCAGGCGTGGTGCAGGCGCCCAGCCCCCCGCGAGGCTTCGAAAGCGGCCTCGGCGGCTTCGTGGCCCATCAGGCCGCGAGAGTCACGGGGATGCGGGATGTCGACCTCAGCCATGGTCAAGCAGGCGGGTGCGGACGTCGTCCCACACAGCCTCGCCAACGGCCGCGATCTCGTCGCGCCCGTCGATCACCACACAGCGTTCAGGTTCGGCGGCCGCGATGTCCAGGAACGCCTGGCGCAACCGTTCGTGGAAGCCCAATCCCTTGGACTCGAATCGCGTTTCGCCGCCACCGCGCGCGCCAGCGCGGGCCAGGCCCGCATCCGCCGGAAGGTCCAGGATCAGGGTCAGGTCCGGGCGCACGCTCAACACATGGCTTTCCAGCGCCGAGATCAACGCCGGATCGACGCCACCGCCCGCGCCCTGATAGGCGCGGGTGGAGTCGGCGAAGCGGTCGCAGACGACCCAGGCCCCGCGATCCAGCGCCGGTGCGATCGTCCGTTCGATATGGTCCCGGCGTGCGGCGAACATCAGCAGCGCTTCGCTCAAGCCTGACCAGCGGTCGGCGTCTCCGTTCACCAGCAAGGCGCGGATGCTCTCGGCGCCCGGCGAGCCGCCGGGTTCACGAGTCGTGACCACCTCGACGCCGGCCTGCGTCAGGCGTTCGGCCAGCCGGCGAAGCTGGGTGGATTTACCCGCCCCCTCCCCGCCTTCGAAGGTGATGAAACGTCCGCGCGCCACGCGGCCCAAATTGGCCGGTTCGACGGCGATGTCCAGACGGGGCGGTCGGACTGCCCTCTAGAAGGGACGAATGACCCGGGCGTCTTCGAAGCCGAGGGCGGCCACGCGATCGCGCGTCGCCCAGGCTTCCACCTCGTCTGCCCCGCCGGCCAGCATCACCCGATAGAGGCGCTCGCCGTCACGGTCGACCGGCTCGATGCTGGCGGGGCCGGCCATCGACAGTTCACGCACGGCGCGCTGGGCGTTGCCCTCGTCGCCATAGGCCCCGGCCTGGACGCGGAACGGGCCGCTGGAAGGCGCAGTGCTGGCGACGACGACCGGCGCCGGCGTCGAGCCGTAGCTGGGCGGCGTGGAGGTCGGCGGCGCGTAGGATGGCGTGACATAGGCGGGCTGGCCGTAGGTCGCGGGCCGGGCGGCGGCCAGGGGCGGCAGCGCCTGAGAGCTCACCGCGCCGGCGCGGGCGACGACCGGTTGCGGCGCTGTCATCGGCATTGGGGCGGCGCCTTGTGCGTAACGGACACCTTCGCCAACGCCCAGCGGGGCCGGGCCCAGATAGCGGACGCGGACCTTGGCCAGACCTTTGGCGTCGTAGCCGAGCTGACGGGCCGCCTCGTGCGACAGGTCGATCAGCCGGCCATCGACGAACGGGCCCCGATCGTTGACCCGCACCTGCAGGCGCTTACCATTCTCCAGGTTGGTCACCTCGACCATCGAAGGTAGCGGCAGTGTGGTGTGCGCCGCCGACACGGCGCGCATGTCGAAGGTCTCGCCATTGGCGGTCGGTTTCATGTTGAATTCGGCACCGTACCACGAGGCCATGCCGGTGGCGTCGTAGTTGGCGTCCTCGCGCGGCACGTACCAGATGCCGCCCACCTGATATGGCTTGCCGACCTTGTAGATCCCGCCCTGTCCGCTCGGGAGCTGGCCAGGGGTAGTGCTGGCCATGTGGTCGCTCGGCATCCGGTTGGACAGCCTGGGATGCGTGGCGCATGCCGCGAGCGACGCCCCGGCCAGCAGGATCACGGCGAGATTGCGCACGGGCGCGAGGCGAACGGCGTGCATGGAGGACTTCCCTGACTTGCAGGCCGCGCGTCAACGCGGCGTCAGGGTTAATGTCCGTCAGGAAGCCTTGAGCGCGCCTTAACCAGCATGGTTAACGCGACGGTTCTGGGCACGCAGGCCCCCTCATCCGTTGAGGAAGTCGCTGATCATCTTGACGACTTCGCGCGGCCGTTCGGTGATCATGCTGTGGCCGGTGTCGGGCATCACCACCATCTGGCTGCCCTTGATGCCCTCATGCATCACCTTGCGACCCTCGGGCGACGGCACGTGGAGGTCGTTCTCGCCATAGATCAGCAGGGTCGGCGCCTTGATACGACCCAGGCGGCGGGTGAGATAATAGCGCTTGCGCATGGGGATGGCGCCAAACATCTCGCCTACGCCGTCGTAGGTTTCAGCCGCGTTGGGATAGTCGACGATGCGCTTTCTGGCCTCCAGCATGGCGGCGCGCACCTCGTCGTCGGCGATCCCGGCCAGATCCTGGGCGAGTTGATCGTGGCTCGGCAGTTGCGCGCGTTCGGCGACGCCCGCCGGCGGCTGAACGTTGAGGCCCGCGTTCGCGGCCAGGACCAGTTTGTTGACCCGCTCCGGGCTTTCGTAGGCGAGCACGCCGCCAACCCAGCCGCCCAGCGAGTGACCGACGATGTTGGTCTTCTCGAACCCGAGGGCGTCCTGCACCTCGCGCACATGATCGACCAGGAAACCGAACTCGTAGCGGCCTTCGCGGCGTGAGGTGTAGCCGGCGCCGACGTGGTCGATGGCGTAGACATGGACGCTGTCGGCCAGGCCTTCCTTGAGGCAGGGCAGCCAGGCTTCGGCGCTGTTGGTGAAACCCGCGCCGTGCAGGAAGATCGTCGGATAGCCGCTGCCGGCCTCCAGCACGTGCGCCTGACTGTCATCCAGATCGAGGGTGTAGTCCTTGATGTTGTCCATGATGCCGACCATTGCGCGTTGCTCCCATGTTGCTTTGTCGCTGACCGACCTGTCGTGGCCGGACATCAGCGCCGTCTCCGCGGCGCGCGACGTTGCGAAACACGCTGACCCTGCGCAACCTCTTTATGCGATCTGACTCGGGCGTCGATGGCTGGACGTGGCGTAGCGAGGCGTTCAGGGAGCGTGTTAACACGCGATCAGACAACGCTCGCGGGGGCGCCAACCTGCGATCATCAGAAGGAACGCTCCAGATGCCGCAGCCATTCGGATTCAACTCGACCACCGAAGACGTGCTTGAAGGCGTCGATCTGAAGGGGAAACGGATCTTGATCACCGGCGCTTCGGCGGGGCTCGGCGTCGAGACCGCCCGAGCGCTGGCGTCGCGCGGCGCTGATCTGGTGTGCGCTGCGCGTGATCTTGACAAGGCGCGCCGGGCGCTCGCCGAAACGTTCGAACAAGCGGCCGACGGCGTCCAGATCGAGCTGATCGAACTGGATCTGGCCTCGCTCGCCAGCGTGCGCAAAGCGGCGGACGCGTTGAACACAAAGGGAGCGACTTTCGACGTGGTGATCGCCAACGCCGGCGTGATGGCCTGTCCCGAAGGCAGGACATCGGACGGGTTCGAGACCCAGTTCGGTACGAACCACCTGGGCCACTTCGTGTTCGTCAACCGGATCGCGCCGCTGATCAAGGATGGCGGACGCGTGGTGATCGTCTCGTCCGGCGCGCATCACCGGGGCGACGTCGACCTGGACGATCCGAATTTCGACAAGACGCCATACGAGCCCTACTTCGCCTACGGCCGTTCGAAGACCGCCAATACTCTGTATGGCGTCGCCTTGGACAGCCGCCTGCGCGGGCGCGGCGTGCGCGTGGTTTCGCTCAGCCCCGGGCTGGTGCCCACCGAGCTCGGGCGACACCGCGCCGGCGCGCCTGCAGGCGCATCTCCAGCCCCCAGCGTGCCGCCTCTGCTCCCCAAGACCCTGCAGCAAGGCGCGGCGACTTCGGTGTGGGCGGCGGTGGTGCCAGCTTCGGACCTGATCGGCGGCCAGTACTGCGAGGACGTCCAAGTGGCGCCGATCAACACGGATCTGGCGACGCGTGGCGGCGTGCGGCCATATGCGATCGATCCGGCGCGCGCTGAGGCGCTGTGGCGCAAGAGCGAGGATATGGTCGGCGAACGCTTCGACCTGTGATCATCCGCGCGCTCGGGCCAGCAGAGCGCGCCGTCGATCGCGCTTGACGTCCAACCTCACCCGTTTAAGCCCACGCAACTCGGCGCTGCGGCGCGCAGGTGCAGAAGCCATAAGCGACCACCACAAAGGTCGCCGTAAGACATTGTAATCGTAGACAAGGACGGGTGGCCGAGTGGTTTAAGGCAGCGGTCTTGAAAACCGCCGTGGGTGAGAGCCCACCGTGGGTTCGAATCCCACCCCGTCCGCCACAGCGTCGCGACTTGACGCGACCCGAACCTCCTTCGAGGCGGCGCACCATGAGCACATCTCCGATCGCCGTTCGCAGAGCGGGGACCCAAGACGCCCCTGCCCTCGGCCGCCTGGGTGCTCTGCTGGTGTCGCTCCATCATGACTACGACGCCCAGCGGTTCATCGCGCCGACACCGGGGACGGAGCGCGGCTACGGCGCCTTCCTGGCGTCGGAAATCGAGCGCAAGGACGCGATCATCCTGGTCGCCGAGCAGGACGGCGAAGTCATCGGCTACGTCTACGCGGCCATGGAGGGGCACGACTGGATGGCCCTTCGCGGCCCGGCAGGCGTCATCCATGACCTGCTGGTCGATCCGACGCGGCGGAACAAAGGGATAGGCGGCATGCTGCTGCTCGCCGCCCTCAACGCTCTCACCGCGCTTGGCGCCCCGCGCGTGATCCTGTCGACGGCGATGCGAAACGACGGCGCCCAGAGGCTGTTCGCCAACGCCGGGTTCCGCGCCACGATGGTCGAGATGACGCGCGAGCGGCCCGACGCCCGACCTGAATAAGCCCCGCACCCGGACCCGCATGGAAACGCCACACAGAATTCGATGAGCCGTTTCGCCGCCCCCGCGTTGGGGCCTCGTGCAAATCAACGGGGCGGCCCTTACCGGACACTTGGACCTTCGCGGCGGCGAGGCTTGCTGGAAGGGCGAGGCGCGCGGCCTGCCGGCCAGCACGCCGCCGCCACGCCAGATCGTCGACATCGCCATCGTCGGCGCCGGCGTCGTGGGGGCGATGCTGGCGGAGCGGTTAAGCGCAACGGGCTTACGTGTGGCCGTTCTCGACCGGCGCCCGCCGTCCTGGGGGGCGACGGCTGCCTCGACGGCTCTGGTGATGTGGGCGGCCGACACTCCGCTGGTCCAGCTCGCCGAGACGATCGGCGCCGACGCGGCTGGCCGCAGATGGCGGCGGGTGCGCCAGGCCGTCCTCGACCTTTCGATGCGGATCGCGGACCTGAGGCTGGATTGCGGCTGGGAGAGTCGTCTGGAGGTCTATCTCGACGGAGATGTGCTGGACGAGGAGGGCCTCGTCCGCGAGGGCGAGGCGCGACGTGCAGTTGGCCTTGCCTCCGAGTTCTGCGGGCCGGCGGCGATCGCCGAACGCTTTGGCGTCGAGGCGCGTCCCGGCCTGGTTTCCGCCGACACGTTCGAGGTGGACCCCGTGGCGCTCACCCAGGGCATGCTGCGCGCCGCCCTGGCGCGTGGCGCGACCATCACCTATCCCGCGGACGTGGTAGCCTCGTCCGAGGATGCGGACGGCGTGCAACTGACGCTGGCGTCAGGCGAGATCGTGCGCGCACGCCAGGTGATACTTGCCTGTGGCTATGAAGCGCCTCGCCCGTTCCTGCCGGCGGCCTTCGAACTCGGCTCCAGCTTCGCCATCGCAACCGGCAAGGCGACCGCGCCGCTATGGCGGGACGATGCGATGATCTGGGAGGCGGCCGATCCTTACCTCTACTGCCGCGCCACGCGCGATGGGCGGGTGATCATCGGCGGCGCGGACGAGGATTTCGTCGACGCCGCACGACGCGACGCGATGATCCCCGATAAGCGGCGTCAGCTCGAACAGATGGCCTCGCGTCTCCTCAAAGGCGCGAAGATCGATGCCGAATACGCCTGGTCGGCCACGTTCGGAACCTCGCCGGACGGCCTTCCCGCCATCGGCAAGGCCAAGGATCACGACCGGCTGTGGCTGGCCTGCGGTTTTGGCGGCAACGGCGTGACATTCGCCAGCCTGGCCGCCGAGATCATCGCCAGCGCTTTGGACGGGCGGCCCGATCCCGACGCCATATGCTTCTCGCCCTATCGCTTCGAGACAGACAACGCCGTGCAGCCCATTTCGGCTCACCGGCGGCGGTAAGGATCTCTCTCCGGCCTTGGTCAAACCGGCGCGGCGGACCATATCCGTCGCATGCCTTTCGCCCGCGTCCGCGTCATTGATCTGGAGACCGCCGGGACGGCTCCGACCGACGTCTGCGAGATCGGCTGGCAGGACGTCGTCCAGGGCGAGGACGGACACTGATCGCTCGACGCCGGCCGTGGCGCCACGTTCGTCAACCCGGGCCGTCCGATCTCCGCGGCGACCATGGCGATCCATCATATCCTCGACGCCGACGTCGCGGGCGCGCCGTTCTGGAAGGACGCCGCCCCGCCCGTGTTGCGCCCACAGGGCGGCGTCACGGCCCTCGCCGCGCACCGCGCCGCATTCGAGCAACGGTTCTGCACCCCGGCGCTGAGCGGCGCGGCGGAGTGGATCTGCACCTGGAAGTGCGCCCTGCGGCTCTGGCCGCATCTGGAGAGCTTCTCCAACCAGATGCTGCGCTATCAGCGGATGCCGCAGGGCCTCGATCATGCGACCGGACTGCCCGCCCACCGGGCCTTCCCCGACGCCTATGTCACCGCCCATCATCTGAGGGACATGCTGAACGAGGCCTCGCTCGACCAGTTGGCCGCCTGGAGCCGGGAACCGGGCCTGCTTCCCCGTGTGCCGCGCGGCTCGCACCGGGGCGTGTCG
The DNA here is from genome assembly GCF_030697305.1 of Phenylobacterium sp. Classification (GTDB taxonomy): domain Bacteria; phylum Pseudomonadota; class Alphaproteobacteria; order Caulobacterales; family Caulobacteraceae; genus Phenylobacterium. The sequence goes on along the minus strand of NZ_JAUYQL010000059.1, from coordinate 15,450 downwards.
TGGGAGGCCCTCGCCCTCGCCGATCTTCAAGCGCTCGCCGCCGATCGCGACCTGGACGTGAGGTTCAGCGCGCAGACCGAGCTGCGAAGACGCGGGGAGCTTGACGCCCCGACCCCAACCGCGCCGCCTCAGCCGACCCTGCTCTAGGCGGGGGGTGCGAAGGACCGGCGGTCAGGTTCAATGCGCACCAGCAACAGAAGGCCGGCGCGGTGTCAGGCCTGGCGATTTTCGACCCTCAACAGACCTTCGCGATGTCGGGATTCCACGCACTCGATCGTCGTTCCGATGAATCGGACGAGATTGCGAGAGAAGAGGAAGTGATATGGGCCAAAGCGGTCAACCTGAGCGGGCGAACAACCTCACCACGGTCACGCGCAAATCCGACCGCGAGATCGTTGTCACGCGAACCTTCGACAGCCCGGCGCGCGCGGTGTTCGACGCCTGGAGCCGACCGGAGCTCTTCAGGCTGTGGTGGGCGCCCAAGTCGATGGGCGCGACGCTCAGCGCGTGCGAGATCGACGCCCGCACGGGAGGCGGCTACCGGATGACGTTCGGCGACGGATCGGACTCGATGACGTTCTTCGGCCGCTACCTCGACGTAACGCCGCCCTCGCGCCTCGTCTGGACGAACGAGGAGAGCGCCGACGGGCCGGTCACCACCGTGACCTTTGAGGATCAGGGCGAGAACACGCTGCTGATCTTCAGCGAACGCTACGGCGCCGCCGAGCCTCCCGCCGACGCCGACGCCGGGATGCAGGCGATGATGTCGGAACAATTCGACCAGTTGGACGAGTTGCTCGCCTCACGGCGCCGAGCGGCGTGAGCTCGGGCGAGGCGCATCGCTTCCTAGTCGCACACGCGCGACATGCCCGGAGGTTGTGATCACGATGACGCTAAGTCTCTTCTCCTACGGCACGCTTCAGCAGGAGGGCGTGCAGATGGCGACGTTCGGCCGCCTCTTGCGCGGGAATCCCGACACGCTGATCGGCTATCGGCAAGAGTTGCTCAAGATCACCGACCCGCTGCTGATCGCCGCCGACGGCCTGCTGGCCAGTTATCCCGTCGTGGTCCCGAGCGATCAAGGCGACGCGGTTGCCGGCGTCGTGTTCGAGATCAGCCAGGCTGAACTCGAGGCCGCCGACGCCTACGAAGGGAAGGACTATCAACGCGTCGCGGTGCGCCTGAAATCGGGCCGCGAAGCGTGGGTCTATGTGAAGGCCTAGCCGACGCCGACCGCCGCAGATCAGGTCGGACGGCGGACGTGGGCGACCAGGGCTTCGGCCTTGGCGAACAACGCGGGGTCGATGACCAGGCCAGAGGCCGCAGCGTTCTCATCGAGCTGACTGGGGCGACTGGCGCCGATGATCGCCGAGGCGACGTTTGGCTGGCGCAGCACCCAGGCCAGGGAGAACTGCGTCAGCGAACAGCCCGCCTCCTGGGCCACCGGCTTCAGCTTCTGGACGGCCTCGAGGATGTCAGGCTGCAGCCAGGACTGCATCATCGAGGCCATCAAGTGGCTGACGGCGCGTGAGTCCGCAGGCGGCTGGGCGCCGGGCGCGTACTTTCCGGTCAAGACGCCCTGGGCGAGTGGCGACCAGACGATCTGGGACACCCCGTGGCCCGCGGAGATCGGGATGACCTTTTCCTCCGGCCGCCGATGCAGCAGCGAATACTGCGGCTGGCTGGAGACGAAGCGCTCGACGCCCGGCAGGGCGAACGCGGCCTCGATCTGTTCGGGCGACCATTCGGAGAAGCCGATGTAGCGGGCCTTGCCTGTGCGCACGACCTCGCTCAGCGCCTCCATCGTCTCCTCCAGCGGCGTCGCCGGGTCGTATCGATGGCACTGGTAGAGGTCCACGTAGTCGGTGCGCAGGCGCGCCAGGGAGGCGTCGATCTGCTTGCGGATCTGCACGGCGGACAGACCCCGGTCGGTCTCGCTCATCGGGAAGAACACCTTGGTCGCCAGGACGTAGCTGTCTCGCGGGCGACCGGCCAGCAACTCGCCGAGGACCGTCTCGGCCGCGCCACGGCCGTAGACATTGGCGGTGTCGATGAAATTGATCCCGAGCTCGAACGCCCGTTCGAGACAGGCTTTGGCCCCGTCGTGCTCGACGCCGACGCCGTACGTCAGCCAGGAGCCAAGGGAGATTTCAGAGACGCTGAGATCACTCGCCCCGAGCTTGCGGTACTTCATGGAGTTGTCCTTACGCGCGGGTCTACGGAGGAGCCAAGTGGGTCTCGGTTAGAGATATCGCGCGACCACCCTCACGTCTTGGCCTAGGGGCTCTGTCGCCGCATCGCCGTTTGAGCGCGCCAGGGCTCCTGATGGCCGAACCCGAGAAACAGCGCCAGCCGCCGTTTGGGCGACCAAGCGTCAGTTCGCGGTGAACGACCGGATCGACCAGCCGTCGCTGGCGATTTCGCCAGCAAACCGCTCGGCGGCGACTTGCGCATCGACGCGCGCGGCCTCCGGTTCCGCGAAGGTCCGCAGTTCGACCGCGAAGCCTTCCGGATCAAGGGCGTAGGTGACGGGCCGGCCTTTATGAAGCGTGGGGATCTGCCGGGACGGGACGTGGCCGATCGCCACAATGGAGGTCTCGGCAGACTTGTTCGCAATCATCGCGGTGGCCCTTCGCGTCCTCTCTAGGCCTAACGTCGTTGCGCGTGATGGGTTCAACGCGGTCAGACCGCCGCGAGCGCGGGTTGGGCGCGCGCGAAGGGACGGAACGTGAGCGCGATCAGGAAAGCCCCGACGCCGACGCCGCACGAGCCGATGAACAGCCACATGTATCCGGCGAAGGCGTCGTATATCAGGCCGCCCGCGACCGGGCCCGTCGCCATGCCCAGACTGCCAGCCATGGCCGTACCGCCGATGATCGTACCCATCATGTGCAGTGGGAAGTTCTCCCGCACCAGCACGGCGTAGAGCGGCATGACGCCGGAATAGATGAAGCCGAACAACGCAGCCACGGCGTAGAACCCGCCCAGGTCGCTGACTGCGGCGTAGGCCAGGGCGCCGAACGCCTGCACGAGAAGGCCTGCAACCAGGACGCGCTTGGCGCCGAACCGATCGCCGGCCACGCCGAACACGATGCGTCCACCGAGGCCTGCAATCCCTTCCAGGCTGTAGATCGACACCGCGGCCATCATCGGGATCCCGCAGGCCATCGCGTAGCTGACGGTGTGGAAGATCGGTCCCGAGTGCGTCGCGCAACAGAGGAAGTTCGTCGCCATCAGGACGAGGAACTGCGGCGATCTCAGCGCCTGCCCCACGGAGATCGCCGGCGTCGTTGCATCGCCCGCACCGTCCGCGGGCGCGACGGCGTCCAGCGCAGGCGGCCTTCGGATCAATAGCGCGGCGGGTATCATGACGACGGTGACGACACCGGCGATGATCAGCAGCGAAGCCCTCCAGTCGTGGCGCTCGATCAGCCAGGCGGCGAAGGGCGACATGGTCACCGGCGCCATGCCCATCCCGGCCGACACCAGGGACACGGCGAGACTTCGATGGGTGTCGAACCAGCCGGTGACGCAGGCCATCATCGGCGCGAAGATCGCCGCCGTGCTGCCGCCGACCATCAGTCCGAAGGCGAGCTGGAACTGGAACAGCGATGTCGTGCGGCTGGCCAGCGCCAGGCTCGACGCCAGGATCACCGAGCCGACGATCAGCACCGGGCGCGGGCCGAACCGGTCAGAGAGACCGCCCCAGGCCATGCTGCCCAACGCCATGGCGATGAAGCCGAGCGTCATGGCCCCGGACACCCCCGTCACCGACCACCCCGTATCGCGGGCGATGGACGTAAGCAGCACGGGCAGGGAGAACATCGCCCCGATCGCGACACAGCCCAGCAAACCCCCTGCGGCGACGATCACCCACCGATAGTGCGACGCGTCCATCCCGTAGCTCCGGCTACTGTTGCGGTGGCTTCCAGGCTAAGGACGCGCAGGCTCGCCGCGATCCGACATCGTCAAGGCGACAGAGCGTCAGGGCAGGTCTGCCCCGGTCGCCCGCACCTCCGCCAGGGAGCGCGTGCAGGTGTCGATGATGCTGAACACGTAGCAACGCGCCACGCGCATCATCACGTCGAGGTCGGCGCCCTCCCCGCTCAGGAAGCCGAAAGCGGGGTCGCCGGCGTGGCGGACCTCTCCGCCCAGCCGCGCGGTGGGAATGCCCCAGGTGCGCAGCACCGCCGCGTCGGTCATCCCGGAAAGCCCTGTACGGGCCCGATGAGGCGAACCCTCCACAGCCTCCCACGCCCGCATGGCCGATTGCACGATCCAGTTGGCCGGATCGGTCGCCGTACCAGGCATCGACGAGTATGGCTCCCAGGCGATGCTGATGTCGGGGTTGTCCGCCCGGAAACCGTCCACGAAGGCGGCGAACTCGCGCAGCACCTCGCGGACGTCGGAACGGGGGCTGATGCGCAGGTCCAGATAAAGGTTGCAGACGCTGGGCGAGAAGTCTGGCTTGAACGGCCAGCCGCCCTCGATCGCGCCCACGTGGCCGGGAGTAGCGACCTGGCCGTCGCTGTGACGTTCGGCGTAGCTCTCGAACCAGTCTTCGAGGGCGGGGATGAGCCTGGCCGCGTCCGAGATCGCCCGCCGGAACACCCCGCGCCGCGCGGAGTATCCGACGACGCCCTGCACGGTCAGTTTGATCCAGACGACGCCGGGCTCCTCCCAGACGACCCGGTAGCCAGGCTTGGTGCTAAGGCAGTAGTCGGCCTGCACGCCGTGACGCAGCATGTGCAGGGTTCCGATCCCCTGGCCCTCGTAGGCCTCGCCCACATAGGGGCGGCCGGCGTGCGGCGCCTGGACGCGATGGATGCCGCCGCTGACCAGGCCTACGATGACGTCGCCGCAGAGCTTCGCGCCGCTCGCCGCCACCGCCTGGGCGGCCAGGATCGCCGCCGCCGCCCCAGCCTTCGGATTGCCCGCGCCCGCGCCGTGGATCACCTCGCCATCGCGAGTCGCGACCGAGCGGAACGATGGATGGTCGAGGTCTCCAACCACCAGGCGGTCGTCGTCCGCGCCGGCGATGTAGTGATCGAAATGACCGTAGAGCAGCAGCGACGGCCCGGAACCGTCGCCACGCAGGCGACCCACCGCGTTGCCGCGCGCTGGCGACAGCGCCTGGTATTCGGCGTCCAGGCCGCCTTCCCGCATCCGCGTCACGGCGTATTCAGCGCAGGCGCGTTCACCGCCCGTGGGGCTTGGGATGTCGACCATCTCGCTGATCAGGCGTTCAAGCTGGTCCCTGTCGAGCAGGCCCCAGGCCCGCTCGATCCAGCCGAGCTGGTTGTGGGTCAGGTCGCAGGCGTTGGGCCTGACGTCGGTCGGATCAATGGCGGCCATCGCTGCCTCCCCCCAGGGTAAGACGACGATATTCATTGATGCGGGCGCGCGGCAACCGGCTGTCACGGGTCGGCGTGCGCGGGTGGCGCTGTTCAGGCGACGCGCATGATCGCCTCGATCTCGACCGGGATGCCGCCGGGCAGCGAGGCGACGCCGACGGCGGAACGGGCGTGCAGCCCACGATCGCCGAGCACCTGGACGAACAGGTCGGAGCATCCGTTGATGACTTTCGGATGCTCCCTGAAGTCCGGTGTCGCGTTCACCATCCCCAGCACCTTGATCACCTCGACCCGCTCCAGCCCGCCAGCCGCCGCCTGCGCCGCGGCAAGCAACCCCAGGCCGATCTGTCGCGCGCAGTCGTAGGCCAGCTCCACGGTGACGTCATGGCCGACCTTGCCGACGATCCGCTCGCCGTCGGCGCCTCGCGGGCCCTGCCCGGATAGAAAGATCAACTCGCCCGCCCGCTTCCAGGACATGTAGTTGGCCAGCGGGGTCACCAGGGCTGGCAATTCCAGTCCAAGGTCCCGCAGTCGCTCCAGCGGTGTAAGCGCCATGATATGCCCGTCGCCTCGCGGCCGATGTCACTGGAGGCAGGACACGCCCTCGACTGCGCCGGGTCAAGTTGCGGCGGGGCTCCGGGCATCGCGTCAATTCAAGGCTGGCGCAGACGTCCATAGATCCTAATCTGGCGGCGTCGCGTGCGACACAGGAGCTCGGGTTAGATGGCGGCGGCGACCTCGCGGCGCGACTTCCTCAAGGTGACCGCTTCAGCCGCGGGCCTTGTACTGGCCTACAGAGCCGCGCCCGCCGCACGGGCGCAGGAGGTTGCGACCCTCAGCGCCTACGTGCGCATCGGGCCAGACGGGCTGGTGACGATCATGGCCAAACATCCCGACATGGGTCAGGGCGTGGCCACGTCGCTGCCCATGCTGATCGCGGAAGAACTGGACGTGGCGTGGGAAAACGTCCGGGTCGAACAGGCGCCGGCCGACGCGGAGCTGTACGGAAATCAGCGCTCCGGAGGCAGCCGCACGATCGCGATGAACTGGGACGATCTGCGCCGCGTGGGCGCCGTGGGCCGCGCGACCCTGATCCAGGCCGCAGCGGTCGGTTGGCGATGCGCGCCGCACGAGTGTTCGACGCTTCCCGGGCACGTCGTGCACGATGCTTCCGGCCGCTCCGCGAGCTATGCGGCGCTGGCGCCGCAATGTGCGGCCCTCACTCCAATCCCCATGGACTCCGTGACGCTGAAGGCGGCGAAAGATTACCGCATCGTCGGCAAGTCCATGACCCAGCTCGCCACTCCGGCGATCGTCACCGGCAAACCGCTGTTCGGCATCGACGTGGTGCGACCCGGGATGCTGTACGCGGTCTACGAGAAAGCCCCCGTATTCCGCGCCAAGGTCGCATCCGCCGACCTGGACGCGGTCAAGGCGGTCAAGGGCGTGCGCGATGCCTTCGTCATCGAGGGCGGCGATGAACCCGACGGCCTGGTTTCCGGCGTCGCCATCGTCGCCGACAGTTGGTGGCGCGCCAACCAGGCAAGGTCCAAGCTGAACGTGCGCTGGGCCGACCACTCCGGCTCGGACCAGAGCACCGCAGGCTTCGCCCGAGTGGCCGCAGCGCTCAACCAGGGCCCGCCGCACGAGACCCTGCGCCAGGACAGCGACGTGTCCGCGGCCTGGACCAAGGCGGCGAAGACGGTTGAGGCGGCCTACGACTACCCGTTCCTGGCGCATGCGCCGCTCGAGCCGATGAACTGCACTGCAGATTATCGCGATGGACGTATTGAGCTCTGGGCGCCGACGCGCAATCCAGGCGGCGTGCGCGAGGGCGTCGCCAAGACCCTCGGGTTGCCGCTCAAGGACGTCACGGTCAACGTGGTGCGCTCCGGGGGCGCTTTCGGACGCCGCGCGCAGGTCGATGTCTACGTCGAGGCCGCGGCGATCTCCAAGCGCGTGAACGCACCGGTGAAGCTGCTGTGGACACGCGAGGACGACATCCGCCACGATTTCTATCGGCCGGCCGGATTCCATTTCCTGAAGGGCGGCGTCGACCCAGACGGGCGAGTGGTCGCCTGGCAGGACCACTTCGTGACTTTCGGCGACGCGAAGCAGGCGGCGTCGAGCGCCGGCCTGGCGCCCACGGAGTTCCCCGCGCGGTTCGTGCCCAACTGCCGGATCGTATCGTCACGGATACCGCTGAACGCGCCCACAGGGCCTTGGCGGGCCCCGGGATCCAATGCGCTCGCCTTCGTAATGCAGGCGTTCATCGACGAATTGGCGCATGCCGCAGACAAGGATCCGCTCGATTTTCGCATGCAGTTGCTCGGCGACGCCGCGGTCGTGGGAGACGGCGCGAACGCCTATGACGCAGGGCGCATGCGGGGCGTGCTGAGCGCTGTCGCCGAGATGTCCAACTGGCGCAACCGCGGGTCGCAGGGCAAGCGGACCGGCATGGGCGTGGCGTTCCACTACAGCCATGCCGGCTACTTCGCCGAGGTGGTCAAGGTGCGCGTCGACGACGACGGGCGGGTCAGACCGTTGCAGGTCTGGGTGGCGGGAGACGTGGGCTCCACGATCATCAACCCGTCGGGCGCGGACAGCCAGGTGGTCGGTTCGGTGATCGATGGCTTCTCGGCCGCGCTTCACCAGAAGATCACCATCGAAAACGGCGCGACGGTGGAGAGCAACTTCACCGACTATCCGCTGCTGCGGATCGGCGACGCGCCGCCGGTGGAGGTCCGGTTCGTGAAGACCGATAACCCGCCCACCGGCCTCGGCGAACCTGCCTTGCCGCCCGCCATTCCCGCCCTAGTCAACGCGGTGTTCGCGGCCACCGGCGTGCGCATCCGCAGCCTGCCGATCGACACCGCGCTGCTACGGGCGTGATCGCCTGTGTTGCTACTGAGTAGCGGCGGTGTCCTCGGAAATCTCTTCCAGCGTACGTCCGACGACCTTGGCGCCGTAGTCTTTGGCGATGTCGCCCAGCGACAGGATGCCGGCAAGGTTTCCCTGCTCGTTCAGCACGACCAGCCGGCGGATCTGGTGGGACCCCATCTTGGCCGATGCGTCGGCGACGTTGTCGCCTTCGGCGCAGGTCTGCACGTCGCTGGTCATGACGCCGGACACGGGACTGTCGAGGCCCACGCCGGTGGCGATGCCTCGGATGACGATATCGCGGTCGGTGACCAGCCCGATGACCTTGTCCCCGTCGGTGACGGGCACCGCGCCGCTTTCGATCTGCGCCATGACGCGCGCCACCTCGGTGAGCGTGCTGGTGGGCTTAACGGTGACCACCTGGGCGGTCATGACTTCACTGACGTTCATGGGCGTGTTCTTTCCAACTAGGCCCAGTGAACCCCTCAGACCCGCGCCTGTTCCCCCAAGCTCAGCGCTAACGACCCGCCTTACGATGCTCTGACCAGTCGCCTTTGGCGCTCGGATCGAGCTCGCGCGGCAGGCCCAGCAAGCGTTCGGAGACGACGTTCTTCATCACTTCCTGGCTGCCCACGCGCAGCGTCAGCGTCACCGCCTGCCAATAGCCCTCGTCCCAGCCGTGGTCGCCTGGGAAGCGGTCGTTGTGACCGGGGAACTGCTCCTCGCCCTCCAACATGCCCGCATGTCCGTGGACGTTCTTAGCGAGCTCCAGCACCTTCTGACCGTGGACGGTGGCCAGCATCTTCTGGATCGCCGCCTCTGGGCCGGGTGTGCGCCCGCCGATCTTGTCGCTCAAGGTGCGTAGAGCCAACAGGCGGATGAGCTCGCCCTCGATGTACAGCCCAGCTGCGCGGTCCCTAACGACGCCGTCGTCCAGTCGCCCGATCTCGCGCAGGCCGTTGATCAGATCGCGGGCCGAGGGCCCGTGGCCTTGAAGGACGCCGGCGCCGGAGATCGCCACGCGCTCGCTCTGCAGCTGCTGCATGGTTATGCGCCAGCCGTCCCCCTCCTCACCCAGTCGGTTCTCCACGGGCACGCGGACGTCGTCAAAGAACACCTCGTTGAACTCGGTCGGCACGTCGCCGCGCATGTCGGCGATCGGCCGGATGGTGATGCCTGGCGATCGCAGGTCGACGAGGAACTGGCTGAGGCCGGCGTGCTTGGCCGCATGGTCGTCGGTGCGGCAGACCAGCACGCCGATGGTCGCGCGGTGGGCTCCGGAGGTCCAGATCTTCTGGCCACGGACGATGTAGTGGTCGCCGTCCCGCGTCGCGCTGGTACGTAGGGCGGCCAAGTCGGATCCGCCCGAAGGCTCGCTGAACAGCTGGCACCAGCCGTGCTCGCCCAGTAGCGCGGGCATCAGGTACTTCTCACGCGCCTGCGGCGTGCCGTGATTCAGCAGCGCCGGTCCGCAATTGTTGTGCGCAATGATGTTGCCGGGACGCACCACGCCGGCGCGCTTCAGTTCGTCGTCGATGATGATCTGCAGCTCACCGTCCGCATCCAGCCCGTAGGGCTTGGGCCAGTGCGGCACGAGGTAGCCTACGTCGAGCAGCGCCTGCGCCGATGGCGAAGGGTGGGCGTCCAACCAAGCGCGGACCGCCAAGCGACGGGGATCGTCCTGGGCGGGAAAATCGAAATCCATGGTTCTAGCTCTCGCGCTCGCTAGCTCTCCGGCGAAACGTGGTGGGCGGCGATACGCCAGACGCCGTCTTCGCGCACCAGCACCTGCGACAACCGCCGCCGCCCAGGCGGATGATCGCCAACCGTAAAAGTGACGATGCCGGCCAGGTTGATCACGTCGTCGCCCAGGGGCGTGGCGACGATCTCGCTGAACGCCGCCTGCGGGCGATCCAGCGGAGGCAAGGCTTTGAAGTAGGCGCGGACGCCTTCCGGTCCCTGGCGCAGGGCGGGCGTCGAGCCCAGGAACAGCGCATGCCTCGAATGCAACGCGACCAGCGCCTCGATATCGCTTTCCGCGAAGGCTGCGGCCCACTGAGCGTGGGCCGCCCTGACGATATCCTGCGTCATGGCGCTCACCGGCCCGTCCAGGCAGGCGTGCGCTTCTGCGAAAACGCCAGCGGCCCCTCGACATAGTCCTGCGACTGCGCCAGCGCGACGTAGGCCGGATAGGTGCGCTGCTTGGTCATCGCCTGGGCGACGGTGTCTTCGTCCAGACCCATCATAACCGCCTGCTTGGAGGCGCGCACGGCGAGCGGGCTGCCTTCACAAATCATCTGCGCCCAGGCGCGCGCCCGTGGCATCAGGTCTGCAGCGCTGGTCACCTCGCTGACGAACCCTAGGTCCTTGGCTTCGTCCGGACCGACCCTGCGCGCGGTGAGGATCATGCTCATCGCCCGTTGCAGGCCGATCATCCGCGGCAGCCGATGCACTCCGCCCGCTCCGGCCATCAAGCCGACGCGGGGCTCAGGCAGCGCGAACAGTGCGTTCTCCGAGGCCAGGATGATGTCGCAGGCGAGCGCGATCTCGAACCCGCCGCCCATCGCCACCCCGTTGACCGCGGCGATCAACGGCTTGGTCAGGTCATAGCGCTGCGTCAGGCCGGCGAAGCCGGTGGGCGGCGCGCCCATCACCCCGCCCGAGGACTGATACTTCAGGTCGTTGCCGGCCGAGAAGCCGCGTTCGCCGGCTCCGGTGACGATGCCAACCCACTGATCCGGATCGGCCGCGAAGGCGTTGAACACCTCGTGCAGTTCGAAGCTCGCCGGCGGGTGCACGGCGTTGAGATTCTCCGGGCGATTGAGGGTGATGATGGTGATCGGGCCTTCGCGCTCGACCTTCACGAATTCATACGCCATGGATTTTTCCTCCGCCCCGGACTTCGCATCGCCGGGACAGCCCGGCTTCGGTCCGATCGCATGTGCTGATTTTATCTGTCGAACAATTGTTAGACGGGCTGGCTGTGGCGGCAAGATTCCATGTTCCGTCCGCGACGTACAGAGGCCCTGGCTAAGTTGACGGCGGGTCGTGCGAGACGCAGTCTGTGGACGAACGAAAGGCGCCGAGGACCATGTTGCGTCCGTTGCAATCTCTGGACCTCAACCTGTTGGTCGCGCTCGAGTTGCTGCTCGAGGAAGAGAACGTGACCCTGGCCGCGCGCCGCTATGGCCGCAGCGTGCCGGCCATGAGCCGGATCCTGGCGCGCCTGCGCGACATGCTGGACGACCCCCTGTTGGTGCGCGCCGGCCAGCGCCTCGCCCCCACGCCCCGAGCGCGCGCCCTGCGTCCGGTGCTGAGCAAGCTGATCGCAGACGCTCGCGCCTTGCTCGAGCCGCCGCAGTTCGACCCCGCCACCTTGGCGCGCCAGTTCACCATCCAGTCGAACGAGGATCTCGCCACATCGCTCAGCGGCGCGATCGTGCGCGCGGTCAAGACCGCGGCGCCTGGCGTGTCGCTCCGCTTCGCACCGGAAGGCCGCGAGAGCGAAGACGCGCTGCGCAACGGCCGCGTCGACCTGGAGCTAGGCTCCGGCGGCGTGCACCCGCCCGAGATCATCAGCCAGACGCTGTTTCGCCAGCGCTTCGTGGGGGCGGCGCGGGTGGGCCATCCGCTGTTCGACGCGCTGATCACGCCGCAGTCCTTCGCCGCGGTCGAGCACATCGTGCGGTCTCGTCGCGGCCAGGCCTGGGGGCCTATCGACGAGGCCCTGGGACGCCTCGGGCTCGCGCGGCGAGTGACCCTGATCGTCCCTAGCGCGCGCGCCGCGGTTTCGGTGGCGGCGCACTCCGATCTCGTGACCGCCGCGCCAGCCTCGTTCGTCCGATCGCTGATCCGAGAAGGCATGGCCGTGCACGCCTTCGACCTGCCGTTCCAGACCCCGGATCTGGCGATCGCCCAGAGCTGGCATCCCCAGTTCCAGGCCGACGCCGCCCACCGCTGGTTCCGCGACCTGGTGGCCGGCGTGATCCGGGGCAGCGTCTCGGACGGCGCGGCTTTCACTGCGACGCCGAACCTCGATCTCCCCACCCGGCGCGACGGCCGCCTGACGGCCGCCGTCGCACGCTGAGGGCGCCTAGAAGCTGTACTTCAGCTCGGCGATGTACGAGCGCCGCGGGAACGGGTGGAAGAGGATGTAGTCGCGGTCGTTGAGGTTATCGATGCCGAACGCCGCCTCCACATGGTCGTTCATCCGGTAGGCGGCACGGACGTCGACGACGAAGTAGTTGTCGAAACCCTGGTAGGTGTGGGTGACGAAGTCGGTGTTGTCGATCGTGGCGAACACCCGGTCGCTGTAGCGCGCCGCCGCCGTCAGGCTGAGCTTCTCGTTCGGCCGATAGGTGGCCACCGCCGTCCAGCGGTACTCGGGCACCTGCGGTATGCGCTTGCCCTCCGCGGCGCGAAACGCCGGGTCCTTGTCGATCTTGGCGTCGACGTAGGAGGCGCTGGCCTGGACGCTCAGTCCCTCGATCAGCACGTCGTTCAGTTCGCCGACGATCTCGACGCCGCGCGAGTGCACCTTGTCGACGTTCTGGATGTAGGAGACCAGAACTGACGACCCCGGCGTGATCGGCGCGGTCTGTGAGATCAGCGCATCATCCACGTCCTCTGTGAACAGCGACACCCGCACCCTGCCCGCTTCGAAGCGCCGTTCGAGCGACAGTTCCGACGAGATGGCGTGCTCCGGCTTCAGCAGGGGATTGGGCGAGGACAGCGTGTTGCCGGTGGTCACCGCCTGATAGAGTTCAGCGACGGTCGGGAAGCGGTAGGCCACGCCCACCGAGGCGGTGGCGCGCCAGTCGTCGTTCGGCGACCACTTCAGCACCGCCTTCGGCGACACCTTGTCGGACTTGAGCCCGGGCTGGGCCACGTTCAGCGCCGGTGTCAGCGAGTAGTTGATCCCCTTCGACGCCTCCCACGCTTCGTAGCGCGCGCCCAGTGTCAGGTCGAAGGCGTCGGAGAGCTTGATCAGGTCCTCGGCCCACAGAGACTTGGTCTCGGTCTGGCCGCGCGAGGCGCTGGCCAGCGCCCCCTTGGGGCCGGATCGCCAATCCGTGGTGTTGAACCGCTGGTTCGCAAGCTTGTAGCGATCCCAATGCGCGCCCAAGCGGATCGCGTGCATTCCTTCGACGCCGGTCGGGCGCACGATCACGCTGCCATCCAGGGTCTTCCATCCCGTGCCGCTCAAGTCGACGATGGCGCCCGCGACGTTCGGCGCGGCCAGGGTCGGCACGGCGTTGGGGATGCGCTGCTCGTCCTTGTCGAAGTCGTAGTTGGTGGCGACGAAGGCCCAGCTGAATCGCTCACCGGCCGCGCCCTTCATCGACAGCGCCTCCATCCAGTGGGCTTCCTCCAGATGGTAGAAGCCATTGGCGATGGCGCTCGCGGCGATGTTGTAGCTGTAGCCGCCGACGTTGACCGCGCCGGAGTAGACCGGCGCGCCAGCCGCGTTGGTCAGGTAGCTCTGGCCCGCCGCGTCATTGTCATGACCGAAATAGCCCACCAGCAGCGTCGCATTCACGTCGCTGGTCACGTCCCAGGACAGTTTGACCTTGGCGTTGTTCTGCGTCTGGTCCTCCAGGCCGCCCGCGCCGACCACCAGGATGGGCTGGCCCAGCCGGTTGACGTCGACGAAGCCGCCGCTCACCGCGGTCCCGGCCGTGCTCGTGGCGGCCGGACGCGCCAACGTGGCGTAGGTCAGCGGCTGGCTCTCGCTCTCCAGGTGGTTGAAGCTCAGCCACCAGGCGAAAGGACCGCGCCGGTCGCCGATCGTGGCCCCTGCGTCATAGGTCCGGTAGGTCCCGCTGGTGGCGTACTGAGAGAAGTCCGTGGTCGAGACCTGCGCCTTAGCGCTCGCCTCGAAAGCCTTGGGCAGGCGGGTGGTGATCTCCATCACCGCGCCCATCGAGTTGCCGGGATAGGCCGCGGAGAACGGGCCGAAGCGGGCTTCGATGTGATCCACCTCTTCCGGCGCCACCATCCCCCATCGCGGCGAACCGATGGTGTTGTTGTTGGCGACCAGCGCCGACAGCAGCACCCCGTCGGCATAGATCAGTGCGCGGGCGCTGGAGCCGACGCCCGACGTCCGGGTGGTGATCGGCGCCTGGGTGTCGCCGATGTGACGGCGACGCACGAAGATGTTCGGCAGGTACTTCAGCGTGTCCTCGACCGTGACCGCGTTCACGGTGTCCTCGATCTGCGACTTGCTGAGCTGGATGATCGATAGCGGCTCGCCGACCTTGCCGGCGCCGACACCCTGGACGATGACGCCCGAGATGGTGACGCCGTCCGTGGCGTCGGATGCGGCGCTGGCCTCCGCGGCGAAGGCGGCGGGCGCGCTGAACAGGGCGGCGCTCGCGGCGCTCGCCATCAGCCATTGTAGTTTCGACATGTCAGATCCCCCGGCGGGCCGGCGGCCTCGCCATGCAGTTGGTTTGCGCAGCCGTCAGGAACGGCGCAGCGGCGTCTAATGGGTCAGACCTGGGGGGACGGAGGGCCGCGGATGTCGGGCTTGAGACTTGCGGGCTTCGAGCGGGGCGCAGCATGCGCCGGCGTTTGCAGCAGAGTCTGCGACGAAGTCAGCGGATGGCTGAAGGTGACCCCGAGCGGCGGTGATGGAAGCGCCGCGTCGTAGAAGGCCGCCTGGCAACAGTCGCGGTCGCAGTCCGACATGTCGCCAGTCGGCGCGCCATGCTTCGAATGATCGGCATCAGGCGCAGCGACATGCGACACGGACGCCGCCATGCCCATGTCGCCGCAATCATGCGGCATAGGCATGGCGGCGCGAGCGGGCGAGGCCGACTGGCAGAACAGGGCCAGCAGCAGCCAGACGACCAACCACGGCCGCCGCGCCCCGCCGCCCAAAGTCTTGGCGCCGCTACTCATCATTCAGCCCACAGCCGTCACCGACTCGCCGAGCCCCCTCGGCGCCGCAGTCGATCCTGCGACTATACCCGCCAGTGAGCCAAAAGTTCTTGCGGCGACGCAATCTTCCCTGGCGCCGCCTCGAGCTGATATCGACTTGCACACTGACAGCCTGCTCGCAGAAGGCTAAGCTGACGCTGATGACCAGCGAAAACCGTGAAGGCGACCTGACTGAGCACTTCTCGGAGGACCTCGCTGCGATCGCCCTCATCGATGTGATCCCGAAAATCCTCTAGGTCGTGTTCCGCACGACGGGCATGGGTTTCGCCGCGGT
>NZ_JAUYQL010000121.1 GCF_030697305.1 Phenylobacterium sp. | reverse complement strand
GGTCGGGTCGAGGAGGCGGAGCCTTCTGACCGCGGCCCACAGGGATGCCTAGAAGCGCCGCTTGCCGCTGACCGTCTCGAAGAACATCCGCCAGTCGCCCATCAGGCTCCACAGCGGGTACTGGAAGGTCGCCGGCCGGTTCTTCTCGAAGAAGAAATGGCCCACCCAGGCGAAGCCGTAGCCGACCAGCGGCATGGCCAGCAGCCACCACGGGTTCATCGTCACCAACGCCAGCACCGCTACCCCGATCACCAGCGCCGATCCGACCACATGGATGCGTCGGCACGTCCGGTTCGAGTGCTCGTGGATATAGTAGGGATAGAAGGCTTCGAACGATTGGTAGCGTTCGCCGGGCGCGGGCTGGCTGGTCATGGTGCCAGCCTCTCCCCGCCCCGCCCCGCGGTCAAGCCGCGCTCGTTCACCATGACTGTCAGCGATCGGGAAAGGGCCGCGGCGCAATAGTCGGCCTCCATCGTCCGGAGCCGCCCCATGCAGGCCTTCGCCATCGCCGCCTCCGGAATCGCCGGAGCCACAGAGCGGTTCGCCGCCAGCGCGGCCCGCACGGCCGCCGCCCCGCTCGCCGATCTCGCGGGCGAGACCGTCGAACGCATGACCGCCGAAACGGCCTTCAAGGCCAATGTCGCGGTCCTGAAAACCGCCGATGAGATGTACGGAAGCCTGCTCGACATCCTCGCCTGACGCGACGACCTCAGCCCTCGGTCACCGGCTCCGGGCCCAGTATCCGCCGGATCGCCGGCCAGATATTGGCCAGGGCCGAGAAGAAGCCGACCACGGTCGACACCCACTGGAACGCGGTCCAGACCCAGCCGAACAGATCCCCCTGCCCCAGCGCCTGGCTGATCGGGAACAGCACCCGCGATATGCCGATCTGGAAGGCGGCATAGGTCTCCGAATATTCGATCGAACGGTCGGCGAAGAAGGCGATAGCCACCGCCGCCGACACCGGTGCCCACAGCAGCGGCAGGGCCAGCAGCACCGCCAGCAGCAGCACCGCCAGCTTCGTCCCCAATGTCTCTGACGAAAGCAGGCTCAGCACCAGCCCGACCCCGAACGCCAGCGCCGTCGCGGCCAGCAGCACCGGCAGGACCCAGTCGATCGCAACCATCAGGTCCGCGGCCAGCAGGCCCATCAATATGGCCGCGCCGCTCAGCAGAAACCCGCCGACCCAGAGGGCGGCGTACTGACCCATGCGGCGTTTGAGATAGGCGAGATTGAACATGACGACCTTCCCCGCGGACGAGGGGTCGAGGATGCCGCGCGGCGGGTCGGAAGTCCATTGGCGGAACGCCGGTCGTCAGACCGTTCGCGCCGGAATGAGAAAGCCCCCGCCGGAGCGATCCGGCGGGGGCTGTCAGGCGTGAACCGGGACGATGGCCTGCACGGTTCGGGCGGTGTCCCGGCAGAACGGTCGGCCCGGTCGACGCCCGGCTCGACGAGCCGTTGCGGTGGGCGGGAGAAGGGGACGTCGCCGAGCCTTGCGGACCCGCGGCGCTCCCGGTTCCGCCGGATCAGGGCGTCTCGGTGATCAGCAGGCGTGCCGAGGCCGTGCCGCCCGAACCGAATTTGCCGACCCAGATGTCGTAGGTCCCGCTCTGCGGATTGTTGAAGCGCACCTCGGCGTCGCCGTCGCCGTAGCTGTCGTCGTCACAGTACCACTGGCCGTCCGGACCATTGATGATCAGGGTGGTGTCCGTGCCGGACATGGTGCGGAAGACCAGCGGCAGGCCGCCGGCGGAATAGGTCACCTCGAAATCGGGCGCCGAGGCGATGTAGCCGGTGCACGCGCCCGGCAGGCGGTTGCCGTCGATGCTGCCGCCGGCCTGGATGTTGACGGTGTAGGGATCGGGGGTGAAGCCGGCGCGGAGGCTGATCTCGCCGTAGGTGGCGGTCTGGCTGGCGTTCTGCGCCGCCGCGGGGGCAGCGAGGCAGAGGAGCGAGAGGGCGGCGGCGGCGATGGCGACCGTTTTCATGACGGGAACTTTCGTGTTGCGGCGCCGGGGCGCCCTGAATCCATGCAGGCCGGATGTGACCGCCGGCGGCGGCCCCCTGAACCTGACCCGACAAGCTTGACCGTTGCCTTGTGGCGTCGCCAGCACCATGGATATGGTGGTGGCGGCCGGCCTATTCCGGCTGGACAGTAGGGCGGGCGGTCTGGCCGGATTGGCGAAGCGGCTCCAGAGAGGGGCCTCGGCTTGATGACTGATTCACCTGCACCCGCGCCGGTCGCCGGAACATGGCTGGACCGGTCGCTGGGCCGGCTGCTGCCACGGGTTTCACCGCGGGGCCGGGACCTGATCGGCTTCCTGCTGGTGATCGGCCTCGTGCAGGCCGTCTTCTGGGGCCTCTACGGGTCGCCCCTCTGGCCGAAGCCTTCGAACCAGCAGGTCGATCGGATCGCCTTTACCGAAACCACCCTCGCCCGCCTGCCCAAGCCGACGGTTCTGGCCGCCGAACAGGCCACCTACGAACCCGTCGAACTGCCGCACACCGAGTGCTGCGATCCGACCTATCTGGCGCTGAAACTGCGGTTCGACCTGCCCGCGGTGCCCGCCGAGGGGCTCGGACTGGCGGCCTATCAGCAGGTCGACAATTTCATCATCCTCGTGAACGGCTCGATCGTATTCCAGCGCGGGGAGATGGTGTTCCCGAACCAGGCCTTCGAGGGCCAGAAGGCGGTGGTCGACCGGATACCGTCCGGCCTGCTGCGGACCGGCACCAACGAACTGCTGTTCATCACCGTGCGTCAGGGCCTGCCCTACACCGATCTCGGACCGCCCCTGCTGGGACCCTGGGCCGAGGTCAGCCAGTGGGCCGAGGTGCGGCAGTGGCGGTTCACCGACTACCGGCTGCTCTCGGGCTGGACCACCTTCCTGATCGGCCTGTTCGCCGCGATGCTCGCCTTCCGGTCGCAGCAGCGGCGGTTCGCCCTCTGGCTGGCCGTGCTTTGCGGGGCCTGGAGCGCCTTCGCCCTGTACGGGCTGGTGCTGGACCCGCCCTTCGGCGGCCTCTTCAGGGTCTGGCTCTTCTTCGCGGTCAACAGTCTGATCGCCGTGTCGCTGGTCGGCCTGATCGACGCCTGGACCGACCGACCCCTGCCGCGGTTGCAGCCGGCCCTGGCCGCCGCCTTCCTGGCCTTCATCGCCTTCTGCGCCCTCTGGCCGGCGATCCGTCCGATGCCCGAGGGCTACGACGTCCCGGCGATCGTCTGGTCCTGGGCCTCGGCCGCGCTCGGCGTCATGGCGGCCGCCCGGCTGCTCTGGCATTTCGCCACCCGGGAGGAGCCCCGCCGGCTGGAGGCGGCCCTGCTGACCATCTGCGCCGTCTGCGTCGTGCTCGACGCGCTCGGCGAGCATTTCGGCCTCAACGCCGGCGGCTTCGTGGTCGACGCCGCGCCGGTGCTCCTGCTGGCCCTGGCCGCCGCCTTCGTGCAGCGCAATTTCACCCTGTTCAAATCCTCCGTCGGCCTCAACGCCCTGCTCGCCGCCCGCCTGTCCGCGCGCGAGGCTGAACTGGCCGTGGCCCACGCCCGCGAGCGCGACAGGGTCCGCCGCGAGGCTCACGACGACGAGCGCCGCCGCATCATGCGCGACATGCACGACGGCCTCGGCAGCCAGCTGATGAGCATGTTGCTCGCGGCCCGGCGCGGGGTCGCCGACAGCGAACAGGTGGCCGAGGGGCTCCAGTCCGTCATCGACGAGATGCGGCTGATGATCGACTCCATGGACTCGGTCGGCGAGTCCCTCGCCTCCGCCATGGCCACCTTCCATGCGCGGGTCCGGCCGCGCGTCGAGGCCGCCGGCTTTACGCTCGACTGGCGCGTCGACGTGCAGGGCGACCTCCTCGACACCCCGCCCCGCACGGCCCTGCAGGTCTTCCGCATCCTTCAGGAGGCGGTGGCCAACGCCCTCAAACACTCGGGCGGAGACCGGATCGCGGTGACGCTGCTGGCGCGCCCGGACGGCGCCCTGACCCTCTCCGTCGCCGATAACGGCCGCACCGCCGGGCCGAAGGACGGGACCGGGCGCGGTCTGGCCAATATGCGCAGCCGCGCCGCCCTGATCGGGGGGACGATCGCGCTCGACCACGGCGAAGGCGGGCTGACCGTGGCCCTGACCCTGCCCGGAGCGCCCCGGGAGGCACAGCCATGACCGCCCTGCCGCCGGAAGCGCCCCGCCGCGTCGCCATCCTCGAGGACGACCCCAACGTCGCCCTGCATTTCCGCGAGATCATCGCCCCGGCGGCCGATCTGGATCTGAGCGGGACCGCGGACTGCCTCGCCGGAGCCGCGGACCTCATCGCGGGCCGCCCCGATCTGCTCCTGAGCGACATCGGCCTGCCGGACGGCAGCGGCCTGACCTTCATCCCCGTGCTCCGCGCCGCCCTGCCGGCCTGCAAGGTGCTGGTCATCACCGCCTTCGGCGACCGCGACACGGTGGTGGCCGCCCTCAACGCCGGCGCGGACGGCTATCTGCTCAAGGACAGCGGCCCCGACACCATCCTCGACGGCATCCGCGCCACCCTCGACGGCGGCGCCCCGATCAGCGCCTCGGCCGCCGTCTATCTGCTGGAGCGACTGCGTGGCGGCGCCGGCGGCGACGCGGCGGTGGCCGTGCCCGAGGCGGAACGCCTGACCCCGCGCGAGATCGAACTGCTGGAGCTGTTCTCACGCGGCCACAGCTACAAGCTGGCCAGTCGCGCCCTGGGCATATCGCCCCTGACCGTCGGCAATCACGTCAAGTCGATCTACCGCAAGCTCCAGGTCCATTCCCGCGGCGAGGCCGTCTACGAAGCCGTGCGGCGCAGGCAACTCAGCCTCTGACAGGCGGCGCGTCCGCTCAGCGGCAGAACCGCGTATCCGTCGCCTCCAGATGCAGATGGTCCCGATGCACCGCATTGTAGTCGGGGCTCAGGACCGTGCCGAAGATCTTGCAGGCGTCGTCGCGGATGCGGCGCAGGAAGCGCGCCTCGGCCTCGTCCCCGCTCCAACTCCCGGTCACCGCGATGCGCCGCCCGTCCCTCAGCCGCACACCGGCGAAATCCAGCGCCTCGGCCCGGGAGTGGGCGCTGACCCGCGTGCTGCCCGCGCCGTTGTTCACCGCCCGGCAGGCATAGGCCCCCATGTGGTCGATCTGCACGACGTCCGAGCCCAGAATCTCCCGCGCCGCCGGCTCCAGCGACTGCCGCCGCCAGATGCTCAGCGCCAGCGCCGTCCGGCAGGTCATCTCGACCTCCCCCGGCGCCATCCGCGCCACCGTCCCCATGTCCGGCCCCAGCACCCCGCCGCTCGTCAGGCCGCAGGTCGCGCCGTTCACCCGGTCCGGCACCGGCCGGAAGCTCACCCGCGCCGCCGTCAGCTGCGCCACGCACCGCCGCAGGTCCGCGCTCTCCCGCAGCACCGCGTCGCGCGTCCCCCCGCCGATCGGCAGATCGACCAGCGCCCCGACCAGCGGAGCCTCGGTGCGCGACGGGGCGGCGGGATAGCGGGCGGGGGCCGGCCGCTCGGGCAGCATCGGGCTGCAACTGACCAGCAGCAGGGCCGCTGAGGCGGCGGTCGAAAGGGAGCGAAGGCCGGAACGCATGGGGGGAGGCTAGGGTGATTTGCCCTGGGCGATAACCGCCGACGCGCCTTGCGTCCGCAGGGGTGGGCCACGCCATGACGTTCGCGTCAGGCAAGGCGTGCCGACCGCACGCCATCCGGTGAAAACTACCGTTGACGAACGCAGCCGCGCAGCGTGTTGCGGGCCTCCCTGCCGTCCTTCCAGGCCATGCGGAATACCTCCTCCCCCTCAATGGAGACGGCGAATTCCTGCGCGTCGCACGCCGGCGCGCGGTTCTGCGACAGCGAATATCCCATGCTCACACCGAGTAAATCGCCGAAAATCCGCAGCCCTCCCATGCGTGATTGCATGAGAGCGATCGACGGGACGCTGAAGCACGCCCCGCTTGCAACGCCCACGCGAAGCGGGGCAGGAATAACCATGACCACCGCGCCGCTGACTGCCGTCATCAAGGCCTACGCACGTCGTATCCGCGAGGAACGGCGTGCACATCCCGCCTCGACGGAACCCGGTCTGGCCCCGGCCTTCCATCAGTTGCTGATTGAGGCGCTTCCTCACCTTCTTGCGGCACCCCACGATCTCGTCCCGCTAGCCGAGTTCATTAACCCCGGCGTGGGCCGTCCCGACATCGCCATGAAGCGTCCCGGCGAACTGGCCCGCGCCTTCGTCGAACTGAAATCCCTCGACAAACCGACCGATGGCCGTCGCTGGAACCTTGCTCACGACAAACGCCAGTTCGGCCGCTTCTGCGAGTTTCCCGCCTGGGCGACCTGCAATTTCCACGAAGTTCGCCTCTACACGCGCGACAAGGACGAAGGTTACGCGGCCCTCGTCCCGCAGGCCGCCCTCGACCCGAACCAGACCGACGCCGCCGCCGACAAACTGATCGAGGCACACGATTCCACGCCGGCCCTGCGCCTCTTGGAACGGCTGGCCCAATCCGATCCTCCGTCAGCCAAGGATGCGAAACACCTCGCCGAACTGCTCGCCCATTCGGCCCGGCTTGTGCGCGGCATCATTCGCGACCGGTTGGCGGAAATGACGGCCGACGGCACGACCGGCACGCCGCTCCAGCAGGTCCGCCAAGAGTTCCGCGACGTCCTGTATTCCCACCCTGAGGCGGGCGGTTACTCGTCCGGCGGCTTCGACGAACTGTTCTCCGCCGCCTTCGCCCAGACGCTGGCGTTTGGCCTGTTGTTGGTGCGTGAGGCGACCGGCGGCGCGCCGGTCGATCACCACGCTGCCGACCACATGCCGGACGAGCATCCGCTGATGAAGACGGCGTTGCGCGTGCTCAGCCTCGAACCTGTCCGCGACGAGGTCGGGGCGGGCTTCGAGGTCATGCTCCAGACCGTCAATGGCTTCGCCCCCGCCATCCTCGGCATCCGCCAGGACGGATCGGACCCGATCCTGTATTTCTACGAGGATTTTCTTGAAACCTTCGACCCTGCCGCCCGCGAACGCTTCGGCGTCTACTACACCCCGGTCGAGGTGGTTCGTTACATGGTTGCGGCCTTGGACCGGGCGCTGAAGGACCGGCTCAAGACCGACGGCATCGCCGACGATCAGGTCCACATCCTCGACCCCGCCACCGGCACCGGCACCTTCCTGCTCGGCATCGCCGACCGCCTGCGCCGCAACGTGACCGACACCCACGGCCCCGGTCAGGCACCCGCCGCCCTGCGAGGGCTGGCGGGCCGGATGTACGGTTTCGAGCTGCTGATCGGCCCCTACGCTGTCGCCCACTACCGCCTGCACCACACCCTGTCGCGCAAGCCGGACGGGACAACCGACAAAACGCTGAAGCTGCCCCGTCTCGGGGTGTACCTGACCGACACCCTCGCCCGGCCGGGCGCAGCGGCACCGCTGGGCAGCCTCGGCTTCGTCAGCGAGGGGATCCGCGATGAGCGGGCGCTGTCGGAGCGTGTGAAGTCCAAACAGGAAATCCTCGCCATCATCGGCAACCCGCCCTACCGGCGGCTTGAGGTCGGTGAGAACGAAACCCTCGTCGGTCGCTGGATGGACGAGCTGTGGGACGACCTGAAGGCCCCCGTGCGCGACGCCGGACAGGGCAACCAGCTCAACACCTTCCCCGAACTGTCGGTCGCCTTCTGGCGCTGGTCGATGTGGAAGATGTTCGAGAGCGAGAACGCGCCGAAGCGGGGGGTCATCGCCTTCATCAGCAATCGCAAATTCCTGACCGGCTGGCCCTATGCTGGCCTGCGCAAGATGATGCGCGAGCGCTTCGACCGGATCGAGATCATCGACCTCCGCGGCGACGCCCGGCGCGGCGAGCGCGCCGGAGTCGGGGCCGATCAGGGCGTGTTCAACATCCAGGTCGGGACGTGCATCACCCTTGCCATCGCCGACGGATCAAAGGCGGACGGCGCACTCGCCGAGGTCATCTACAACGACGCGTGGATGCACGGACGGATGTCGCGGAAGGCGAAGTTCGAGTGGATGCTGGAGGGCGAAGCGGCCGGTGCACTGCCCGGAATGATCGCCGTCGATCGGGGGCTACTGGACGATATGCGTCCTAAGCCCTTCATGAATGGCGACCTGATTTCACTCGCCGATTGCTTCGACGTGCGATCGTCAGGCTTGGAATCCAAGCGGGATCACATCGTCTATGGTTTCTCGGAAGGTGATCTCAAGAGGCGCATCGACCAAGTGGTCAACGCCCCCGAAACCACCAGAGACCAAGACTTCAACTCCACCGGAATGAACCCGGCACATGTAGCAACTGCTCAGGGGTATGACCCGAGCTTTGTCCGAATTGGCGCCTATCGTCCGTTAGACCGCCGCTACCACTACAACAGCTCGGCTTGGAATGACCGACCACGCCCGACCTTGGCCGCAGCTTGGGGTTCGACCAATGTAGCGCTGTTTTCGCTTCCATCTGGCACGAACGCTGGCCCCGCAATTTGGGCGCACGGAGGCTATCCTGATCGTCACGCTTTCCGTGGCAGCTATGGTGGCTACGCGTTCCCGCTCTACGACCGACGGCCGGGCCACGGCCCCTCCAACCTCAAGCCCGAACTGATCGCCGCGCTCGAAGTTGCTTACGGCTCCGAAGTGATTCCCGAGGACGTCTTCGACGTCATCCTCTGCCTGCTCTCGGCGACCTCCTACACGACCCGTTTCGCTGAAGATCTGGAGGACGTCTTCCCCCACATTCCCTTCCCCGCCAGCCGCGAGGTGTTCGACGCGGCGGCGAACGTCGGGGCGGAAATCCGGGCCGTCGAGGCCTTCGCCCGACCGCCAGGCGAGGTATGGCTGAAGGGTCGCGCCCTCGCGGCGACTGCCCCTCAGGAAAAACTCGGGACAATCAGCTACGAGGACGGCGCGATCACCCTCTGCGCCGACGGCTCCGGCAAGGTCACCAGCATTCCGCCAGAGGTCTGGGATTTCTCAGTCAGCGGCTACTACGTCCTGCGACGCTGGCTCGCCGCCCGTGAAGGGATCGAAATCGGGGATAAGTTCATTCCTGAACTGCGCGATCTTGTGGGCCGTATCGCCGAGCTGATTGACCTGTTCGCTTCGGCCGATAGCCTTCTGGTTCGCACCCTGGACGATCCGCTGAGTCGCGCCGCGCTCGGATTGGACGCTCCAGCCGCGCCTGTGGAGTTCGCGACTGCCGATGAGTGACGCTTCCGACCTGTTCGGCCGACCCGCCGGCCCCGACCAATTCAACCTGTTCGGCGACGGTTCCGACCGCCTGCAGGCGCCGGCGCGCCCGGTTGTCGATCATCCCGCCCGCGCCCGCGCCAAGCTGACGGCCTTGCTGGAGACTGCCCGTGCGGCCCGGTCGATGCCGTGGCCCGAGCGCGACGCGCGCATGTGGCAGACGGTTTTCCCGCAGATGACAAACTGGCTTCCAGACGAAGAAGCGGAACAGCTCCGGTTCGAGTTCCAGCGCGAGATCGAACGGCTGAAGGCCGCCTAATCCCTAATCCCTAACCCCTAGCCCTTACCCCCCTCACCCATCCCCCGGCCCCACCGCCGGCAGTCCCGCCTTCGCCCGGATCTGCCGTCGGAACACCCGGTAATACATCGCCCGCACCTCATCGACCGGCAGGGGCTGGCCCTCATCGTCCCAGTGGAAGGCGACGCGGTGGGCGGCGTTGGTCTGCATGCGGGCGTGGTCCTGCGCCGCGGCCCCGGGACCGAGGTATTGCGCGCGCCAGGCATGGACGAAGCCGCTGTGCACCGCCGGCGCCCAGGCGACGTCGGCCAGCAGCTGGCGCGCGAGGGCGTCGGCCTGGGCCTCGATCAGGTCCAGCAGGTCGTCCCAGCCCTTCTTCGCCGCCGCCTCGCGCGCGGCGTCCTGTTCGGGGGTCAGGGGGCCGTCGGCGTCGGGCCTGTTGAACCGTGTGTCTGCCGGGTCGATGCCGGTGACCCGTCCCATGGCCTCGGCCGCGCGGATCAGGGCGGTCGCGTCGCCCGCCCGCCCCTCGGCCATCGCCAGGGCGGCGTGGTCCAGCGCCGCCGCCATGGCCGCCCCGGGGGTGGCCGGCACGGACGCGCCGCCCTCTTCGCCGCTGCGCTGGATCGCCCGCGCGTGGGCGGCGGGGGTCCAGCCGCAGCGCGAGGCGCGTTTGCGGATGGAGTTGACCGAAATGTTCAGCCGCTTCTGAATCGATTCCGCCGTTTCCCCGCCCAGATAGGCGTCGCGCACGACGGCCCAGGTCTCGGCCGGAAAATTGCGACGGGTGCGGATGCCTTGCTCTGTCATCCGGGCAGTGTGGACCGCCCCGGCGTCAGAATCGGACGTATGTCCCGTACTGTCCCGGTTTGTCGTCGCAAGACCGGTACGAACCGGGACTCCGCAGGTACAACGCCGGCGGGGACAAGGCGCGCTGATCGACGCGAAGCGTCATCCTCTCCGACTTCAGAGCGGTGCCCAGCCAAGGTTCTTCACAGCGAACACAACGCGGGCACAACGGACACAACGGCCGCCGCGCTATCGTCGTGTCCGTTGTGAATTCGTCGTGCCCGTCGTGATGAACCCTCTCGCGCTGACGCGCGGGCCTCAGCTGTCCAGGAAGCTCCGCAGCTTCCTCGACCGGCTCGGATGCTTCAGCTTCCGCAGCGCCTTGGCCTCGATCTGGCGGATGCGTTCGCGGGTGACCGAGAACTGCTGGCCGACCTCTTCCAGGGTGT
This sequence comes from Phenylobacterium sp., assembly GCF_030697305.1. GTDB lineage: Bacteria > Pseudomonadota > Alphaproteobacteria > Caulobacterales > Caulobacteraceae > Phenylobacterium. Next base: position 10,446 of record NZ_JAUYQL010000121.1, on the reverse strand, counting down.
GGTCGGTGTTCATGCCGATGCCGAAGCGCATACGCAGCACCCGCTCCTCGCGCGGCGTCAGGGACGCCAGCACGCGGGTGGTGGTTTCGCGCAGGTTGGACTGGATGGCCGCATCGATCGGCAGGATGGCGTTCTTGTCCTCGATGAAGTCGCCCAGGTGGCTGTCTTCCTCGTCGCCGATGGGCGTCTCGAGGCTGATCGGCTCCTTGGCGATCTTCAGGACCTTGCGGACCTTCTCCAGCGGCATGGCCAGCTTTTCGGCCAGTTCTTCCGGGGTCGGCTCGCGGCCGATCTCGTGCAGCATCCGGCGGCTGGTGCGGACGATCTTGTTGATCGTCTCGATCATGTGCACCGGGATGCGGATGGTCCGCGCCTGGTCGGCGATCGAGCGGGTGATGGCCTGACGGATCCACCAGGTGGCGTAGGTCGAGAATTTGTAGCCGCGGCGGTACTCGAACTTGTCGACCGCCTTCATCAGGCCGATGTTGCCTTCCTGAATAAGATCAAGGAACTGCAGGCCGCGGTTGGTGTATTTCTTGGCGATCGAGATGACCAGGCGCAGGTTCGCCTCGACCATCTCCTTCTTGGCCTGACGGGCCTCGCGCTCGCCCTTCTGGACGGTCTGGACGATGCGACGGTAGTCGTCGATCGGCACGCCGGTCTCTTGAGCGAGGGCGGCGACCTCGTGGCGGATGTCGCCGATCTGCGAGCCGTCGTTCTCGACGAACTTGGTCCAGCGCACACCCAGCGCCTTCACCTTGTCGCCCCAGTCGGGAGACATCTCGGCGCCGAAATAGGCCTTCAGGAACTCCAGCCGCGAGATGCCGTAGCTGTCGGCCAGCCGCAGCAGGCGGCCTTCCAGGGCCATCAGGCGCTTGTTGATCGCATAGAGCTGCTCGACCAGCGCCTCGATGCGGTTGTTGTTCAGTTTCAGCGTCTTGAGGTGCAGAACGATGGCCAGCGACGCGGCCTCATAGGCCTTGCGGTCGGCGGTGGCCAGGTCCTGGCCCTTCAGGCGCTGGGCGACGAGGCGCTCCTGCAGCGCCCGGAACGCTTCGAACTCGACGGCGATGGCGTCGAGGGTCGCCATGACGCCTTCTCGCAGTTCGCCTTCCATCGCGCTGATCGTCGGACCTGCGCCGTCGTCGAAATCGTCTTCGTCGTCGCCTTCGGCCTTGGCGATCGCCTCACCATCTTCGCTGACCTCAGGCGAAGCTTCTTCCTCGGCCTCGGGTTCGGCGCCCGGCACGACCAGCGCCTCGGCGGCCGCGGCGTTGACGCCGCCGTAGGTCTGTTCGAGGTCGATCACTTCACGCAGCAGGATGCGGCCCGAGCCCAGCTCTTCGCGCCAGACCATGATCGCTTCGAAGGTCAGGGCGCTTTCACAAAGGCCCCGGATCATGGTGTCGCGGCCGGCTTCGATCCGCTTGGCGATGGCGATTTCGCCTTCGCGCGACAGCAGTTCGACCGAGCCCATCTCGCGCAGGTACATACGCACGGGGTCGTCGGTGCGGTCGTATGTGGCTTCCTTGGCCGTCTCGACGACTTGGGTCTCTTCGCGGACCGCGATCTCGCCGCCCTCGGCGTCTTCCTCGGCCTCGACGACGTTGACGCCCATCTCGGACAGCATCGCCAGCGTGTCTTCGATGGCCTCGGAGGTGACTTCCTCGCTGGGCAGCACCTTGTTCAGCTCGTCCATCGTGACGTAGCCGCGGGCCTTCGCCTGCTTGATGAACTTCTTGACCGCCGCATCGGTAAGATCGAGCAGAGGCCCGTCTCCGCCTTGGGTTTCGGTGGTCTCGGCTTCAGCCGTAGTAGTGCTCATCGACGTCTCCGAAATCGCTCCGGGTCTCCCTGCAAGACCTGGGCCGATCGTGGTTAATGTGAGCGCGGCCGGCGCCGTGAAGGCTCACGACTCCGAATCCACCCAAAACGTTCCCGTTCTGATCGCACGCTTCAGTGCGTCACGTTCGCCCTTCAAGCGCATGAGATCGGTCGCACCGGCGCTAATGCCGCCAAGATCGCGCTTGGCGGCGGCCAGGGACTCCTCAAGCGCAGCCAACCGCGTCATTGCGGTGAAGGCGTGCGACCACTGTGATCTAGCCGCTTCGAGGGAAACATCTTCCTTGAGGAAGGGCGCGCCCGATGCCGCGGCGGCCCGATCGATGTCTGTCAGCAGCGTACTAAACCCGCATGACGCCAGATGGCGCGCGAGGAGAGCAGAGTCAAGGTGCTCCGCCTCCAGCTTTGCGCGGAGAAGTTCCTGAGTTAGGCGCGAAAGCGCCGGATCGCCGAAGCCTTCAGCGGTGAACGCGTCCTCCAGATGGTCGTCCAGCACGGCGGGATCGGCCACGGCGTAGTGGGCCAGGGCGGCCGGCAAAGCCTCGGGTCCCGCGGCGAGGCTTTTCGCCGCAGCCCTGCCTTCGGCGGTCGGCGTCGGCGAAACCCAGGGCGCCGGCGCGCCGCGTCCGTTCCGCCAGCGCCCGCCATTCCCCTGCCCTGGCCGCGAGGCGTAGGCCGGTGCGGCGGATGGCGGCGGCGCGAACAGCGCATCCAGCCGCTGGCGCAGGTCGTCACGGTAGGCCTGGGCCAGGTCCTTGTCGGCGATGGCGGCCGCGGCGTGCATCAACCGACCACGCAGACCCGCCCGTCGTTCGGGCGTGTCGAGGGTCTCCAGGTCGCGCTCGCGGGTGAACAGGGCGTCGACGAACGGCGTCGACTGCGAGAGCTGCTGGCGCAACGCCGCGGCCCCCTGCTCGCGCAGCACCTCGTCGGGATCCTTGCCGCCCTCGACCAGAGCGAAGCGGAAACTCTTGCCGGGCTGCAGTAATGGCAGGGCCCGATCGATCGCGCGCCAGGCCGCCTGGCGTCCTGCGCGGTCGCCGTCGAAGCACAGGATCGGCTCGGGGTGATGGCGCCAAAGCTGGCCCATCTGTTCTTCGGTGAGCGCGGTGCCCATCGGGGCCACCGCCGCCAAGCCGGCGCGCTGGCAGGCGATGGCGTCCATATAGCCCTCGACCACGATCAGCGGTCCGCCGGCGGCGCCCGCGTCGGCGGCTAGGATCTTCCGCGCCTCGCCCAGGCCGTAGAGCATGCTGGACTTGTGGAAGAGTGCGGTCTCCGGGCCGTTCAGGTATTTGGCGCGAGCCTGCGGATCCATCGCCCGGCCGCCGAACGAGACCACCCGGCCGCGAGCATCGGCGATCGGGAAAATGATCCGGTCGCGGAACCGGTCATAGGACTGGCCGCCCTCCTCCGGCGCGATCAGCAGGCCGGCGTCCACCAGTTCGCCCGGCCGCGCGCCCTTGGTGATCAGATAGTCCTTCAGCGCCGTGCGGCCGCCGGGCGCGAAGCCAAGGCGGAACCGCGCCCAGTCGGCCTGCGGCAGGCCGCGCCTTTCCAGATACTCGCGCGCTGCTTGGCCCACCGGACGGCGTAGCTCGGCCTCGAACCACTGGGCGGCGGTCTCCAGCCATTCCCCCAGGCCAAGGCGCTTCTTCTCCTGCTCGGCGGCGTGGGGATCGACGGCGGGCAGCGGCACGCCGGCCTCGGCGGCCAGCCGCTCGACGGCTTCGGCGAACGACAGCCGCTCGGTCTCCTGCAGGAAGGTGATCAGGTCGCCGTTCTTGCCGGACGAGAAGTCGAAGAACTGGCCCTTGTCGTCGTTCACGTAGAACGACGGCGTCTTCTCCTTGGTGAACGGCGACAGGCCGACGTACTCACGCCCTTGGCGACGCAGTTTCACCGTGCGGCCGATCACGTCGGACGGCCGCAGGCGCGATTTGATCTCGTCGAGGAAGCGTTCGTCGAAGCGCATCAAGGCCAGCATAGCGTGAGCGCAGAGGTGAGTCGCGCAGCCCAGAGTCGCGGCCCGGCGCTTGGCGTCTCTGGACATGATCGTAAGACAGGCAGTCGCCGCCGAAACTTTTGGCGCCCGGGCGTTTCGGCGCCCTGGGACCCTCGCCCGCCCATGACGCCGACAGCGGTGCGGGGGACCTTGCAGGACTATGGGCGGGACGAGGCAGGCATGGCGAAGCGTGGGATCGGCGCCTGGGGACGTTGTATCGCGCGCCACCTCGCGGGCTCCGCGTTAGCGCGCGCCGAGAGCGACGCTCAATTGGCCCGCGACCGCCTGCGCGACGCCATCGAAGCCATCCCGGAAGGCGTCGTCTTCCTGGACCGTGACGGACGCTACATCCTTTGGAACAAGCGCTACGCCGAGATCTACCACCGCTCCGCCGACCTTTTCCGCCCCGGCGAGCGGCTCGCCGACACGCTGCGCGTCGGCGTCGAGCGCGGCGATTATCCCGACGCCATAGGCCGCGAGGCCGAGTGGCTGGCCGAGCGCCTGGCCAAACTCCAGAACCCCACCGGCGCGCGCCACGAGCAACGCGTCGCCGATGGACGCTGGCTGATGATCGAGGAGCGCCGCACCAGCGACGGCGGCGTCATCGGCCTCCGGGTCGACATCACCGAGCTCAAGCAACAGGCGGAGGCGCTGGAGCACGCGCTGGCCCATGCAGAGGCCGCTAACCGCGCCAAGAGCGAGTTCCTGGCCGACATGAGCCACGAGCTGCGGACCCCGTTGAACGGCGTGCTGGGTCTGGCCCAGGCGCTGCAGGCGACGGGACTCAACGCCAATCAGCAGGGGCTGCTGGCCGAGATCCAGGCCTCCGCCACCCAGCTCGATCGGCTGGTCAGCGGCCTGCTCGACTACGGCGACGCCGAATTCGCGCCGGCGGGCGAGCCGCACCTTGCCGGCCCCGGCTCATCGGCGGTCAGCGTGTTGGCCGCCGACGACAATCCCACCAACCGCAAGGTGATCGAGCTGATGCTGGCCGCCGCCGAGGCCGCGGTGACCAGCGTCGAGGACGGCGCCCAGGCGCTCGAGGCCTGGCGCGCCGGGCGCTACGACGTGGTGCTGATGGACCTGCGCATGCCGGTGATGGACGGTCTGGAGGCGATCCGCGCGATCCGCGCCGAAGAGGCCCAGGGCGGCCGTGCGCGCACTCCGATCATCGTGCTCTCGGCCAACACCTCGCCAGACGACCGCCTGGCGAGCGCCGCGGCCGGCGCCGACGGCCACATCGGCAAGCCGATCGGCGCCGAGGAGCTGATTGCCGCCATCGCCGTCGCCCTGGACGAACCTGCCGAGGCCTGAGCGCGGGTCTCCGCTGAGCCGGGCGCGAACCCCCGGCGAAAAACCCCGCAAAAAATCCCTATGATTGACCCGACCCGGACGAGTCACTACCTACGCGGCCGTTTGCACGGCGGGCGGGTTCAAACTCGAGCCGCCGCCTGAGCGACGCCGCCCTCGCCCCACACGGAGATCTGCCATGAGCCGCGACCTTCTGCCTGGGGTGACTGGCGTGCTGGCCCTCGCCGACGGGACCATCCTGCAGGGCTACGGCGTCGGCGCGGTCGGCCACGCGGTGGGCGAAGTCTGCTTCAACACCGCCATGACCGGCTACCAGGAGATCCTTACCGACCCCTCCTACATGGCCCAGATCGTCGCCTTCACCTTCCCCCACGTGGGCAATGTGGGCGTCAACCTGGAGGACGTGGAGCAGGTGTCGGGCGCTGCCGAGACCTCGGCGCGCGGCGCGGTGTTCCGCGACCTGCCGACGCCGGCGGCCAACTGGCGCGCGGCCAGCGACCTCGACGGCTGGATGAGGCGGCGCGGCGTCGTGGGCCTGGCCGGCGTCGACACCCGCGCCCTCACCCGCCGAATCCGCGAAACCGGCATGCCGCACGCGGTGATCGCCCACTCCCCCGAAGGCGCCTTCGATCTCGACGCCCTGGTCGCCGAGGCCCGCGCCTGGAGCGGCCTGGTCGGCCTCGACCTCGCCAAGGATGCGTCATGCCTGCAGCCGTTCGTCTACGACGAGGGCCTGTGGACCTGGCCGGACGGCTACGCGAAACAGGACGCGCCGCGCTACGAAGTGGTGGTCCTGGACTACGGCGTGAAGCGAAACATCCTGCGCGCCCTGACATCGATCGGCGCGCGGGTGACGGTGGTCCCCGCCTCGACCTCGGCCGCAGACATCCTCGCGCGCAAGCCCGACGGCGTCCTGCTTTCCAACGGACCCGGCGACCCCGCCGCCACCGGCGAATACGCCGTGCCGCAGATCCGCGCGCTGGTCGACAGCGGCACCCCGGTGTTCGGCATCTGCCTGGGCCATCAGCTTCTGTCGCTGGCCCTCGGCGCCCGGACCGTGAAGATGGATCAGGGCCACCACGGCGCGAACCACCCGGTGAAGGACCTGACCACCGGCAAGGTCGAGATCGTCTCGATGAACCATGGCTTCACCGTCGACCGCGACAGCCTTCCGGCGCCGGTGATGGAGACCCATGTCTCGCTGTTCGACGGCACCAACGCCGGCATCGCGCTGAAGGACCGGCCGGTGTTCTCCGTCCAGCACCACCCTGAGGCCTCCCCCGGCCCGACGGACTCGCTCTATCTGTTCGAGCGGTTCGCCGGCTTCATGGACCGGGGGAAGTAGCGACGGCCGCTAGGGCATCAGCACCTTGTCGACCACGTGGATGACCCCGTTCGACTGAAGCACATCGGCGATGGTCACCTGAGCCGAGCCGCCCTTGGCGTCCCACACCCAGATCGCGCCGTCCTTGCGGCTGAGCGTCAGATCCTCGCCCTCCACAGTCTTCAGCATCGCCTTTCCGCCGCTGGCGTCCACCTTGGCGGCGAGATCCTGGGCGGTCAGGCGACCCGAGACGACGTGATAGGTGAGCACCTTGACCAGCGCCGGCTTGTTCGCGGGCTTCAGCAGGTTGTCGACTGCGCCAGCGGGCAGTGCGGCGAACGCCGCATTGGTCGGCGCGAACACTGTGAAGGGTCCAGGGCCGGACAGGGTGTCGACGAGGCCCGCCGCCTTGACCGCGGCCACAAGTGTCGTGTGGTCCTTGGAGTTGACCGCGTTGGCGACGATCGTCTTCGTCGGGTACATCGCGGCGCCGCCGACCATCACCGAGGCTTCGGCCAGGGCGGGCGCGGCCTGGGCCGCGCCGGACAGGCCGAGGCATAGTGCGGCGCTGGCCATCGCGGCCATTTTCATTTTTGACATCAAAGGCTTCCTTCGTGTTTCTCAGGGCGCCGAACGGCGACGGAGAAGCTACGCGGAAGGACGCGTGACGGATGCGCGCGCGCTCAGATCTTCGCGAGCGCGCCCTTGGCGGCGATCGGACCGGTCGGTCCGTCAGGATTCGTCGAGCCGCCCGGCGCCTCGACCGAGACCGCGAGCGTCGCGCCTTCGGCGATCATCGGCGCCATGTCGCCGGGCATCGGCATGGCGCGCGAGCGGCCGGGCTCGACCATGCCCAGCGAGCGCGGCTTGCCGTCCGCGGGGATCAGCCACAGTTGGTGGACGTGGACAGGGTCGGCGCCCGGCGGCACCAGCGAGGTTATGATCAGCGCCTTGCGGTCGGGGTCGTAGGCCGCGACAAACAGCGGCGTTATCCCGGCGTCGCCCTTCAGACTGGCGTTGAGCAGCGGCGCCGGCTCTGGCGGCGCGATCAGGGTCGGCGGACGCGTCGCCAGCATCACCGCGACCGCGACACTGGCCGCGGCCAGGCCCAGGGAGCCCGCGGCCGCGCCGCGCCAGAAGGAAACCCGCTTCTTCAGCATGACAGTATCGTCGTTGGCCGGCAGGCGCGCCTCGATGCGCGGCCACACCGAGGCCGGCGGGGCTACCGGGTCGATCTCGTCCAGCAACGGCGCAAGCCTAGCTTCCCATGCCTCGACGTGCGCGGCGAAGCCAGGATCGACGGCCATCCGCCGCTCGGCTTGGGCCCGCTCGGCAGCGGACAGCAGGCCGATTGCGTGTTCCGCCGCCAGCGCCTCGTCGGACGGGAGTTCGGGGGCTTCGCTCATGGCTCGAGACACACCCTGAGCTTGAGCAGCCCGCGGCGGATCCAGCTCTTAACGGTGCCGAGCGGCTGCTCCAGGCTGTGCGCCAGCGCCTCATAGGTGACGCCTTCGAAGAACGCCGTGCGGATGACGCCGCGAGTGCGCGGGTCCAACTCCTCCAGGCAGTCGCCCAGCCGGCCGCGGTCCTGAGCGGCCTCCATCAGCGCCTCGGCGCGGGGCGCGGTATCCTCGATCTCGATCTCGCTGACGTCGATGGCGCCGGCCAACGGCCCGCGCGCCCGCAGCCGGTCGATCGCCCGGTTGCGGGCGATCCGCGACATCCACGCGATGGCGCCGCCCTTTGCGGGCTCAAAGCCGTCGGCGCGGCGCCAGATGGTGAGGTAAACTTCCTGCAGCACGTCTTCGCATTCGCTCCTGTCTGAGAGGATACGAAGGCAGACACCGAAAAGCTTCGCGGAGGTCGCTTCATAGAGTCGGCGGAGCGCCGCGCGGTCGCCAGCGGCGACCTGCGACATCATCTCGACCAAAGGATCGGCGGCCAAAGTCGGGGTCTCTTGTGGGGGCGTTCAGTGCTCTGTTCGCGGGTTAACGACCCGCGAGGCGGCGGGACGATCAGACCGCGGCGGCGGCCACGGGGACCTTGCGCGGCTTGCGCATCGCGGCGCGCTTGGCGGCGGCGGCTTCAAGCTTGGCGGCGTGACGGGCGGTGGCGGCTTCTTCCAGGGCGGGCAGCAGCTCGCCGGCCTGCGCGCGTTGCTTGTCAGTGCCGGATTCGGCGAGACGGCGAGCATTGGCCAGCAGGTTGATGACGTCTTGGTCCGTCATCTCGGGAATCTTTTCGACAAGGCTCATCAGGGTCTCCTGCAGGCTGCGCGCGTCCCTCGCGCCTAGGGCAATACGGCTAGGGTAACGGCCGGTTTCATGGATTTTGGCATTTTTCTTTGCTGATTGCACGGACCTGGAAATCGACATAGGATCGGCGCATCGAACTCGATAGGTTCGGCCGTCTTTCCGTGTCCGCTCTTCAGGACGCCGGACCTGCCTCCCGACCCCCTCGAACTTTGATCGGCCGCGCGAATGCTTGGCCGGTTCGAAACGACCACTAAAGGAATTGAGATCTCTATGTCTACCGGCACTGTGAAATGGTTCAACGGCCAAAAGGGCTACGGTTTCATCCAGCCCGATGAAGGCGGCGCCGACGTCTTCGTGCACATCTCGGCCGTGGAACGCGCCGGGCTTCGTTCGCTGAACGAAGGCCAAAAGGTCACCTACGAACTCGAGCGCGACCCCCGCAGCGGCAAGACCTCCGCGGGTCAGCTCCAAGCCTAAGGTCCCCGCGGCGGCTCACTGGGCCGCCTGCGACTACGACGACCGGGGCCGATCCGAACGGATCGGCCCTTTTCTTATGCGCCACACCAGGCCGATCCGCATGGATCGGCCCTTTTCTTATTCGGCACGCTTGGGCGTGCGCCTTGCGCGCATCCGACTCCCTCTCTAAACGGGCGCCTTAGCCTGCATTCCAGTCGCTGAACGGCCGCGCGAACACCCGCGCGGACCGGCCTTGGCGCGCGAGAGACGAGAGAACGAGATGCCCAAACGCACGGACATCAAGTCCATCCTGATCATCGGCGCCGGTCCCATCATCATCGGCCAGGCCTGCGAGTTCGACTATTCCGGCGTCCAGGCCTGCAAGGCGCTGCGCGCCGAGGGCTACCGGATCGTGCTGGTCAACTCCAATCCGGCGACGATCATGACCGACCCGGACGTCGCCGACGCCACCTACATCGAGCCGATCACCCCTGAGATGGTCGAGAAGATCATCGAGAAGGAGCGCCCCGACGCCCTGCTGCCGACCATGGGCGGCCAGACCGCGTTGAACACCGCTCTGGCGCTGGAGGCCTCCGGCGCGCTGGCCCGCTACGGCGTGGAGATGATCGGCGCGCGGGCCGACGTCATCGACAAGGCCGAGGACCGGCAGAAATTCCGAAACGCCATGGACCACCTGGGCCTCGAGAGCCCGAAGTCCAAGGCCGCCCACACGATGGACGAAGCGCTGGAAGGCCTCGAATTCGTGGGCCTGCCGGCGATCGTACGCCCGTCTTTCACGCTGGCGGGCACTGGCGGCGGCATCGCCTACAACCTTGAGGAATTCCGCGAGATCGTCGAACGCGGCCTGGACCTGTCGCCGACCACCGAGGTGCTGATCGAGGAGAGCGTGCTGGGCTGGAAAGAGTACGAGATGGAGGTCGTCCGCGACAAGGCGGACAACTGCATCATCGTCTGCTCCATCGAGAACATCGACCCGATGGGCGTACACACCGGCGACTCGATCACCGTCGCTCCGGCCCTGACCCTGACCGACAAGGAATACCAGCGCATGCGCGCCGCCTCGATCGCGGTGCTGCGCGAGATCGGCGTCGAGACCGGCGGCAGCAACGTGCAGTTTGCCGTGAACCCGCGCGACGGGCGCCTCTCGGTCATCGAGATGAACCCGCGCGTGTCGCGCTCCTCGGCGCTTGCGTCCAAAGCCACCGGCTTTCCGATCGCCAAGTTCGCCGCCA
>NZ_JAUYQL010000111.1 GCF_030697305.1 Phenylobacterium sp. | reverse complement strand
TGCAGCGGCACGCGGCCTTCGCGATACCATTCCATCCGCGCGATTTCCGCGCCGCCCAGACGACCGGAGACGTTGATCCGGACGCCCTTGGCGCCGAGGCGCATGGCGCTCTGCATCGAACGCTTCATCGCCCGACGGAAGGCCACGCGGCGTTCCAGTTGTTGGGCGATGTTCTCGGCGATCAGTTGAGCGTCGGTCTCGGGCTTGCGGATCTCGACGATGTTCAGATGAACCTCGCCCTCGGTCAGCGCCGACAGATCCTTGCGCAGCTTGTCGATGTCCGCGCCCTTCTTGCCGATGATCACGCCGGGGCGTGCGGCATAGATGGTCACGCGGCACTTCTTGTGCGGACGCTCGATGATGATCCGCGAGACGCCGGCCTGATACAGACGCTTCTTCAGCTCGCGGCGGACCTTGATGTCCTCGTGGAGCAGGCGGCCGTAGTCCGAGCCGTCGGCGAACCAACGGCTGTCCCAGGTGCGGTTGATGCCGAGGCGAAGCCCGACCGGATTGACTTTCTGACCCATCAGGCGGCCTCACCCAATTCGCGGACCACGATGGTGATCTCGGAGAACGGCTTTTCGATGCGCGAAGCGCGGCCGCGAGCACGGGCGGAGAAGCGCTTCATCACCAGGTTCTTGCCCACGTAGGCCTCGACGACGACCAGGCTGTCGATGTCCAGGTTGTGGTTGTTCTCGGCGTTGGAGATCGCCGAGTAGAGCGCCTTGCGCACATCGCGGGCGATGCGCTTGGAGCTGAATTCCAGCTCGTTCAGGGCGCGCTGCACCTTCAGGCCGCGGATAGACTGCGCGACCAGGTTCAGCTTGCGAGGGCTGATGCGCAGCGTGCGCACCTTGGCCATCGCCTCGGACGGCTTTTGCCGACGCTCTTTGGCTTGCTTGGCCATGCTACTTCCTCTTGGCCTTCTTGTCGGCGGCGTGGCCCGGGAAGTACCGGGTCGGCGCGAATTCGCCGAGCTTCATGCCGACCATGTCTTCACTCACCGACACGGGGACATGCTTTTGGCCGTTGTGGACGCCGAACGTCAGGCCCACGAACTGCGGCATGATGGTGGAGCGACGCGACCAGGTCTTGATCACATCCTTGCGGCCTGAGCCTTGCGCGGTTTCCGCCTTCTTCAGCAGATAACCGTCGACAAACGGGCCTTTCCAGACAGAGCGGGTCATGCCTTAGCGAGCCTTCCTGGCGTGACGCGAACGGATGATGAACTTGTCCGTCGTCTTGTTGGTGCGGGTCTTGCGGCCCTTGGTCGGCTTGCCCCACGGGGTGACCGGGTGGCGGCCGCCCGAGGTGCGGCCTTCGCCGCCGCCGTGCGGGTGATCGATCGGGTTCATGGCGACACCGCGAACGTGCGGGCGACGACCCTTGTGGCGCGAGCGGCCGGCCTTGCCCAGAACCTCGTTCATATGGTCCTGGTTGGAGACCGCGCCGACCGTGGCCATGCAGCTGTCCTGCACCATGCGCAGTTCGCCGGAGTTCAGCCGGATCTGGGCGTAGCCCGCGTCACGGCCGACCAGCTGGGCGTAGGCGCCAGCCGAACGGGCGACCTGGCCGCCCTTCAGGGGCTTCAGCTCGATATTATGGATGATCGTGCCGATCGGCATGGCGCGCAGCGGCATGGCGTTGCCGGGCTTCACGTCGGTCTTCTCGGCCGCCAGCACTTCGTCGCCGGCCTTCAGGCGCTGCGGAGCCAGGATGTAGGCCAGCTCGCCGTCAGCGTACTTGATCAGCGCGATGAACGCGGTGCGGTTGGGGTCGTACTCCAGCCGCTCGACGACGCCGGTGACGTCGAACTTGCGACGCTTGAAGTCGACGATGCGATAGAGGCGCTTGGCGCCGCCGCCACGGAAACGCACTGCGATGCGTCCGCCGCCGCCCCGGCCGCCCTTCTTGTTCAGACCCTCGACGAGGGACTTCTCGGGCCTGCCCTTGTGCAGTTCCGAGCGGTCGACCAGCACCAGCGCGCGACGCGACGGCGAGGTCGGATTGAATTGTTTCAAGGCCATCGGATCAGAGCCCCGTGGTGATGTCGATCGACTGGCCATCGGCCAGGGTCACGACGGCGTTCTTGACGTCCGGGCGACGGCCCGGGCGGCCCTTAAAGCGCTTGGTCTTGCCCTTGGTCACCAGAGTGTTGACCTTGGTCACGTTGACCTTGAACAGCGCTTCGACGGCGGCGGCGATTTCGACCTTCGAGGCGTCGTCGGCCACGCGGAACACCACCTTGTTCTGCTCGGAGAGCAGCGTGGCCTTCTCGGTGATCACCGGCGACAGGATCGTGTCGTAGTGGCGGGCGGTGGGCTCAGCCATTACGCGGCCTCCTTCTGGGCGAGCCGCGCCTGGATCGCTTCAACCGCATCGCGGGTCAGCACCAGGGTGTGGCGGCGCAGCACGTCATAGACGTTCAGGCCGGCGCTCGGCAGCACGTCCACGTTGGGGATGTTGCGGGCGGCCAGCTTGAAGTTGCCGTCCACCTCGACGCCAGCGATCACCAGCGCGTTGGTCAGGCCGATCTTGCCGAGCTGGGCGCGAAGGCCCGCGGTCTTGGGATCGGCGAGGACGACGCTGTCGACGATGACCAGCGAGCCCGACTTGGCCTTGGAGGACAGGGCGTGGCGAAGCGCCAGCGCACGGACCTTCTTGGGCAGGTCGAAGGCGTGGCTGCGGACCACAGGGCCGTGGGCGCGGGCGCCGCCGACGAACTGAGCCGCACGGCGCGAACCGTGACGGGCGCCGCCGGTGCCCTTCTGCTTGTACATCTTCGTGCCGGTCCGCGAGACTTCATTGCGGACCTGCACCTTGTGGGTGCCGGCGCGACGCTTGGCGAGCTGCCAGGTGACGCAGCGCTGCAGGATGTCGCCGCGGATCTCGTCGATGCCGAAGATGTCGTCCGGGAGCTCGATCGAACCGCCCGAGGCGCCGTCCAGTTTGATGACGTCCAGTTTCATTGGTCTTCGCCCCCGGCTTGCGGCGCTTCGTCGGCGGCAGGCTCTTCAGCCGCGACGGGCGCAGCGGCGGCCTGGCCGGCCTTGCGGAACGCGCCGGGCTTCGGCGCATCGGCGTGCGGCGCGACCTTGATCGCGTCGCGGATCTTGACGTAGGAGCCTTCGGTGCCAGGCACCGCGCCACGGACCAGGATCAGGCCGCGCTCGGTGTCGATGCGCCAGACGGTCAGGTTGAGGGTGGTCACCGTCTCCTGGCCGAGATGGCCAGCCATCTTCTTGCCCTTGAAGGTCTTGCCCGGATCCTGGCGCTGGCCGGTGGAGCCGTGCGCCCGGTGGGACACCGACACCCCGTGGGTGGCGCGCATGCCGCCGAAGTTCCAGCGCTTCATGGCCCCGGCGAAGCCCTTGCCGACCGTGGTCCCCGTGACGTCGATCTTCTGACCGGGGACATAGTGGTCGGCGGTGAACTCGGCGCCCACGTCGATCAGGTTGTCTTCCGACACCCGGAACTCGACGATCTTGTGCTTGGGCTCGACCTCGGCCTTGGCGAAGTGTCCGCGCATGGCCTTTGAGGTGTTCTTCGGCTTCTTGGCGCCGGCTCCGAGCTGGAGCGCGACATAGCCGTCTTTTTCCTGGGTCCGCTGACCCGTGACCTGGCAGCCCTCGAGGCTGAGCACGGTGACGGGTACGTGGCTGCCTGCTTCATCGAAGAAGCGCGCCATGCCCAGTTTCTTGGCGATCACGCCGGTACGCATCGACCGATCCCCCTACAGCTTGATCTCGACGTCCACGCCGGCGGACAGGTCGAGCTTCATCAGCGCGTCCACGGTCTGCGGGGTGGGGTCGACGATATCGAGCACGCGTTTATGCGTGCGGATTTCAAACTGCTCGCGCGACTTCTTGTCGATGTGCGGCGAGCGGTTGACGGTGAATTTTTCAATGCGGGTGGGCAGGGGAATAGGTCCCCGCACGGTCGCGCCGGTGCGCTTGGCCGTATTGACGATCTCGCGGGTGGAATGATCCAGCACGCGGTGATCGAAGGCCTTGAGCCGGATGCGGATGTTCTGACGATCCATATCGCTCTATTCGTTTCCCTACAGACGGCGGGGCGCCCGCGTGACTTTGACCATTTCAAAGACCTGAACCCGAACCGTCTTTCGACGATCCAGAACGCGAAGTCCGCAAAAACGACAATGGCCCGCGCGGAACTGCGAGGGCCCTTCCCCGAAACACTGGTTGTAGAACACTGCCTCGGGTCGTTCTGCGAACCGCGTCTAACCCAGAGGTTACGGCCGGTCCAACAGGAGGCGGGTCAATACGCGCTGGTCGGCGTGAGGTCAAGCCCAGCGACCGCGTCCCGCACCGAACATCTTCCTCACTTGGCTAGCACGGTGCTCAAGTTCGCCGGAACAGCCCGGAAACCAGCCTCGGCCGGCGCGATGCGTCGTCTCAGCCTATCCGGACGGCCCCGGATCCCATCACAGTCTTGTCGACCCGGCCGGTGACGCGGCGCACCACCACATCGCCGGAGCCGGCGATTCGCGCCTTCAGCCGGGCGGCCACGCCGCCGAATCGCACGTCGCCCGAGCCAGCGATGACCGCGTCCATCTCCGCTACCTCGCCGGCAGGCACGTCGACGTCGCCCGACCCCGCCACATTGACCTTCAAGGCGCCTTGGACCGCGTCGGCAGCGATATCGCCTGATCCCGCCAGGTCGACGCTGAGCGGGCCGCGGACCGCTCCGGCCTGGATGTCGCCGCTCCCTGCCCCGCGAATGCGGGCGGAGGCTGCGCCGCCGGCGCGGATCTCTCCGGACCCAGCCTGGTCCAGCTTCAGCACGCCGCGCACGTTGGCGATCGTCCAGCGACCACAGCCGGCGCTGGCTAGCGACAGGCTGGCCGAACGGCCGACGTCGCCGAACACCGCGCCGCCGGCGCTCACAGCGACATCCATGGGCGTGCGGATGACCACCTGGGGCAGGTCGGCATAGCGCACAGGTCCTACGCCGCCCACGTCGACGATCATCGCGCCGTCGCGCTCGTGGCAGTCGCGGATACGGCGGTCGAGATTCCCATCGACGAGGGTTCGGCCCTTGGCGGTGCGTATGGTGAGCGGCAGTCGGGGATTGCGCGACATCACCTCGACCCGCACGTCGCGGCGGTTCTCCGGGATGATCACGACGCGGGCCGCCGCGTCCCTGATCTCGACCGAGTCCGCACGAGCTGCGCCTCCCGCCAGCACTAAGGCTGCGGCTGCGACGGCGATCAACTGGCGCATGTGCGCCTCCCGAAGGATGAGCGGGCAGACTACGCCGATCGCGGGCAAGCGGCCATGGGCCGACGAAAAGGGCCGCCGGAGGGTGTCTCCGGCGGCCCCTTGGTCGGGTCGTTTGGGCTTGTGGGCCTATTCGACGATCTTGGAGACCACGCCGGCTCCCACCGTGCGGCCGCCTTCGCGGATCGCGAAGCGCAGGCCCTGGTCCATGGCGATCGGGGTGATCAGCTCAACGTCCAGTTCCG
>NZ_JAUYQL010000078.1 GCF_030697305.1 Phenylobacterium sp. | reverse complement strand
TGAAATGGAATGGACGCCTCCCCCGCAAGGGATCGCCTGTTGAGTCAGAAGTGGATGAGTTTTCTAATATGAGCTCCGTCCACGTAAGGAGCGCATCATGAACTTGAATGCTGTGGGTATCGACATTGCAAAGCACGTCTTCCAAATTTGCTGGGTAGACCCGTCGTCGGGTGAGCTCATCAATAAGCAAGTCAAGCGAGCGAGTCTTTTGCATCATTTTGCCAACAGAGAGCGCTGTCTCATTGGGATGGAGGCGTGCGGAGGTGCTCAACACTGGGCTCGCAAGTTGATTGAGCTCGGCCATGAAGTTCGGATCATGGCGGGCAAAACGGTCAAGGCCTTCGTAACTCGGAACAAGAACGACGCCGCAGACGCGAAAGCGATTTGGTTGGCTGTCCAGCAGCCTGTGAAATGCGTTTCAGTCAAAACCGAGGCCCAACAGGGCATATTGGCTCTGCACAGGATGCGTCAACAATTGATCAAGTTTCGAACGATGCAGATCAACGGCCTGAGAGGCCTCCTCGCGGAATTTGGCGAGGTAATGGGTGTTGGGCGCGCAGGCATAAAACGAGCTATTCTTGCCATCCTGGAGAAATTGGCTGATCGAGTCCCTGCCAGTCTGATCGAGTCATTGCGTGAGCAATGGGGCCGTATCCTCAGATTGGATGAGGAGATCTCGGCTATCGAGCAACGACTGAAAGAGTGGCTGAAAGAAGAGCGGGCTTGCAAAGTGATCGCTGCGATACCAGGTATCGGCCTTCTCACCGCCACCGCTGCTGTGGCAACGATGGCTAATCCTCACGCATTCAAATCTGGGCGGGAATTTGCTGCCTTCCTCGGACTGGTCCCCGGTCAGACAGGTACCGGCGGGAAGACCAAGTTGCTGGGCATCAGCAAGAGAGGCGATACATACCTCAGAACCCTTTTGATCCACGGCGCCAGATCGGTTCTGCTGCATCAGAAGGTACCACCCACATGGCTTGAAGAATTGCAAAAGCGAAGGCCTTCCAACGTAGTCGTCGTGGCCCTAGCGAACAAAATGGCTCGGACTATCTGGGCGCTACTTGCACATGGGCGAACTTACCAGAGCGGCTACGTTAGCTGCCAGCCTTGCCTGCCAGGGCCAGTTGCCAGCTAGCCCAGACAAAATTTTTTGAGAAATTGCTAATTTGGCGAGTGTTAGACGTGATGGTAGTCAGGTAGGACCTGTGGCTGACTAAACCTGAAAGACGTTCAGGACTTTGAGTCCGTGAGTGAAATGAGGTGCCAGCCAGCGAGTTCCATCAGGGCCCACAGGGATATCGATCCGTGATCAGGCCGAATATAAAACTGCGACCTGCCAGGTGCCACGCGAAGAACGGCTTGCCAAACAGGAGGCGTCCATATAAATGTCTTGGCCAACTTGTTGGTCAAGACTTGCTCATCGTCGTTTTTCGTAGCATCGAAAAACTCCGAAACCCGCGCCGCCATTGGGCTGCGGGCCTGTTTGCGCACCCGTCTCTGTGGCGCACTTGCGTGCTCACAGAGACGGGTGCTTCGTCTCCGGTGGGAGCATCGGTTAACGAGCGGCCAATGAGCGGCGAATGAAGTCCTGGCGGACTTCATTCGCTGCGCTCAATCGCTCGCTCGCTGCGCTCAATCGCTCGCTCGCTTCGCTCGCGTGCGAAGCTCGATGTGCAGATGCACGCGCAAGCGCGCGCACTGCAATCGAGCTATCACGCACGGCGCGATCTCGTTGAAGACGATGGGTAAAGCTGGCGGCACGCGCACAGGCGTGGGCCAATGAAATTAGGCGGACCACCCCTCGGGGTGACGCTTGAAAAACCCGGGTTGGGTACCGGTTGGGGCGTCGCCCATGTAGAGCGAAACCTAGATATAGGCGGGGTCGTTTAAAGAGGCACCACAAGCGCTCTGCCGACAACGACACAGTCGTTGCAAGGGTACCCAGATTATATAGGAATCACTGCCAGTGGCGACTTGTGGAAGTACCGGGTTGTTGATTACCAGGGACTCTTCAAATATTCAGGATGGGCTTTGCGCGTGGAGCCACAACCACAAATATGGTCGTTTCAAGTGAGGCTGCTGGAAGTGCGGCCCTTCCCACCCTTGGTGGTGACAATGGCCCTCAACTGACCACCCCTAGTTCGGGTGGGATGGCACCGCCTGCGCCACCCTCGACACCTACCACTTCCAAACCCTCAGTCAAGGGAAGCTCGTCTTCAGGCACGGACTCCGCCCAGAAGCCCAAGACACCTGGGCGTTGATTCACAATAAAAAAAGCCCCAAATCCTGGGGCTTTATACGAGGTTCATTCGAACAATGGATTGTCGTCGGAGCCAAACATAGCGCTCCCATCATCCCACACCGGGCTAACACTGCTCAAAGCGTGTATGGGTTTTACAAAACCCGTTTCCTCATCATCATTGTGAAAAGAAGGGGTTGCACCGCCTTCAACCCGAACAGCCTCAGGCAAATGAGAGGGTGTGAGTGCCTCTGATGCTCGGACAGCCGGGGCATCAGATCCCCCCGTCAGCAACGAAACAAAAAAACCGCGCCAGTTCAAACCCATGATCGCTTCCCCACTTTAAATCTATATGAAATTATAAATGCACATTTCTATTGTCAATGCATTTGTGAATTTTCGCGCCACTGTTGAGACTCGGGGCCTCCTCATAAAGAAAAGAGGTGGCGAAAAATCCGCTTGTTTCGGGGCGTTCGGCTCTCTGCCGATATTCTGATCGGCAATCCTAGTGCCGAGGATTACGACTTCTGAGGTACGCGCCGAGCTTCAAGGGTTCACCGTGACCAGGCCGGGGAATGGTGCCACTTCGAGCATGGATGCCAGTGTGGACAGGGTGAAGACCCGCCCATCGGTGTCTCGCACGACAGGCCCCAAGGCGTCATTGATCCGCGCCCAGCCGATCCCACCAAGAACCGCCATGAGCGGGATGCCACCCAGGCGCACCGATTCAGCCTTGAGGCTTCGGAAGCGAAGCGCTTTGTCCCGAGCCGTGCCGCCGTTGTTGGTGCCCTTGCATTCGAGCATCGCTTTCAAACTGTCATCGGCCGGATCGAACACCACGAAGTCAGGCGCGGGCGTCACATGCACCTCGAACCGCCGTGCAATGTCGGCTTGGTTGTGGCTGCCGGTGCGGATGAACGAAACACCATGAGCGGTGAACAGAGCTTCTACCGCGTCCTCAATGAGGTCGCCGCGCAGGGTTGACGTGGCATCGAGCACCTGGCGGAACGCCCCGCCGTAGTGGCGTTGCTGCAGGAACACGCGCAAGGGCACGCCGTTGGCCGCGTAGGCGCGAACACTGTCCCAGCCGTCTTGCGTGTCGGGCTTGCGCTGCTTGCTCTTGAGCCCTGCCGGGGCATCGCCGAACAGCTCCCCATCCATCGCCATGACGATGGTCTTTGCCGCCACCTGAGCCTGTGCCGTGGCCTTGGCCAGCGCAGCCGCCGTGTTGGGGCGCTGGGCATCGACAGCACCACGCTCCAGGGTGTCGATTTGCGAGGCTGACAACGGGGCCAGCTCGTCAGGGCCACCGGCCAACAGCGTGGAATGAGCGAACTCGTCTTTTGTCAGACCCAGCAGCGTGCGGAACACCAACAGCGTGCACGGGCACTGGATCAACGTCGCTTGAAGTTCTGCCTCAGAAACACGGGTGAAGCCTTCCGTCAGCCGGGCCGCCTCATCGTAGGCAGCGAAGAAATGCGGCGTCTCGTAGAACGGTGATTCGTGGATATAGGCGAAGTCCGGCGCGAGGTGCGGCATGTACAGCTCGCGTGCCACGGCCGCGTAGATCGTCCCGTGATCCTCGGTGCCGTGGCGCTGGGGCACCAGGCGAATTTGCTGAATGCGCTGTGTCCAGGTTCCTGCCGTGAGGATGGATTGAATGGTTGCTTCAACTGTCACCGATCAAGCCCCCATCGCGTTGACCAGGCGGCCAGGTGTGTCGTCGGCCAGGTCAGCCGCGATGCGGCGCAGACCCTCTTTCACGAAATCCTCGTGCAGCTCGACGCCGGCGGCCTGGCGGCCGAGGCGACGGCCGACCACCACCGTGGTGGCACCGCCAGCGAACGGATCAACCACCACGCCACCGGCTGGGGACGCGGCCTTGATGAAGAACTCGGCCAGCCCCTCGGGCATCGCTGCTGTGTGCGCCACGCCCTTGTGCTGGTTGTAGGTCTGAGAAACCGCCACCACGTTGCCGGGGTCAGCACCGCCCAAGAGGTAGGTCTTTGTGCGGTCGCGGCCGAATCCGGCCTCAGTGCTGCGACGGCCGAGCGTGTCCTTCTTCCTGCGCTCAATCTCCGATGCGTCCGCCTTGTAAGGGACGCGGATCGCGTTCAAGTCAAAGAATGGCTTGTTCCCGCGTGCGAAGTGATAGACGTACTCGAAGCTGTCTTTCGTCCTTGGGCCGAACTTGCCAGGCACCGCGTTGGGCTTCGCCCAGATGTAGGTCTCTACCCACCGCCAGCCCATGTTTTGGAGGGCAAGCACGAGCTGGTAGACGTAGGGATGACGCTGGCCCTTCAGAGGGCCCCGGTTGGCCACCCGGTTCTTGATGTTGATGATGAGGCTACCGCTGGGCTTGGATGCGTCATACATCGCCCGTGCGAACGGCAAGAACCACTCGACATAGCGGTCAGGGTGAATGCGGCTGTAAGCCCGTGCATCGGCATAGGGCGGCGACGTGAAGAACAGATCGACACTCTCACGCGGCAACGATGGAAGAACAGCCAGCGAGTCGCCCTCAATGACGCCTTCATCCAGCATCCGATCAAGCAGCCGCTGACCACTCTCGGCGAGCTTCTGCGGGCCCTTGGCTGTGTCATCGGCAACAGTGCGGCCGGGTGGGTGCCCCCCTGCCCCATGCACCAGCTTCAATGTCGGCTTCTTGCTCATTGTTGTGCCTCCTAGCTTCTTTGACGAATGGCCACCCGCGCCGAGTCACCACGGCAGGGGGCGTACTTGTAGAACGTCGCCCGGCTGATGCCGAGCGCCTTGCAAATTTCGCCCGGTCGCTTCTCCGGGTCGCTGGCCAGCGCCTCAAGCGCCGCCTTCTTCTCTGGCGTAATCCCCGGCCGTCCACCAGAACGACCACGGGCGCGAGCTGCTGCCAGCCCGGCAAGCGTGCGCTCCCGCGTGATGTTTCGCTCGAACTCAGCCAGAGCCGCGAAAACGTGGAAGACCAGGCGCCCGGCTGCTGAGCCTGTTTCGATCTTCTCGGTCAGGCTCTCGAAGCCGATCCCGGCCTTTTCAAGCTCACCAACGAGCTGCACCAGGTCAGGCAGTGAGCGCCCCAGCCGATCCAAGCGCCACACCACCAGGACATCGCCAGGCCGGGCAAATGCGCGAGCTTCAGCCAGGCCGGGCCTGTCAGCCTTCGCCCCGCTTTCCTTTTCCTCGAAAACCCGTTCGCACCCCGCCGCGTTCAGCGCATCGCGCTGCAACGCCAGGTTCTGGTCTTCTGTGGAGACTCGGGCATAGCCAATCTTCATGGGCTGTCTGCTTAACGGTTCCGGCCGTGGGTTAACGAACTTTGTTTTACAGACGGCTTTGCAGTCAGTCAATGCGCCCTCGATGGAGCGCAGACAGCGCCAATGCCGTGTTGTCTAAAAAACACTCATTTTATAGACACCAGTCCTTGCCTATTTTGCGATTTTCCGTAAAATTACAAAAACGCAAAAGAGAAAAGGACAAAAATATGATCGTCGGTCTTTTGAACCAGAAAGGCGGGGTGGGTAAGACAACCCTTAGCGTGAATTTGGCGGCCAGCCTAGCCAAGACAGGGGCGCGGGTGCTGCTGATCGACGCCGATCCCCAGGGGAGCGCCTTGGATTGGGCCGCGGCTCGCAAAGGGGAGCCGCTGTTTTCGGTGGTGGGCCTGCCCAGGCCGACCGTCCACAAGGAAATCAGCCAGGTTGGCCAGGGCTATGACCACATCGTCATCGACGGCCCCCCGCGAGTCACCGACCTAGCCAGGTCGGCAATCATGGCCTCAGACGTGGTGCTCATCCCGGTGCAGCCATCGCCCTATGACATTTGGGCGGCTGACGAGGTGGTGAAGCTGATCGAGGAGGCACGCGTCTATAAAGAAAAACTGAAAGCCGCGTTTGTGGTTAATCGTAAAATCGCAAATACGGCGATTGGCCGCGATGTGGGCGAAGCACTGGCCGCTTACCCGGTGCCCTCGCTGGTGGCCACGATTACCCAGCGCGTCGTCTTTGCCGAAGCAGCGGCCCAAGGGCTGGCTGTGCATGAAATTGACCAGGCCGGGCCTGCTGCGGCCGAGATTGAGGCCGTGATGACTGAACTGATGGAGTTCGCACGATGAGCACAAAGAAGGTTTCGATTGGCACCAAGCCGACCAACAAGCCCGCGCCGCCTGCCGCTGATGTGTGGGTCGAAAGCCGCAGCAACGGCACCGAGCCTGAGCCGATGAAGCGCCTGACCATCGACATAACCGAGGGGTTGCATCGAGTCATCAAGGCGCAGTGCGCTATGCGCGGCACCAAGATCGCTGACGAAGTGCGGGAGCTGCTTTTGCAGAAATACGGAAACACTTAAAAACGCAATTGCGTTTTTTGCTGCTAAAGAGACCAAGACCATGAGCCAGGAACCGAAGAACGGCAAACTGGGGGGGCTGATCCTCTCCGCGCAGGACGGCAAGCTGTTGGACGTGGCCACCGAAATTGCCACATCTACGCCGGATGAGGTGCGGGAGAACATGGCGTTCACCCACACAGTGCTTTGCCAGGTCGGATTGCCTCGCTCCAAGGTTGAGGGGCGCGAGTTCATGCGGCAATCGGGCGCGGCCTGGATCAACATTCAGGCCGGATACCTAGACGAAGGGAAGGGGCCAGTGCTCCAGCCGATCCCGTATGGCCCCAAGCCCAGGCTTGGCATGGCGTGGGTCTCGACATACGCGGTGCGAAACAAGGAGCGGGAAGTCCCTATCGGGGATAGTGCGGCCGAGTTCCTCCGACTCATGGGCATGGACGACCAGGGCGGCAACTACAAGTCCTTGCGGCTGCAAATGCACGCCATGGCGGCATGTCGGATGCAGCTCGGGTTCAAGGGCCGTACCTACAACGGCCAGCCGGTGCAGCAGTTCGATGCCTGGGTGACGAACAGAGAGACGCAGCAGCGCGCCCTATGGCCTGGCGTCATGGTGCTTTCTGAGGACTACTACGGATCTTTGATCGAAAGCGCTGTGCCTCTCGACAATCGCGCCTTGCATGCGCTGAAGGGATCTGCGCTGGCCTTGGACGTCTATTGCTGGCTTGCCCATCGCCTGCATCGGATCGAGGGCCGAGGCGTGACGCTGTACTGGAAGGCGCTGCGAGAGCAGTTCGCCCAGGAGTACAAGGGCAAAGACCCAGACAAGGACTTTAAAAAGGAGTTCTTGCCAGCTCTCAAGAAGGTGCTGGCGGTCTACCCGCAGGCGAAGGTGAAAGCAGTCACCGGCGGCTTGCTTCTCTTGGGGTCGCCACCGCCTATCCCGTACAAGGGCGGCCCATCGGTCTAGCTGAACTCCGATAAATCGCCCCCCCCCTGGTCATCGAGTGGAGCCTCTGGGAGCCTAGCCCGGGGCTGTCCTAGCATCCAGGCGTGCCAACTTATCCACCGTGACCCCTGTGGATGGCCAACTTATCCACGTTAGATCGCCCCCCCCGGCTCCGATAGATGCCCCCCCCCACCCCTGGCATTTTCCCGATAGATCGCCCCCCTCAGTTCCGATAAATCACACCCCCCCTAAACCGATAGGTTTTGCCTTTACGGTTTTCCTTTAATTTTTGCTGGTAGTAAAGGGCACAACTTCTGTGGATAGATTGATAGCCACTCAATGCTCTGCGGTACGGCACTTTAAGTGCCATCGAAAAGTTTGCCCCCACAGGGGGCGATCAGCCCCAAACGGCGGGACCTGCGGTCCCCCGACCCCCCGTGGGGCTACGCCCCCCCGCCCTCTTCGGGGCGGCTCCCCCCCTTTTGCTCTCCAGTTACCAATGCCCGCGGCTTCGGCGGTTCCCCCACCTTCCTCCAGATTTGCCAAAGCTCATTGATCGAGCGCCAGTAATCCATTTGTGTTGCCAAGGAAAGGCCTTTCCCGGCCCGTAGCGCCTTCCAAAACGAAATTACGGTTCTATCCCCTACTTGCCCCGCGTCGCGCGCGCCTGCGGCCTCTGCGTGCGCAGCAAACTTGTCCATATGGGCGCGCTGCCGACGCCGATGCGCCTTATTTCCCCTCGCAGCCCAGCCGTGGGTGATCTGCTCGACCTGGTGACGGAGGCTCATTTCCGACCTCCGACGTACTCGCTCACCACGTCGATTCGACCATGGCCCAATTCTTTAGCCAGCACCTCACGGGCTTCCCGATCGGCACCCTTGTCCGCGATCTGCCCCCCAGCGCATGGTGCCGCGTGCCCTGTCATGCCTGTGTACCGCTCGCAGGCATACGCAGCCCGGAGGTCGTGCAGGCCGCCGCCCGTGTGTTCGGCCACCAGCTCGCGCACGTCCCGCAGTTCCCCCTCTCGCCAGGACTGCCAGTTTTCCGCCGCTGGCATGACGGCCCGGTCATCGCCTTGCGCCTCGGCGGCCCGCACGAGCGCGCCCGCCTGCTCTGGTGTGCGGATCTCGATTTCGCGTTCGCGCCCGCCCTTTGTTCCCTCGCTGACCGTGATGTAGCCGCGCTCCTTGGCCTCTTGGCAAGCTGTCCGAGCATCGAACAGACTTGCTTCTTTGCTGCGCAAGCCAAATTCGCGGGCCAATTCAACGATCGCGCCGCCTTTCGGTCCCAATTCTTCCTTGACTGCTTGCAATGCGCGTTCGTATGTGCCTCGGTCCATCGCTCCAGGCGCATCCTCTCGGACCATGCTTCGCTGCTCGATGCCGCATTCCTTGGTCGGTGAAACGGATTTCCATTTGGTGGCCAATCCCATAACGGAATTTACCGAACTGACTAGGTTCTGAGCGGTGCTATCCGCCATTTCTCCTGCTTTAACTCGACTGGCTAATTCACGTCCGTATTCACGGACCAACTCAGACGTTACGTTTTCCATCTTTTTCACATCGTGATCCTTTGCCCATCCTACAAACTGACTCCATCGGCCCGCGTTCGTCCCTGCCGTCGAAAAACTCAAAGTGCCGGCGCGCGCGGCCGCATTTAAAACGAACCGTCCGGCCGTGGACATGTCCCTCGATCCCAAACCAAAATTCCTGCTCATAACGAGCCTCCTTTACTTTCCAGAGGACGCAACGCGCCCTCTGGAAAGTGCGCTGTCAACCAGCGCACGAACCGGCAGAAAGTCGCACCGCCGATGTGTGATCCGGGAGTGCTTGAAAGCAAACTAAATGCGACGTTTCTGCCAACTCCCGGACCACACATGGCGGTTAAGTTTTACGCGCAGGTCACGTACCTGGCCGACGATGGGAGTTACCGATTTCTATAGCCCTGGCGTGGGCTTAATTTGTGGCCCCACATGGGGGGAACTGTGATGGGCAAAAGCATCCTGCTCGTGGAGGGGGTCAGTCCTATAGCGGGACGGCCTAGCGCCGCCCGCGTCCAGTCCTCGCAGGGTGTTTTTGCCGAATGAAATGGAATGGACGCCTCCCCCGCAAGGGATCGCCTGTTGAGTCAGAAGTGGATGAGTTTTCTAATATGAGCTCCGTCCACGTAAGGAGCGCATCATGAACTTGAATGCTGTGGGTATCGACATTGCAAAGCACGTCTT
>NZ_JAUYQL010000004.1 GCF_030697305.1 Phenylobacterium sp. | reverse complement strand
CGCTCCGACACCTCTGTGCGAGGCCGGCCCTTATAGGCAGGGGCGCAAAACGCGGCAATGCTAAAACGGGCGGGCGTCCTCAGCCTCAGCGCCGCAGCAGGGCGTCGAGCCTGGCCTGCGCCGCTTCCAGCGCCCCCAGCGCCTCGCTCAGGCGTGCGCGCGAGCCGGCGTCCAACGCCTCGCCAGGCGTGGCCTCAAGGTCGAGAATCATTTCAGCAGACGCCAAGGGCGCGGCCTCACCCTGCCCGGCGGCGGCGAGGCGCTTCAGCCCCTCCTCGCGGTGCAGCCGCTGCACGCCCTTGATGGTGTAGCCGTCCTCATAGAGCAGACGGCGCACGCCGCGCAGGATGGCGACGTCCTGCGGCCGGTAGAAGCGTCGGCCGCCGGCCCGCTTCATCGGGCGGATGAATGAGAACTTGGTCTCCCAGAATCGCAGCACGTGCTGGGGCACGTTCAGCTCTTCGGCAGCCTCGGATATCGTCCGAAAGGCGTCCGGGCCCTTGGCCACGCGCTAGAGCGCCCTCACCGCAACAGGGCGCGGTCGACCCGCGCCTTCATGACCTGGGAGGCGCGGAAGCCGATCACGCGCCGGGGTTCGATCGCCGCCGGCTCGCCGGTCTTGGGATTGCGGCCCATGCGCGCGCGCTTGGCGCGGACCTGGAATACGCCGAATCCGGAAAGCTTGACCTGTTCGCCCTTTTCCAGGGCCTGGGTCATCAGTTCGAGCACCCGCTCGACCAGTTCACCGCAATCCTGGCGGGTAAGGCCCACTTCTTCATGGACCGCCTCGCACAGGTCGGCCCGCGTTACTGTCGCGCCCTTCATTCTCGCCCCTGCCCCGGACTCTCGTCCGCCTCTTTCTGACGTGAATGTCGCATCAGGTCAAAGACTTCTAGCTGCGCATTGGCCGGTCGCCTAAAGGCGGACCACGCACGCGCCCCAGGTCAGCCCACCGCCCATCGCCTCGAGCAGCAAGAGTTGTCCTGGCTTGATCCGGCCGTCGGCGATCGCCTGGTCCATGGCCAGCGGAATCGAGGCGGCCGAGGTGTTGGCGTGGGTGGCCACTGTGGACACCACCTTGGCGGGATCGATGCCCAGGCGCTTGGCCACACCCTCCAGGATCCGCTGGTTCGCCTGGTGGGGGATGAACCAGTCGACGTCGGCAACATCCACGCCAGCGTCGGCGGCGGCGGCCAGCACGGCCTCGGAGATATTCACCACCGCGTGGCGGAACACCTGGTTGCCCTGCATTCGCAGCTTGCCGATGTCGCCGCTCGTCGACACGCCGCCGTCGACGTAGAGCAGATCCTGCTTGGTCCCGTCAGCGCGCAAGGCAAATCCCAGCAGGCCTCGATCGTTGGTGTCGCCCTTGCCTTCGCCGGGCTCCAGCACCACCGCGCCGGCGCCATCGCCGAACAACACGCAGGTGCCGCGGTCCGTCCAGTCCATCAGCCGGGTCATGGTCTCGGCCCCAATCACCAGGGCGCAGCGACTGCGGCCCCGCGCCACGAAGCCGTCGGCCACCGAGAGCGCATAGACGAAGCCCGAGCATACCGCCTGCACATCGAAGGCGACGCCGATCGGCGCGCCCAGTTTGCGCTGCACGATGGTGGCGGTGGCGGGAAAGGTCAGATCGGGCGTGGTGGTGCCGACGACAATCAGGTCGACCTCCGCAGCGGTGCGCCCCGCCGCCGCCAGGGCCCGCTGGGCCGCCACCAGCGCCAGGTCGGAGACCGCCTGCTCTGGCGCCGCGCGATGGCGGGCGTGGATGCCAGTGCGCTCGACGATCCAGTCGTCGGTGGTGTCGACGAACTTGGCGAGGTCGTCGTTGGTGACCACCTCATCGGGAAGATAGCCACCCACGCCGGTGACCACGCTACGCGTTACAGTGTTCAAGTACTGGCTCCATCGCCGGGCGCAGGATGGGACTCAGCCATGGCGGCCGGGAGCTTTCCCATATTCCTTTCGATCTCGGCCGCGAAGTCGCTTTGCGCCAGATCGGCTGCGACCCGCAGCGCCAGGGCGAAGTCGCGCTCGCTCGCGCCGCCGTGGCACTTCACGACGATGCCGTTGAGGCCCAGCAGCGGCGCGGCCGGCGGCGGATTGAGCCGCTCGCTCAGTCTGCGCAGGGCGCCCTGCGCCAGGAACGCGCCCGCACTCGCCATGACGCCCGAGGTCAGCGCCGCGCGCAGCTCGTCCTTGATGAACCGCGCCGCGCCCTCGGCGGTCTTCAAGGCCACGTTGCCGGTGAACCCGTCAGTGACGATCACATCGACCACGCCGCGGGTCAGGTCGTCGCCCTCCACGAAGCCGTGGTAGTTCATGTCCAGCCGGCCCTCGCGCAGGATGCGATGGGCCTCGCGGACCTCGCCGTGGCCCTTCATCTCCTCGGAGCCGACGTTCAGCAGGCCGATGGTCGGGCGCGCCACGCCGTGCGCAGCGCGGTGGTAGGCCTCGCCTAGGATCGCGAACTCCACCAGCCGCTCGGCGTCGCAGTCGACGTTGGCGCCCACGTCCAAGAAGGTGGTCACCCCACGCACGCTGGGCCAGCCGACGACCAGCGGCGGGCGGTCGAGGTCGGCGCTCATCCGCAGGATCAGCTTTGAGATCGCCATCAGCGCGCCGGTGTTGCCGGCAGAGACCGCGGCCGTGGCCTCGCCTGTTTTCACTGCCTCGACGGCGTTCCACATCGAGGTGCCTTTGCCGCGGCGCAGGGCCTGGGCAGGCTTCTCGTCCATGGCGATGACGCGGTCGGCGTGACGCACTTCGCAACGGGCGGCCAATGTAGGCAGCCGAGCAAGCTCGGCCTTCAGCCGCGCTTCGTCTCCGTGCAGCAGGAAGCGGACATGGGGGCCCATCGAAGTGGCCGCGCGGGCCACTGCCGGCGCCGTCACCGGCGGACCGTGGTCTCCGCCCATGGCGTCGACCGATATCACCAGGGATTGGCTCAAGACGTCGCCCAAAATCCCCCCTCAGCGACCTCGCCGCCTGTCCTGCGGGACGATACAATGCGACCGGCTCGATGCAAGCTCGCCCGCGAACCATGATTTTCCAAATAGATAGGCCTATCCCTTTGGATCCTGCAGCCGTTTGAGCACAGCGAAGGGCGAGTCGTCTTCCGGTCCGGCGTCGAACTCGAAGTTCACGCCCGGCTTTCGCGGAAACGGATCCACCTCCAGCGCGAGGTGCTCGAACACATAGGCCGCCAGGTCGATGGCGTCGCCGGCCAGGACGTCCGGCGGATCCGGCGCCTCGAGGTCCAGCTCCATCTCGGAATCCTCGTCCGGCGCGTGCGGGCTGCCGGCTGGCACCACCTGGACCTCGAAGGCCCCAGACAGCGGCTGTTCGAAATCCTCCAGGGTGACCCCGCAGGTCTGCTCCACCTGCGCCTGGAAGCGGCCGATGATCTCGGCGCCGTCCAGCCAGGGGCGGACCTCCAGCTCGACGCGCAGGGCTGGCAGGCTGACCACGTCGATCTGGCGGGCGATCTGCGCACGCTGCTCGGCGTCGGGTTCGAGGACCACGGTGCGCGGACCCTGCGACAGCTCGCCCAGGCGCATCATCCCCGACCAGGCGGCGGTCACGGGGCGGCCCAGCCAGCATCGCCGGCGATCAGCGATTCGGTCGGCCGCGCGAGCAGCGCATCGCGCTCGGCGAGCACGTGGGCGATCAGCGCATCCACCGGCGCATCCTCGGCCTCGGCGTAGACGGTGCGGACGAGCAGTGCGCGCAACGGCTCTACATCCGGCAGGATCTCGAACGCCGCGGCGTATGACTTCACCCGACCGTAGAAGGCTTCGCCCAGCCGGCGCATCTTCTTGCCCACCGACAGGTCGCCGACTCCCATCTCGCGCAAAGCATGGTCCAGCGCCTTCACATAGGTGTCGAACAGCGCCTGGGAGACGTCGGAGGCCGCGGCCCCCTGCCCGCGGAGGCGATCCAGCAGCAGCACCACGTGCAGGGTGTAGATCTCGAACCGGCCCTCGACGGTGTCGGGTGCGGCCAGGGCCCCATAGAGCGCGGGATTGCGCGAACGCGCCACGGCGGCGGCGTACAGCGCACGGCCGGCGGCGGTCGCCGACCTAGGCCGGAAGAAGCGTTCCAGGAGCATGCGGCGGTTTGAGCCTCGTTTTCGCCCGAGCCCAGGGCTAAGGCGGCATTGAACTAAGCGGCGGCGGGCGATAGGTCAAAGTCTCACAGTAAATGAACCGGGTCCCCTGTCCGATGTTTCGACGCGCCGCCTACGCCGTGCTCGCCGCCAGCCTGCTTGCTGCGACGGCGTGCGCGCCGATCACCAGCTATTCCGGCTTCCAGGCGATCGACGCCAATCCGAAGGACGTGAAGGCCGGGACCGACACCAAATCCACCGTGCGCACCAAGCTGGGGTCGCCATCGATCCAGTCCACCTTCGATCCGAACGTCTGGTACTACATCAATCAGACCAAGGCTCGGGTCGCGTTCCGCCGCCCGCAGGTCACCGCCCGCAACATCACCGCCATCACCTTCAACAAAGACAGCGAGGCGGTGGAGGCGGTCGACAATTTCACTCTGAAGGACGGCAAGGTCATCGCCTTCAACGGCCGCGAGACGCCGACCCGCGGCCGCGAGATGACCATCCTGGAGCAGTTGCTGGGCAACGTAGGCGCCGGCGGCATGCTGCCGCGCGACGACGACGACGGCGTCCCGGGCACCCGCCCTGGCGACAACCGCTAAACGCACCGCCACCCAGACGAAACGAAAGACGCCCCGCGGATCGCTCCGCGGGGCGCTTGTGTGTTCGGCCTTGCGGCGGCCGGATCAGCCGATGACGCCGTGCGCCAGCATCGCCAGCAGCAGCAGGGCGACGATGTTGGTGATCTTGATCATCGGGTTCACCGCGGGGCCCGCGGTGTCCTTATAGGGATCGCCGACCGTGTCGCCGGTCACCGCCGCCTTGTGGGCTTCGGATCCCTTGCCGCCGTAGTGCCCCTCTTCGATCAGCTTCTTGGCGTTGTCCCAGGCGCCGCCGCCCGAGGTCATCGAGATGGCGACGAACAGGCCGGTGACGATCACGCCCATGAGCATCGCGCCCAGGGAGGCGAAGCCGTTCACCTTGCCGGCGATGGCGGTGATCACGAAGAACAGCACGATCGGCGAGAACACCGGCAGCAGCGAGGGGACGATCATCTCCTTGATCGCGGCCTTGGTGAGGATGTCCACGGCGCGGCCGTACTCGGGCTTCACCTCGCCCGTCATGATGCCCGGGTTCTCGCGGAACTGGCGACGCACCTCTTCCACGACGCTTTCGGCGGCGCGGCCCACGGCGGTCATCGACATGCCGCCGAACAGGAAGGGCAACAGGCCGCCGAACAGCAGGCCGACCACCACGTAGGGGTTCGACAGGTCGAAGGCGACGTGGCCCAGGCCGTAGAAGAACGAGTTCACGTCCGTCGTCGTGGAGAAGTACTTCAGATCCTCGGTGTAGGCCGCGAACAGCACCAGGGCGCCCAGGCCCGCCGAACCGATCGCGTAACCCTTGGTGACCGCCTTGGTGGTGTTGCCAACCGCGTCGAGCGCGTCGGTGGCGACGCGAACGTCGGCCGGCAGGCCGGCCATCTCGGCGATGCCGCCGGCGTTGTCGGTGACCGGGCCAAAGGCGTCGAGAGCGACGATAAAGCCGGCCAGCGACAGCATGGCGGTAGTGGCGATGGCGATGCCGAACAGGCCCGCGAGGTTATAGGTGACGATGATGCCGACGATGATCGTCAGCGCCGGCAGAGCGGTGGACTCCAGCGACATCGCCAGGCCCTGGATGACGTTGGTGCCGTGCCCCGACACAGAGGCCTTGGCGACCGACTTCACAGGCCGGAACCCTGTGCCGGTGTAGTACTCGGTGATCACCACGATCGCCGCGGTGACGATCAGACCGGTGACGCCGCACCAGAACAGGCTCATGGCGTCGAAGCTGACGCCGTTCACCGTCATCGGCGCGGTGACCAGCTTGGTGATGACGAAATAGAGCGCCGCGACCGACAGCACGCCGGTGACGATCAGGCCCTGATAGAGCGCGCCCATGATGTTCTTGGACTTGCCCAGGCGTACGAAGAAAGTGCCGATGATCGAGGTGATGATGCAAACGCCGCAAATCGCCAGCGGCAGCAGCATCATGTTGCCGACTTCCGGCAGGCCGCGGAAGAAGATCGCGGCCAGCACCATGGTGGCGACCGTGGTCACCGCGTAGGTCTCGAACAGGTCGGCGGCCATGCCGGCGCAGTCGCCGACGTTGTCGCCCACGTTGTCGGCGATGGTGGCCGCGTTGCGCGGGTCGTCTTCGGGAATGCCCGCCTCGACCTTGCCGACCATGTCGCCGCCGACGTCGGCACCCTTGGTGAAGATGCCGCCGCCCAGACGGGCGAAGATCGAGATCAGCGATGCGCCGAAGCCCAGCGCCACCAGGCTGTCGACCACGTCACGGCTGGTGTTCTCCAGGCCGAGCGGGCCGGTCAACACGCCGTAGTAGCCGGCGACACCGATTAGGGCGAAGCCCGCCACCAGCATGCCGGTCACCGCGCCCGAACGGAACGCGAGCGACAGGCCGCGCTCAAGGCTTTCGCTGGCGGCCTGGGCGGTGCGCACATTGGCCCGCACCGAGATCAGCATCCCAGCGAAGCCCGCCGCACCCGACAGGATCGCGCCGATCGCGAAGCCCACGGCGGCCAACGGGCCGATCAGGATGGCGACCGCGATCAGCACCACGACGCCGACGATGGCGATGGCGGTGTATTGGCGCCGCAGATAGGCCTGCGCGCCTTCCTGGATGGCCGCCGCGATCTCCTGCATGCGCGCGTTGCCGGGTGATGCCCGCAACAAACTCGCGGTCTGGAGGATGCCGTAAAGCACCGCCAGGAAGCCGGCGACGATCACCAGCGTAAGCGTTAGACTCATGTTTAAAGCGCCCCTTTAGCGTTTCCACGGAGGGGCCAATCGCCGTTCTACGCGGCTACCGGCTTTAGACGGCCCCTCAATTCACTCCCAGTCCAGGCCTTTGTCAGGCCCGATCCCAATACGGCGCAGACCCTGCCAAAGTTGGCTTGCAGGCGCAACGCCCCATAGGAATTGCAGTTTTCATGACTGTCCGGGCGCCGCGCGCGGCGTCGGCACGCCGGTGCGTCGCTTCGGCGCCTGCGACGTGACCACCACCGATCGCACCATGCCGGGCCCGGCGATGGCTACGGCCTCGCGTTGCAGCGTCGATGTCAGCCGGCCTACGTCGACCACCATGTAGTCGTCGGCCTTGGTGAACGGCGTGCGATGGCCGGCGCGCACCAGGGCGTCGCGAAAGTACGGTTCCTTCTCGCGCAGCTTCACCGAATTGGCCCCGGTGGTCAGGTTGATCCTCACATAGACGAAGACGTAGTTGACCAGTTGGCCCCGCACCACGATCGGCAGGGCCACGGGCGACAGGTCGACGTACTGGCCGACCTCGACCTTGGCTTCCTTCTTCTCGCTCGCGAGAGCGGGCGACGTGGCGCAGGCGAGCGCGGCGGCGAGGAGCGTGCGTCTGAACATCCTGCGGAGCTAAACCGCATATGGTTTCCGCAACCTTGCGCCAGCGCACTCAGCCGTGCCGCCAGCCGCCGGGACCGGCGTCAACCGGCCGTCCATCGACGAAGGTCGTCACGCCCGTGCCTGCGATCATCTCGCCGATCTGGGTCAGGCCCATTCCTTCGGCCTGGTGGGGTGCGGCCGTACAAACGACCTCGTAGTCGTCGCCGCCCGTCGCCAGCTCGATCAGTCCGCGCGCGCGGTCAGGCTGGGCGGCTAGCCACGACGCGGCCTGCGGCGACAGCGGGATGCGATCGAGGTCCAGGCGCACGCCAAGCCCGCTGGCCGTGGCGATGTGGCCGGCGTCAGCCACCAGCCCGTCGGAAACGTCGGCCGCTGCGCTGGCGCGGGCCAGCAACAGCGGGCGCAGATCCAGGCGCGGTTGCGGCAACCTGTAGCGCCCGACCAGGTAACCGTCAGGGTCGGCGATCTCGCCCCGCGCCGCAGCCAGCCCCAGCCAACCGTCGCCAATCGTGCCGCTCACCAGCACCTGGTCGCCGGCTTTCGCGCCAGCGCGGCGCACCATGGTCCCGTTCGCGACCCAGCCCAGCATGGTCACGCTGGCGGTGAGCGGCCCCGCGCTCGACACCGTGTCGCCGCCCAGCAGCTTCAGATCGAAGGCCGCGCCGTCCAGGTCCAGGCCCGCGGCGAAGCGCGCTCGCCCCTGCGCTGCGTAGTCTTTCGGCCAGGCGATCGCGAGGAAGTAGCCGAACGGCTCGGCCGCCTTCGCCGCCAGGTCCGACAGGTTGGCGCGCAGCAGCTTGCGCGCGATCAGCGCCGGGTCCTCGCCCACCGGCGTGTGGACGCCTTCGACCACAGCGTCCTTGGTGATCACCAGGTCGAAGCCGATGCGCGAGGGAATAGCTGCGGCGTCGTCGAGCAGCTCGAAGGCCTCGGGCGCGCCGCGGGTCAGCGGGCGGAACAGGCGCGCGATCTCGCCGAATTCCGCGTCGGGACGCTCGCTAGCGGCGGACATCCTGCGCCACCGCGTCCAGGGCGCCATTGACGAACCCAGGCTCGGAGCCCTCGAAGAACGACTTGGCCAGTTCGACGTACTCGTCGATCACCACCTCGGTGGGAACGTCCAGACGATGCGCCAGCTCGAAGGCGCCGGCCCGCAGGATCGCGCGCACCGTGGCGTCCAGCCGCTCCAGCCGCCAGTTCTGCGCCAGCCGTTTGACGATGGAGGAGTCCACCGCCGACTGACTCTCGACGACACCGCGCACCAGCTCGGCGAAGAATCCTTCGTCAGCCCCGGCCATGGCCTCGCCTTCGATGTCGCGGTCGAAGCGATGCTCGGAGAATTCGCGGATCACCGTCTCGGCGCCCGCGCCGGCGGCCTCCATCTGATAGAGCGCCTGGACCGCGGCGAGCCTGGCGACGGAGCGGGCCTGTCGCGGCAGGCCGTTCATCGGGTCTGGCCGAGCAGGCGGCGCTTCAGGGCGACCATCTCCAGGGCCGCGCGCGCTGCGCCGCCGCCCTTGTCGCCCTCGCTGGCGCGTGCCCTGGCCCAGGCCTGCGCCTCGTCCTCGACGGTCAGGATGCCGTTGCCGATCGCCAGGCGCCGGCCGGTCGCCAGCTCCATCAACCCGCGGGCCGATTCGTTGGAGACGATCTCGAAGTGATAGGTCTCGCCGCGGATTACCGTGCCCAAGGCCACATAGCCGTCGTAGGCGAAGCCGGCCGGACGGTGACCGCCCTCCTCGGCGATGGCGATCGCGCCCGGGATCTCGAGTGCGCCCGGCACGCTGATCACTTCATACTCGGCGTCATGGGCGGTGATCACATCGACCGCCGATTTAAGCAGCTCGTCGGCCAGGTCGGAATAGAAGCGCGCCTCGACGATGAGGATGCGGATTTTTTCTTCGATCATGCTTTCGGGTCCTTCGCGCGCGAGCGACGCTTTAGGCCGTTTCGCGCCAGCGGGCGAGATAGCGGGCCAACATGTCGATCTCGAGGTTCACCCGCACGCCCGGCGCAAGCGCGTCGAGCGTCGTCACTTCCCAGGTATGCGGAATCAGGTTGACGCCAAAGACATCGTCCTCGACCTCGTTGACGGTCAGCGACACGCCTTCGACGGCGATCGAGCCTTTCGACGCGATATAGCGGTGCAACGGCCGTGGAACGCGGATGCGCACGCGTCGCGATCCGCCCTCGGCGATCACCGACAACACCTCGCCCACGCCGTCCACATGGCCTGAGACGATGTGGCCGCCCAGCTCGTCGCCGACCTTGGCCGCACGTTCCAGATTGACCGGGCGGCCCTCCGTCCAGTCTCCCAGGGTGCTTGCGCTCAGCGTCTCTCCGGACACCTCGACGGCGAACCAGGTGTCGCCTTTGTCGACCACCGTCAGGCAGCATCCGGCGTGACTGATCGAGGCGCCGATGTCGATGCCGGCCACCTCGAAGGCGGTTTCGATCTCGAACCTACGGTCGCGGTCGGTGTCGCGCACGGCGCGCACGCGTCCCACGTCGGTGACGATGCCGGTGAACATTCAGATCCTCTCGTAACGTTCCCACAGGTCGTCGCCCAGGGCGACGGCGTCAACCCTGCGAAAGCGCGGCGCATCGGCCAGCGACGTCAGCGCCAGCGCGCCGACCGCCGGCCGGCCCTCTCCGCCTAGGGTCATCGGGGCGCGGAACCACTCCAGCGCGTCGACAAGCCCGCAGCGCAGGAAGCTGGCGGCCACCTGCCCGCCGCCTTCGACAAACAAGCGCTTCAGTCCCTCGCCGCCCAGCGCCGCTGCTACAGCATGGAGATCAGGCCGTTCCTCGCCCAGCGCATCGACCTGCAGCACTCGGACGCCCGCCGCGACCAGCCTCGGCTGCGGCGGCGTGGTGGAGACCACGTAGGTGCGGATCTGACGCGCCGTGGACACCAGCCGGCAGCCATCGGGCAATCGCTGGCGGCTGTCGAGCACCACGCGGGCGGGCGCGCGGCCGCTCCATCCGGCCAGGCGCACGGTCAGGTCGGGATCGTCGGCCAGCGCCGTCTCGACGCCGACCAGAACCGCGTCGTGCTCGCTGCGCAGCTGGTGGACGACTTCGCGGGCCTGGGCGCCGGTTATCCAGCGACTCTCGCCAGACGCCGTGGCGATGCGCCCGTCCAGCGACGTCGCAAGCTTCAAAGTGATGTGGCTTACGGATTGGTTCAACGCTCAACGACCCTTTGTTGGCCGTCCGGCGATCTAGCGCTCATCCTCGGGGCCATCGTTGAGCCCTTCTTGACCGAGGAACCGCGCGAAATCCTCGGTCTCGCGGAAATCGCGATAGACGCTGGCGTAGCGGACGTAGGCGACGTCATCGAGCGCCTTGAGCGATTTCATCACCAGTTCGCCGACGACGCTGGACGGCAGCTCGGTTTCGCCCTGGCTCTCAAGCTGGCGGGTGATGGCGTTGACCATCCGCTCCACGCGTTCGGGATCGACGGGACGCTTGCGCGTGGCGATAGAGATCGAGCGGACCAGCTTCTCGCGATCGAACGGCGTGCGGCGACCGCTGCGCTTGACGATCGTCAGCTCGCGCAGTTGCACGCGCTCGAAGGTGGTGAACCGGCCGCCGCACTCCGGGCACAGGCGACGACGGCGGATCGAGGCGCCGTCTTCCGACGGACGGCTGTCCTTCACCTGGCTCTCGGCGTGTCCGCAGAATGGGCATCGCATGATGTGGCCCCTCCGCGTCCACAGTCCCCTATTAGGAGTACCTTCCCCTATTAGCCATAGATGGGGAAGCGTTTGGTGACCGCCACAACCTCGCCGTGCACCCGAGCCTCGACCGCGGCGTTGTCGCCGCCGGCCGCGACTCCGTCCAGGACCTCGCCGATCCACTGGCCGACTTGGCGGAATTCCTCCGGGCCGAAACCGCGCGTGGTGCCGGCCGGCGTGCCGACCCGTAGGCCGGAGGTCTGCATAGGCGGCAGCGGGTCGTTGGGGATGTTGTTCTTGTTGGTGGTGATGCCCGCGCGCTCCAGGGCCACCTCCGCGTCGGCGCCGCTGACCCCCTTCGGCGTCAGGTCGACAAGCATCAGGTGGCTGTCGGTGCCGTTGGAGACGATCTTGAACCCGGCGCGCTGCAGGCTCTCGGCCAGGGCCTTGGCGTTGGCCTTCACCGCCTGGGCGTAGGCCTTGAACTCGGGCCGCAGCGCCTCGCCGAAGGCGACGGCCTTGCCGGCGATGGCGTGCATCAGCGGTCCGCCTTGCAGGCCGGGGAACACGGCCGAATCGATCTTCCGGGCCAGCTTCTTGTCGTTGGTCAGGATCATCGCGCCGCGCGGCCCGCGCAGGGTCTTGTGCGTCGTGGTGGTGACGATGTGCGCGTGCGGGAACGGGTTCGGATATTCGCCCGCGACGATCAGGCCCGCATAGTGGGCGACGTCGGCCATCAGGATGGCGCCGCACTTGTCTGCGATCTGGCGGAACCGGGCGAAGTCGAACTCACGCGAATAGGCCGTGGCGCCGGCGATGATCACCTTCGGCCGTTCGGCCATGGCGGTCTCTTCGGCCTGGTCGTAGTCGATCAGGTGATCCTGCGGACGCACCCCATAGGCCACCGGCCGGAACCACTTGCCCGACTGGTTGACGCTCTTGCCATGCGTCAGGTGTCCGCCGTGGTCCAGATTCATGCCCATGAAGGTGTCGCCCGGCGACATGGTCGCCATGAACACCGCCTGATTCGCCTGACTGCCGGAGTGCGGCTGGACGTTGGCGTACTCACAGCCGAACAGTTGCTTGGCCCGATCGATGGCCAGGGTCTCGACGATGTCGACGATCTCGCAGCCGCCGTAGTAGCGCTTGCCCGGATAGCCTTCGGCGTACTTGTTGGTGAGCACCGAGCCCTGCGCATCGAGCACCGCGCGCGAGACGATGTTCTCCGAAGCGATCAGTTCGATCTGCTCCTGCTGGCGCTGCAGTTCGCCGGCCAGAACCTGGGCCACGGCCGGGTCGGACTGGGCGACCCCTTGCGAGAAGAAGGCGTCGTTCGAGGGTTGTTCCGAGGATTGGGCTTTGACGTGCAGGGTCACGGGCGGACCTTTCGGCTGAGGTTCGCGCGCTCTTTACCCTTAAGCGCGCCGCGATCCAACGGTCGCGGGAACAATGCCGCATCATGATCGTTGTCGCTTCCGCCGGGGGTGGAGGTGATCGACGACGCCCACCCGTCCGTTTGCGCCGCGTTTTTGGTGAGGTGAGCCTATGAGCATGACATCCGGTCCGGAGACGATTTCGGACGAGTCGTTCATGCGGCTGGCCGCCGATGTGGTCGCCGCCTACGTCACCCGCAACCAGGTGGCGCCTGACGGCGTCGCTCCACTGATCCGCACTGTCCACCAGGCTTTGCAGGGCCTGGGCCAGACCGAAGCGCCGATCCCAGAGGAACGGCCGAAGCCCGCGGTTCCGATCAGCAAGTCCGTCCAGCACGAATTCATCGTCTGCCTGGAGGACGGCAAGAAGCTGAAGATGCTGAAGCGCTATCTGCGCTCGCGATTCGACATGAGCCCGGACGACTATCGCCGGCGCTGGGGCCTCGCGCCCGATTATCCGATGGTCGCGCCGGCTTACGCAGCGCGGCGCAGCGAGTTCGCCAAGCAGATCGGCCTGGGACGCGGCGTGCGTCGGCGCGGCGCCTAGGCCGCGACGCCGCCGACGCGAGCGATGTTGCAGCGGACCCAGAGCGCTTCGAGCGCGCAGGCGAGATCTTCGATCATCGCCTCGGTGTGCGCCGGCGACGGCGTGAAGCGCAGCCGTTCGGTTCCGCGCGGCACCGTCGGGTAGTTGATCGGCTGCACATAAATCCCGTGATCCTCGAGCAGGATGTCGGAGATCACCTTGGTGTGGATGGCGTCGCCCACCAGCACCGGCACGATATGGCTTTGCGAGGCCATCACCGGCAGGCCGACCTTGGCGAGACGCGCCTTGAGCTGAGCCGCGCGCGCCTGATGGGCCACACGCACCTCGTCATGCGCCTTCAGCCAACGGATCGAGGCCAGCGCGCCGGCGGCCAGGGCCGGCGGAAGCGAGGTCGTGAAGATGAACCCGTGCGCATACGATCGGATCGCGTCGACGATCACCGCGTCGGCGGCGATGTAGCCGCCCATGACGCCGAACGCCTTGGCCAGCGTGCCCTCGACGATGTCGATCTGGTCCATCACCCCGTCGCGCTCGGCGACGCCGGCGCCGCGCGGCCCGTACATGCCGACGGCGTGGACCTCGTCCAGATAGGTCATGGCGCCGTACTTCTTGGCCAGGGCCACGATCGCCGCCATCGGCGCGATGTCGCCGTCCATCGAATAGACGCTCTCGAAGGCGATCAGCTTCGGCGCGCCCTCGGGCGCCGCGGCCAACAGGTCTTCGAGGTGCTCCAGGTCATTGTGCCGAAACACGTGGCGCGGACCGCCGCCGTTGCGGATGCCCGAGATCATCGAGTTGTGGTTGTTGGCGTCGGAGAACACCTCCAGCCCGGGCAGGATCCGGTACAGCGTCGACAGCGACGCGTCGTTCGACACGTAGCCCGAGGTGAACAGCAGCGCGGCCTGCTTGCCGTGCAGGTCGGCGAGCTCGGCCTCCAGTTCCACGTGGTAGTGCGTCGTGCCGGAGATGTTGCGTGTTCCGCCCGAACCCGCGCCCGCCTCGTCGATGGCGCGCTTCATCGCCTCGGTGACCACAGGGTTCTCGCCCTGGCCCAGGTAATCATTCGAGCACCACACCACCACGTCGCGCACCGAGCCGTCGCCGCGCGTCCAGGTGGCGCGCGGATAGGAACCGCGATGACGCTTCAGGTCGGCGAACACCCGATAGCGGCCCTCGCCGCGTATCCGGTCCAGCGCTTGCTCGAACGCCTGAGTGTAATCCATCAGCCTTGAACCCCGTCCGTGCGCAAGCCGGCAGGCGTTGCGCGACGGCCCCACAAAAAGAGGCGCATTTTCGTCCGCGGGCTTTTCGCACCACCCATGGCCGTTGTCCACAATACCACGCCTTGCGCCCGCGCGGCGTGAGGCCGCGCAGGCGCTGGCGCACGGGCTATTTCGGCTTGCGGAACCGGTAGACGAACTGATCGGTGTGGCCGCGTATCTTCGGGTCGAACACCGGCAGGGTGTGATCGTCGGCGGAGTTGCGCAGCATCGGGCTCTCGCCGTCGAAGGTGAATCCTGCGGCGATCACCTCGCTTTTGACCACCTGCGGATCGATCCGGTGCAGGGTGTCGACGACCTCGAGCGGCGCGCCAGGGCTGGCCGCGTGGTCCAGGACGATGAACAGACCGCCGGGCTTCAAAGCGTCGAACACCGCCTTGTTGACCTTGGCGACGTCAGTGGGCGGACGCCCCGGACGCGTCCCGTGCAGGTCATGGTAATTCTGCGAGGTCCAGATCACGTCTGCCTTGGTCGGCAACACCAGGGTCTCGAATGGCGTCGTCACGACTTCGATGTTGCCGTAGGCGGGGTCGGCGGCGACCGCTCGGATTGCGGGCGGTGTCGCGGCCTCGGCCTGGGCTGGCGTGATGATCGCATAGACCTTGCCGGCGCTGCCGACCGTCTTGGCGAAGATCCGCGTGAAATAGCCGCCGCCGGGCAGCAAGTCGCCGACCGTCTGGCCAGGCGCAACCTCGGCGAACGCCAGCATGTCCATCGGCCGTCGATCGGCGTCTCGGGCCGAATCGGTCGCGGGGCGAGACTTGTCGGCGACTGCCGCGGCGACGTAGGCGGGCGGGGCCGCGGCGTTCTGGGCGTTCGCCGCCCCCGCCGTCAAGGCCAGGACGGCGACAGCCGCCAAAAGCAGATCACGCGCCATGAACACCTCCCCAAATCGGCGGGCGCCATGGCCGGCGCCGCGTCGGCCTCACGCCAGCGGGGACCATTCCTCGTCCGGCGGCAACGGCGCGAAGATCGCGTCGAGCATGGCAGGCGTAACGCCGGCCAAGCTTGTCGGCTCCCATCGCGGTTTATTGTCCTTGTCGACGATCACCGCGCGCACGCCTTCGATGAAGTCGTGGCGCTGCACGACCCGCGCGGCGATCCGATACTCCATGCGCATGTTGTCGGCGAACGACGGCGCACGCGCGCCCTCGGCCATCTGGCGCAGGGTGACCTTCAAGGTCTGCGGCGATTTCGACGCCAGCGCGGCGGACTGCGCCTTGGCCCAGTCCGAACCGTCGGCCTCCAGAGCCGCCACGATGCCCTCGACGCTGTCGCCGGTGAAGATCCTGGCGATCTGATCCTGGTGTTCCGCCAGCGGCGGCGACCCGGCGTCACCTTGAAACCGCTTCAGGGTCGTCTCGATCGCATCCGGGTCGGCGATGATCGCGGCCTTCAACTCGGCGATCCGGTCGCTGTCGACGAAGTGGGTGGCGATGCCCAGCAGTTCGCAATCGGCCGCCTTGACCCGCGATCCGGTGAGCGCCAGCCACAAGCCCATCTGGTCGGGCATGTGCGGCAGGTGCCAGCCGCCGCCGACGTCCGGGAACAGGCCGATGCCGGTTTCCGGCATGGCGAAGTTCGTACGTTCCGTGGCCACCCGGTAGCGCGCCGGCAGCGACAGGCCGACGCCGCCGCCCATCGTCACCCCGTCGAGGATCGCCACGACCGGCTTCTCGTACTCGAACAGCAGGTGATCGAGCCGGTATTCGGTGAAAAAGAAGGCCCGCGCCGCGCGGCCGTTCCCGGCCCCGCTTTCGGCCAGCATGCGGATGTCCCCGCCGGCGCAGAAGCCGCGCTCGCCGGAGTGGTCCAGAAGCACCAGAGAGACAGCAGGATCCGAACGCCACGCCAGCAGCGCGTCGGTCATCGCCTGGCACATGGTCAGCGTCAGCGCGTGCAGCGCCTGCGGGCGGTTCAAGGTCAGTCGGCCGACGCGCCCTTCGACACGCACCAGCACTTCGGGTTCGCTCATTGACGCAGCAGCTCGCGCGAAATGATCACCCGCATAATCTCGTTGGTCCCCTCTAGGATCTGGTGCACCCGAAGATCGCGCACGATGCGTTCCAGCGGCAGGTCACGCAGATAGCCGTATCCGCCGTGCAATTGCAGCGCTTGATTGGCGACCTCGAAGCCGGCGTCGGTGGCGAAGCGCTTGGCCATGGCGCAATACTGGGTGGCGGCCGGATCGCGGGCGTCCATGGCGGCGGCGGCGCGACGCACCATCAGGCGCGCGGCCTCGAGCTCGGTGGCCATGTCGGCCAGCCGGAACTGCAGCGCCTGGAATTCCTTCAGCGCGCGGCCGAACTGTTTGCGCGTGTTGAGCTGGGCGATCGACAGGTCGAGCGCGGCCTGGGCGCCGCCCAGCGAGCAGGAGGCGATGTTCACCCGTCCGCCGTCCAGCCCGGCCATGGCAATGCGAAACCCCTCGCCCTCCCCGCCGACCATGTTGGCGGCCGGCACGCGGACATCGTCGAAGTTCACCTGGGCGGTGGGCTGGGCGTTCCAGCCCATTTTGCGTTCCTGGGCCCCGAACGTCAGGCCCGGCGTGCCGTTCTCCACCAGGAAGGCCGAGACGCCGCTTGCGCCCGCGCCGCCCGTGCGCGCCATCACCAGATAGACGTCCGAGACCCCGCCGCCGGAGATGAACGCCTTGGCGCCGTTCAGCACATAGTCGTCGCCATCGCGCCGGGCGCTGGTCGAAAGCGACGCGGCGTCGGACCCGGCGCCGGGCTCCGTCAGGCAGTAGCTGCCGACCAGCTCCATGGTCGTCAGTCTGGGCAGGAAGCGTTGGCGCAGCGCGTCGGCGCCGAACCGGTCGACCATCCAGGAGACCATGTTGTGGATCGACAGAAAGGCCGCTGTCGCCACGTCGCCCTGTGACAGCTGCTCGAACACGAGCGAGGCGTCGAGGCGTGTCAGGCCGGAACCGCCGACGTCCTCCTTGACGTAGAGCCCGGCGAAACCCAGAGCCGCGGCGCTGCGCAGCACATCGACCGGAAAGTGCTTCTCCTCGTCCCAGCGCGCGGCGTGGGGCGCCATCTCGCCGGCAGCGAAATCGCGCGCGGCGTCCTGAATGGCGCGCTGATCCTCGTTGAGCGTGAAATCCATGTTCCCTAACGTCCGCCTTTTCGCAGCTCGCGCGGTCCTGTCGGGCTGGCGAGTCGCGAGAGACTGAAGACGTCTTTCGCCGATAATCGCAACAGGCGACGATCCGCTTGCCTGCGACCGTCCGATCGGTCACAGCGCAGTCATGAGCCCGCTCGCCGCCTATCCCGCCCTTCGGCTGCGCCGCCTGCGCCAGGCCGACTGGATCCGTCGCCTGGTGCGCGAGAGCGTGCTGACCCCTGCAGACCTGATCTGGTCGATGGTCGTCCATGACGGCGAAGGCGACGTCCCGGTCAGCTCCATGCCCGGCGTGTCGCGCCTGTCGGTCAAGGGATGCGCCG
The DNA here is from genome assembly GCF_030697305.1 of Phenylobacterium sp. Taxonomy (GTDB): domain Bacteria; phylum Pseudomonadota; class Alphaproteobacteria; order Caulobacterales; family Caulobacteraceae; genus Phenylobacterium. Next base: position 24,258 of record NZ_JAUYQL010000004.1, on the reverse strand, counting down.
ACGCGGCCCGCCAGGCGCGCGCTCTGGGCATCCCGGCGATCGCGGTGTTCCCGCACATCGACGGGGCTGGCAAGGACGCCGCGGGCTCCCTGGCGCTCGATCCGGACGGCCTGGTGGCGCGCGCGGTCAAGGCGATGAAGGACGCGGCCCCCGAGGTCGGCGTGATGTGCGACGTGGCCCTGGACCCGTTCACCGACCACGGCCACGACGGGCTGCTGGAAGGCGGCCGTATCGTCAACGACCCGACGATCGAGCAACTGGTCGCCCAGGGGCTGATGCAGGCTGAGGCCGGCTGCGACATCCTGGCGCCCTCCGACATGATGGACGGCCGCTGCGGCGCGCTGCGTCAGGCGCTGGAGGCGGCGGGGCATCAGGACGTGATGATCATGTCCTACGCCGCCAAGTTCGCCTCGGCCTTCTATGGCCCTTACCGCGAGGCGATTGGCTCGGGGAAGCTCGGGACCGGCTCGGTGGACAATCCGCCTGACAAGAAGACCTACCAGATGGACGCCGCCAACAGCGACGAGGCCCTGCGCGAAGTGGCGCTCGACATCGCCGAGGGCGCCGACATGGTGATGGTCAAGCCGGGGATGCCCTATCTCGACATCGTTCAGCGGGTCGTGGACGCGTTTTCCATGCCGACCTTCGCGTTCCAGGTCTCCGGCGAGTACGCGATGCTGATGGCCGCCGCCCGCAACGGCTGGCTGGACGAGGAGCGCGCGATCCTGGAAAGCCTGGGCGCGTTCAAGCGCGCCGGATGCGCCGGTGTGATCACCTATTTCGCCCCTACCGCGGCCCGTCTGCTCGGCGCCTGAACGGGTGCGGCGCATGCGACCGGGCGTCGCGCCCGATCGTCGTAAAGAATCTGTTTATCGCCAGCGCTCTAGCGTCGCCTCACGCCATTCAAACGCGAGCGGACCCATGCTTTCGGACCTCATAGTCGCCACTGCGCTGCTGACCTCGCCGTTCACCATCGGCCTGGCGGTGCTCTGGAGCGCCCATCGCGGCTACATGGCGTCCAATCCCGAACGCCGCGACTAAGCGTCCACAGGTGTTTTTTCGGGCAGCCAGACAGGCCCTTGCAACACCATCTTAACGGGCGCGCGACCAGGGTCGCCCATCAGCAGGCTTAACCGGGGTCAACCATGTCGGTCGGCGACGCGCCTATCGTCATCAAGAAGATCAAGAAGGGTGGCGGACACGGCCACCACGGCGGCGCGTGGAAGGTCGCCTACGCCGACTTCGTGACCGCGATGATGGCCTTCTTCCTGCTGATGTGGCTGATCAACACCACAAGTCCCGAGCAAAAGCGCGGCATCGCAGACTACTTCGCGCCGGCCAGCGTTTCCGAAACCACATCCGGCTCCGGCGGCATCCTCGGTGGCACCGCACTCGGCGACGACGGGGCCAAGGGCTCCGGTTCGCGCTCGGTGATCGAGGAGCTGGCGCCCGAATCGCAGAACCCTGACGACGGCAAAAGCACCGACGCCGCCAAGAGCGAGGCCTCCAGCGCCGACGCGGCTCAAGAGGCGCTGCAGAAACAGGAACAGGCCGCTTTCGCCTCCGCCGCCCAGTCGCTGCGCCAGGCGCTGCAGGACATGCCGGAGCTGGCCGAACTGTCGAAGAACCTGATCGTCGACCAGACGCCCGAGGGTCTGCGCATCCAGTTGGTCGATCAGGAAGGCCGCTCGATGTTCAACGAAGGCGCGGCCCAGCCCAACGACCGGGCCAAGCTGCTGCTGCGGGCGATCTCCAAGGTGATCAACCAGCTGCCCAACAGGATCAGCATCTACGGTCACACATCAGCCAGCACGGGCGGCGCCAGACCCGACGGCGACTGGCAGCTTTCCGCCTCGCGCGCCGACGCCTCGCGCCGTGTGCTGCAGGCCTCCGGCGTCGACTCGGACCGCGTGTACCAAGTCTCGGGAAAGGCGAACTCCGAGCCTCTGTATCCGGACGATCCGACCCTGCCCGGCAACCGTCGCATCGCCATCGTCTTGTTACGCGAAGCGCCCGTCCTGCCGCCCGATCACGGACTGTGACGTTACCCGCTTGCGCGAGCGCTTGGCATGACGCCTAATCAAGCTCGTGCGCAGTGGTTTGAGAGCGACCGCAAGTCCGTGACGCAGCATTTCCCGACCCGACAGCTCAGGTTCTTTCTGACCGCGCCTTCCGCGTGCCCGTACCTGCCTGGACGCTTCGAGCGCAAAGTGTTCGCACATCTGCCGCTGTCGGACGGCGCGGTGGTCAACGACTCCCTGACCCAGGTCGGTTTCCGGCGTTCTCAGAACATCGCCTATCGGCCGGCCTGCGAGTCCTGCCAGTCGTGCGTCTCGGCGCGCATCCCGGCTTCCGACTATGTGTTCTCGCGCTCCGAGCGCCGCACCCTGGCGCGCAACGAGGACCTCGAACGCCATCTGGTCGAGGCCGAGGCGACGATGGAGCAGTTCGACCTGCTGCGCCGCTATCTGGGCGCACGCCACGCCGACGGCGGCATGGCCGAGATGACCTGGCCGGACTTCGTGGCGATGGTCGAAGACACCGCTGTGCGCACCCACCTGATGGAGTATCGCGTGCGTTCGCGTGACGGCGGGCCGGGCGATCTGGTGGCCTGCGCCCTGGTCGACCTGATGAGCGACGGTCTGTCGCTGGTCTACAGCTTCTATGATCCCGGCATGGCGCGCCGCAGCCTGGGCTCGTTCGTGATCCTCGACCACGTCATTCAGGCCTGCCTGACCAGCCTGCCCTACGTCTATCTGGGCTACTGGGTGCGCGGCAGCGCCAAGATGAACTACAAGGTCAGGTTCTCTCCGCTGGAGTTGCTGAAGCCCGAAGGCTGGTCGCTGATGGCGGCGCGCGACCGGCCGTCCACCGGCGTCGTGGACTAGGCGCGCCGCAGCGCCTTCTATTCGCCTGCAATATCCGGCACCAACACGCTGGAATCCCACCGGTCTCCTTTTCAGCCTCGGACCCGCCTCATGGTGCGACAGCTACGGCTGAGCCTCGAGCGCCCCGCCGCCTATAACCGTGACGACTTCCAGGCTGGCGCGGCGAACGCCCAGGCCCTGGCGACGCTCGCCACGTGGCCGAACTGGCACGGCGGTTGTCTGGTGCTGGTCGGGCCTGAAGGCGTCGGCAAGACCCATCTCGCCCGTGTCTGGGCCGCCGAAACCGGTGCGGCGATGCTCGAGCGGCTGACGCCCGATCTCGCGGCGGCGGCCGGCCGGCCCGCGCTGATCGAGGACGTCGACCGCGGCGCGCCCGCCGAGGCCCTGTTTCACCTGATCAACATGGCGGCGCGCGAGGGCGCCAGCCTGTTGCTCACCGCGCGTACGCCGCCAGCGGCCTGGCCGGCCGAGGTCCCCGACCTGCGTTCCCGGCTCAACGCGCTGCCGGTGGCCGAGATCCAGGAACCCGACGACGAGATCCTTGAGGCGGTGTTGAGAAAATTCTTCCGTCAGCGGAGCATTCGCCCGACCAAGGATGTCTATCCCTATCTGCTGCGGCGGATGGAGCGGTCGATCCCGTACGCCCGCGAAATCGTCATGCGCCTTGACGAAGCGGCCGACGCGGCCGGACGACCCGTTTCGCGCGCCCTCGCCAGATCGGTGCTTGAGGGCGATAATCAGAATCTTGACCTTTTTCCGTGAACACTTAGGGCCAATGCAGTTCCTCCGGCCAGAATGCGTCCGGATCTTCCAGGCGGAGCGCCTTTTTCGATGACCTATGCCGCGCCCACTCCCCCTCGCCCCGCCAATGAGGGCGCGAGACTCCAGCTCGGGTGGGACCAGACGCTGGCTGACAGCACCGAGCGGTTCTTCAACCGCGAACTGTCGTGGTTGTCGTTCAACCGGCGCGTGCTGGAAGAGAGCCACAATCCGCGCCACCCCCTGCTGGAGCGGCTGAGGTTCCTGGCGATCTCGGCCAACAACCTCGACGAATTCTACATGGTCCGCGTCGCCGGCCTGAAGGCGCAGGTGCGCGAGGGCGTGCGCGTGCTCAGCCAGGACGGCCTGGCGCCGGCCGAGCAACTCCTGAAGATCAACGCCGCCGCCGCCGACCTGATGGCCGATCAGCAGATCCGCTGGGGCCAGCTCTGCACCGAGCTGAGCAGCCAGGGCCTGCATTTGGTCGCGCCAGACGATGTCACCCCCGCCGAGCGGGCGGCGCTTGAAGAGCAGTTCCTGACACGCCTGTTTCCGGTGCTCACGCCGCTGGCGATCGACCCGGCGCACCCGTTCCCGTTCATCCCGAACCTTGCGTTCTCGCTGGTGCTGAAGCTGAAGCGGGCCACCGATTCACGGCTGCTGTACGCGATGATGCCGATCCCCGCCCAGGTCGCCCGCTTCTGGGAAATTCCCGCACAGGCGGGCTCCACGGAGCGCCGCTACCTGTCGCTCGAGAACATGGTCGCCCTGTTCCTCGACCATCTGTTCCCCGGCTGCGACGTCGAGGCCCAGGGTGTGTTCCGCCTGATCCGCGACAGCGACGTGGAGATGGAGGAAGAGGCCGAAGACCTGGTCCGCGAGTTCGAGGCGCTGATCAAACAGCGTCGCATGGGCTCGGTGGTGCGCGTCGAGATCGAGACCGCCATGCCGCAGGAGCTGCGCGACTTCATCTGCGGCGCGCTGAAGGCCAACCCCGAGGACGTGATCCTCATCGACGGGCTGCTGGGCCTGGACGAGCTGTCGCAACTGATCCCGGCGGACCGCCCCGATCTGACCTTCAAGCCGTTCGAGGCGCGCTTCCCCGAACGGATCCGCGACCACGCCGGCGACTGCTTCGCCGCGATCCGCGAGAAGGACATCCTGGTCCACCACCCGTTCGAGAGCTTTGACGTGGTGGTCCAATTCCTGCGCCAGGCGGCCAGCGACCCCAATGTGCTGGCGATCAAGCAGACCCTCTATCGCACATCGAAGGACAGCCCGATCATCGCCGCCCTGATCGCGGCCGCGGAGTCCGGCAAGAACGTCACCGCCCTGGTGGAGATCAAGGCGCGCTTCGACGAAGAGGCCAACATGCGCTGGGCCCGCGACCTGGAACGGGCCGGCGTCCACGTGGTCTTCGGCTTCGTGGAGTACAAGACCCACGCCAAGCTCTCGGTGGTGGTCCGCCGCGAGGGCGAGGGCTTGCGCACCTACTGCCACTTCGGCACCGGCAACTATCACCAGGTGACGGCGCGCATCTATACCGACCTGTCGCTGTTCACCACCGATCCGGTGCTGAGCCGCGATTCCACGCGGCTGTTCAACTTCATCACCGGCTACGCGCGCCCCGAACGGCTGGAGAAGCTGTCGTTCTCGCCGATCACCATGAAGCAGGACCTGCTGAGCCTGATCCTGCGCGAGGCTGAGAACGCGCGGGCCGGCAAGCCCGCGGCGATCTGGGCCAAGCTCAACGCCCTGGTCGACCCGGTGATCATCGACGCCCTCTATGCCGCCAGTCAGGCCGGCGTCAGCATCGACCTGGTGATCCGCGGCGTCTGCTGCCTGCGCCCGGGCGTGCCGGGTCTGTCCGACAACATCCGGGTGAAGAGCATTGTCGGCCGCTTCCTGGAGCACGCCCGCATCGTCGCCTTCGCCAACGGCGCGCCGATGCCTTCGGCGGACACCAAGGTGTACATCTCCTCGGCCGACTGGATGCCGCGCAATCTCGACCGCCGCGTCGAGTGCCTGACGCCCATCGAGAACCCGACCGTGCACCAGCAGGTGCTGCAGCAGATCATGGTCGCCAACCTGAAAGACGAAGCGCAGAGCTGGACGCTCGACGGCGCCGGTCGCTATACGCGGGATCCGTCCTGGGACCATCCGGGCGCCTTTTCGGCGCACGAGTACTTCATGACCAATCCGAGCCTCTCAGGACGAGGTCAGAAGGTTAAGGACATGCCGCGCGCGATCGATCATGTGGCCACGCGCGGATAGCGCGGCGGCGATACGCCTCCAGCCCGAGAACCCTGCGCCTGACAGCCTCGCGACGGGCCGTCAGGCGGCGGTGATCGATGTCGGCTCCAATTCCGTACGCCTGGTGATCTATCGCCTGGAGGGACGCACCGTCTGGACGGTGTTCAACGAGAAGTCGCTGGCCGGCTTGGGGCGCGAACTTCCCCGCACCGGCAAGCTATCGCCTGACGGCGTCGAGGCGGCCCTGGCGGCGCTCCGACGCTTCCGCGCCGTGCTGGAGGGCTGGGAGCCCGGCTCTGTGTTCGCTGTGGCGACCGCGGCGGTGCGCGAGGCGCGAGACGGTCCGGCTTTCCTGCGTCGCGTCGAGGAGGAGACGGGCCTCTCCATCCGCCTGCTGTCCGGCGAGGACGAAGCGCGGTTCGCCGCCCTGGGCGTCATCGCCGGCGAGCCCGACGCCACCGGCGTGGTCGGCGACATGGGCGGCTCCAGCCTGGAACTCGTCCGCCTGAACGCCGGGGGCCCCGGCGACGGCGTCAGCCTGGCGCTCGGTCCATTCGCCCTGGGCGCGCCCAAGCCGCTGGACATCGACGCCGCGCGACGGGTCGTCGATCAACGGCTGAAGCCCGTGGCCGATCGGTTCGTGACCCGCGAGTTCCACGCCGTCGGCGGCGCCTGGCGCAACCTCGCCCTGCTGCACATGGTGATCGCCGACTATCCGTTGCGTGTCGCCCACCAGTACGAGATGAGCCGCGCCGACGCCCTCGACGTCGCCCGCTTCGTCTCGCGCCAGTCGCAGCGCTCGCTGGAGCGCATCGAGGGGATGTCCAAGAAGCGTTTCGACACCCTTCCCTACTCGGCGCTGGTGCTTGAGGCGCTGATCGAGCGACTGCAGATCGAGCGCGTGATGATCTCCGCCTACGGCCTGCGGGAAGGCCTGCTGTTCGAGACCATGAGCCCGGCCGAACGCACCCGCGATCCCCTGCTGGAAGGTTGCGAAGCGCTGACCGCGGCGCGCGGCCTGACGCCAGCCCTGGGCGCGCCGGTCGAGGCCTGGCTGCGGCCGGCGTTCGCGGCGCTGGAGCCGCTGTTCGGCGGTCGCGACGCCGTCATGCTGGGCGCCGCCGCCAGGCTCGCCGATCTGGGCGCACGCCTGCACCCCGACCATCGCGCCGACGTGGTGTTCGACCAGGTGCTGCGCGCGCCGCTGGCTGGCCTCAGCCATCCGGAGCGCGCCTTCCTAGCCTGCGCCGCCTTCGCTCGCCACACCGCCGCCAGCACGCCGCCGCATCCCGAGATCGTCGGTCGGGTGTTGAGCGCCGAACGTCGCCAGCGCGCCCGCGCGCTGGGCGCAGGCGTCAGGCTGGCCAGCGACCTGATGGGCCGCAATCCCAAGCTGTTGGAGCAGTCGCGCCTGACCATCGAAGGCGACCGCCTGGTGCTCTCCGCCGAACCCGGCTGGGCCGATATCCTGCTTGGCGAGCAGATCGCCAAGCGGGCCGCCACCCTGGCGCAGATCCTGCGTCTGAAGCCTCAGCTAGGCTGAAGGCGGCGCCGCCCTTCGTCTATTCCTTCATGGCGGCCGTATGAGCCGCTAGGTTAAGCCTCGATCGGCGATCAGGATTCGCCACGGAGTACCCGCGTGTCGCAGCCGCAGAGCCGCAAAGCCCTGGCCTACAGCTACGTCGTCGTGGCGATCCTGACGCTGATCTACACGTTCAACTACTTGGATCGTAAGATCCTGGCGATCCTGGCCGAACCGATCCGCCTGGAGCTCGGACTCTCGGACACCGCCATCGGCCTGCTGAGCGGTTTCGCCTTCGCGGTCTTCTACACGACGCTGGGCGTGCCGTTGGCGTGGTTGGCGGATCGCGCGCGTCGCGTGTGGATCATTGCGGCGGCGTGCACGCTCTGGAGCCTGTTCACCGCCGCCTGCGGCATGGCCACAAACTTCGTGCAGCTGGCGCTGTTTCGCACTGGCGTGGCGATCGGCGAGGCCGGCGGCGGACCGCCGTCCTTTTCGCTGATCTCCGACTATTTCCCGCCCGAACGGCGCGGCAAAGCGCTGGCCATCTACATCCTGGGGATTCCGCTCGGCGTCATCCTGGGATCGGCCGCCGGCGGATACGTGGCCGCCGTCCACGGTTGGCGGATGGCCTTCTTCGCAGTCGGCCTGCCAGGCGTGCTGCTGGCGATCCTGTTGCTGGTTGTGGTCCGCGAGCCCAAGCGCGGCGCGATGGATCCGCTGGCCGCTGGCCAGACCGAGCACGCCAAGGCGCCGCCGCTGATGACCGCGCTGAAGTACTTCTTCAGCGATCGAACGCTGTTGCTGGCCGCATTCGCCGCCGCTGGCTCGTCGTTCGTCGGCAACGCCGTGGTCGGCTGGGCGCCGTCCTACCTGATGCGCGCCAAGGGCATGGAGATGACGCAGATCGCCGCCTATTACAGCGTCGCCACCGGCGTCGCGGGCGTCGCAGGCACCATCCTCGCCGGGTGGATGGTCGACAAATGGGGACCGCGCAACCCGCGCATCTACGGTCTGGTGCCAGGTGTCTCGTTCCTGATCAGCCTGCCATTCTTCCTGTTCGCCCTGTGGACACCCGGCTGGCCGCTGTCGATGGTGTGTATGAGCCTGCCGTTCTTCGTGAACTCGGCCTACCAGCCGGCGATCTTCGCGGTGGTGCAGAACAGCGTGCCGCCGGCGCAACGGGCGATCTCCTCGGCGATCCTGATGTTCGTGCAGAGCATGCTGGGCCTGAGCGGCGGCCCGCTGCTGGTGGGCCTGGTCAGCGACCACGCCAAGCAGTTCGGCGACCAGTCGCTCGGCATAGGACTGGCCGCGCTGGCGCCGTTCATCCTGGGCACGGCCGCACTCTACTTCGCTCTCGCCGCTTCGCTGTCGCGTCGCGGCAAGGCGCGCGCGCTGGAAGCCCACGCTGCCGCGGCTGCTGCGACGGTCTAGCCGGCTTTAGGCGCGCGGCGAACCTCGACCACACGCACCCGCGTCCCATCCAGAACCAGGGCGAGCTCGCCTCGCTTCAGCTTCAGCGCGTCCTCGCCGAACGCCTGACGCCGCCAGCCGGTGAGCGCCGGTGTCGCGGCGTTGTCGTCGTTGGCGATCAACTCCAGGTCCGAGACCGTGGCGATCAGCTTGGACGCCACGCCGGCGTCCTCGGCTCGCGCCTTCAGCAGCACCTTGAGCAATTCGACCACAGCGCCGGCCGCTGGCGACGGCGGAGTCTTGCTGCGTTCGATCACCGGGGCGTAGCCCTCCGGATCCTTCAGCGCCGTCCGGATCGCGGCCAGCAGGTCGGGTCCGAAGCGCGAGCCTGAAAAGCCCTTGGGCACCGAACGCAGGCGGTCGAGGCCGTCCGCATCCGTGGGCGCCTGGGTGGCGATCTCGTCGATCGCCTCATCCTTGAGGATGCGCCCGCGCGGTTGATCGCGCTGCTGGGCCATGCGCTCGCGCCAGGCGGCGACGCCGCGATAGACGGCCAGGTACTTGGCGGTGGTGCGGCGGGGCTTGAGCCGACGCCAGGCGTTCTCCGGCTCCACGTCATAGTTGGACGCGTCCGTCAGCCCGACCATCTCGTCGGCCACCCAGGCGAAACGGCCTTCCTTCTCCAGCCGCGCGCGCAGCATCGGATAGAGCGCGGCCAGGTGGGTCACGTCCGCCAGCGCGTAGGTGAGCTGCGCCTCCGACAGCGGCCGGCGCGCCCAGTCGGTGAAGCGGCTGCTCTTGTCGAGCTCGATCTTCAGCAGTTGGCGCACCAGGGCGTCGTAGGCGATCTGCTCACCGAAGCCCGCCGCCATGCCCGCCACCTGGGTGTCGAACAGGGGCTTGGGCGTGGCCTTCAGATTGTAGAAGATCTCCACGTCCTGGCGTGCGGCGTGGAACACCTTGAGGATGCTCTCGTTGCGCAGAATCTCCAGGAACGGCTCCAGGTCCAGGCCTTCGGCCAGGGGGTCGATGACCGCCTCGTCCGTCGGCGTCGCTGCCTGGATCAGGCACAGCTTGGGCCAGTAGGTCGTCTCGCGCATGAACTCTGTGTCCACGGCGACGAATTCCTGGCCCTTGAGCTTGTCGCAAAACGCCGCGAGGTCGGCGGTGGTCGTGATCGGCGTCATCGGCTAGCTATAGCCCCGCGCGAGGCCGAGTCTGCAAGTCCGCGCTGCGTGCGTTCGTCAAATTCTTCAAGGCTTGAGCATCATGACTGAGCGGCCCAACGGCCTCACCTACGCCCAGGCCGGCGTCGACATCGACGCGGGCGCCGAGCTGGTGGAGCGCATCAAGCCCTTGGCCAAGGCCACCCGCCGGCCCGGCGCGGACGCCGCGCTGGGCGGTTTCGGCGCCCTGTTCGACCTCAAGGCGGCGGGCTTCATCGACCCCTTGCTGGTGACCACCACCGACGGCGTCGGCACAAAGCTGAAGATCGCCATCGAGGCCGATCGGCCGGACGGCGTCGGCGTGGATCTGGTCGCCATGTGCGTCAACGATCTGCTGGCTCAGGGTGCGGAGCCATTGTTGTTCCTAGACTATTTCGCCACGGGAAAGCTCGACGTGGAGTCCGCCGTGAGGGTTGTAGCCGGCATCGCCGAAGGCTGCCGCCAGGCCGGCTGCGCCCTAGTCGGCGGTGAAACCGCCGAGATGCCCGGAATGTACGCCGAGGGCGACTACGACCTCGCGGGCTTCTCGGTGGGCGCGGTGGAGCGTGGCGCGGTGCTGCCGCGTATGGACGACCAGCAGGCCGGCGACCTGCTGATCGGCGTCGCGAGTTCGGGACCCCACTCCAATGGCTATTCGCTGATCCGCCGCATCGTCGAGCGGTCCGGACTGGGCTGGGACGCGCCTGCTCCCTTCGCGCCCGGCCAGAGCCTCGCCGACGCGCTGATGGCGCCCACCCGCATCTACGTGAAGAGCATGCTGCCGCAGATCAAAGCCGGCCGGGTCAAGGCGGTGGTGCATATCACCGGCGGCGGTCTGATCGAAAACCCGCCACGGGTGATCGCCGAAGGCCTGGCCGCGCAGTTCGACTGGAACGCGTGGGCTTTGCCACCGGTGTTCGAATGGCTGCAGGCCACGGGCGGAGTCGACACCCACGAGATGCGCCGAACCTTCAACTGCGGCGTCGGCCTGGTGCTGGTGCTCGCGCCTCAGGACGCCGCCGACGTCCTCGCGGGCCTCCTGGAAGCCGGCGAACAAGCCTTCGTCTGCGGCCAGCTCGCCGCCGGCTGAAGTTCCCTTCCCCTTTGAGGGGGGAAGGGAGCGCCGTCGTTAGCCGGCGATGTCGGCGTCGGTGAAGAACTGAGCGATCTCCAGCTTGGCGTTGTCGGCGCTGTCGGAGCCGTGCACCGAGTTCTCGCCCACATTGACCGCGAACAGCTTGCGGATCGTGCCCGCGGCGGCCTGCTCGGGGTTCGTCGCGCCCATGACTTCACGGTATTTCGCGACCGCGCCGTCGCCTTCCAGCACCTGCACGACCACCGGACCCGAGGTCATGAAGTCGACCAGTTCGCCGTAGAACGGGCGCTCCTTGTGGACCTCGTAGAACTTTTCGGCCTGGGTCCGGGTCATGCGGATCCGGCGCTGAGCGACGATGCGCAGGCCGGCGTCCTCGATCACCGCATTGATCTTGCCGGTGAGGTTACGGGCCGTGGCGTCCGGCTTGATGATCGAGAAGGTGCGTTCGGTCATGGGTCTCTTCACGGTTTCGTCTGTTCGGGGAGGCGGGGCTTATAGCCGCGCCTTGCAGCCGCGCCAAGCCGCGCTGGCGAGGGTGTCTGGCGAGGCGGGCCGGCTTCTGGTAGGAAGCGGCTCGCATAAGCGGACGACGACCGGCCCGGCGCTTCCGATGGAAGCTCCAGCGCGCCTCCAATGATCGTCATCCTCGGGCTTGTCCCGAGGATCCATGCACACCTGAAGGACCCAGGCGCCCACGGCGGCGCAGCGGACACCTTGCAGCGCGGCGCTCATGGATCCTCGGGACAAGCCCGAGGATGACGCCCGTGGAGCCTGGACCGGTCCAAAGCCGCCCCTGATGCGTGGGCCGACGCCCTCGCCTGTCATCCGGCCCGAAGACTCCGCCATGCTCAAGATCCAAGACCTCGTGTTCGACGCCTGGGGCCGCCGCTTCTTCGACGGCGCCTCCGTCAACCTGCCCAAGGACGCCAAGGTGGGCCTGGTGGGCCGCAACGGCGTTGGCAAGACCACGCTGTTCAAGCTGATCCAGGGCGAGCTGGTGCTTGGCTCTGGCGAGATCAGCCTGCCCAAGGCCGCCCGCATCGGCGCGGTCGACCAGGAACATCCGGCGACGCCCGTGCCGCTGCTGGAGACGGTGCTGGCCGCCGACGTGCGCCGCGCCGCCCTGATGGCCGAGCTCGAAACCGCCTCGCCGGAGAATCTGGGCGAGGTCTATGCCCAGTTGATCGAGATCGACGCCGACCGCGCGCCGTCCCGCGCCGCCGAGATCCTCTCCGGTCTGGGCTTCAGCGACGCCGACCTGGCGCGGCCGATGTCGGAATTCTCCGGTGGCTGGCGGATGCGCGTGGCGCTGGCCGCGGCCCTGTTCGCCGAGCCCGACCTGCTGCTGCTGGACGAGCCGACCAACTACCTCGACCTGGAGGGCGCGCTCTGGCTGGAGGCGCGGCTGCGCAAGTACCCGCACACCGCCATCATCGTCAGCCACGACCGGGAGCTGCTGAACAACTCCGTCGACCACATCCTGCACCTCTTCGACGGCAAGCTGGAGATTTACACCGGCGGTTACGACTCCTTCGAGAACCAACGCGCCGAGAAGGCTCGCCTGGCAGACGCCATGCGCAGCAAGATCGAGGCGAAACGCGCGCACATGCAGTCATTCGTCGACCGCTTCCGCGCCAAGGCGTCAAAGGCGACCCAGGCCCAGTCGCGCCTGAAGATGCTGGCCAAGCTGCCGCCGGTCACTATGACCATCGAGGAGCGCACCGCGCCCTTCACCCTGCCCTCCGCCGAGCGCCCGCTGGCGCCGCCGCTGATCCGCATGGAGGGCGTCGACGTGGGCTATGGCGGCCCGCCGATCCTGAAGCACCTGAACCTGCGGCTCGACGTCGACGACCGCATCGGGCTGCTGGGCGTCAACGGCGCGGGCAAGTCGACCTTCGCCAAGATGGTCGCCGGCGCGCTGAAGCCGGAAACCGGCCACATGCACCGCGATCGGCGCATGCGCGTCGGCTGGTTCCACCAGCATCAGATCGAGGCGCTGGACCCCAGCGACACGCCGTTGGAGATCATCCGCCGCGCCCTGCCCGAGGCCAGCGAGGCGGCGCGCCGTTCGCGCCTGGCGCAATTCGGCCTCGGCCAGTCGAAGGTCGAGACCACCGTCGCCAACCTGTCGGGCGGCGAGCGGGCCAGGCTGTTGCTGAACTTGGTGGCGATGGAAGCCCCGCACCTGCTGATCCTCGATGAGCCAACCAACCACCTGGACATCGATTCACGCCGCGCCCTGCTTGACGCGCTGAACGAGTACGAGGGCGCGGTGATTCTGATCACCCACGACCGCTCGCTGATGGAGCTGGTCGCCGACCGGCTGTGGCTTGCGGCCGACGGCTCCATCGCGCCGTTCGACGGCGACATGGACGATTACGCCCGCTTCGTGCTGGACCGAGCGCGCATCGCCGCGCGAAACAACTCGCAGACGAAGTCCGCGCCAGCCGAGGCGGCGCCTGCCGCCGCGCCCATCGTGGTCCGCAAGCCGAAGGTCCCCACCGGCACGGCGCGTCGTCGCGCCGAAGCCGCCGAGGCCACGCTCGGACGCGCCGCCAAGGCGCTGGCGGAGATCGACGCCGCGCTCAGCGATCCTGCTGTGTTCACCGACAACCCGGCCAAAGCCGCCGAGCTCGGCCGCCGCCGCGCCCAGGCCCAGGCCCAGGTCGACGCCGCCGAACACGAATGGATCGAAGCCCAGGAAGCCTTCGAGGCGTTGAAGAGCGACGCCTGACCGCCTACCCTGGCAGGTCGCCGAAGCGGCCGGCCTGATAGTCGGCGATGGCCTCTCGGATCTCGTCCTCGGTGTTCATGACGAACGGGCCATAGGAGACCACCGGCTCGCCGATCGGGTCGGCGTGGGCGAACATCAGCACCGCCGGGGCCTCCGCCGACACCTCGACGCTGTCGCCGTCGCTAAGCTCGACGAGGTGGTGGGCCGCGACCGGCGCCCCGGCCACGCTGACCGTCCCGCGCACCACATAGAGGAACACCGTGCGCCCTGACGGGGCGGGCAGCCAGGTGCGCGCGCCGGCGCGCAGATCCACCGTCGACATGAACACCCCGGTCAGCGAGCTGATCGGTCCCTGCCGCCCCTCCAGAGCCCCGGAGATCAGGTGCAGACGGCTGCGTCCTTCATCCAGCTGGACGACCGGAATCGCCGCGCGCTGCAGGCCGATGTAGCGCGGCGTGGTCATCTTCAGCCGCGCCGGCAGGTTGACCCATAGCTGCAGGATCTCCAGCGCGCCGCCCTTGGCCTTGAACGCGGCCGGCGACAGTTCGGCGTGGACCACGCCGCGCCCGGCGGTCATCCATTGCACGCCGCCGGCGCGGATCACGCTTTCATGCCCGCCGCTGTCGTGGTGGGCGAGCTCGCCCTCGAGGATCAGGGTCACGGTCTCGAACCCGCGGTGCGGATGCGGCCCGAACGGCAGGCCGGCGTTGCCCGGAGGATAGGTCTGGGGGCCGTGGTGGTTGAGGAACAGGAACGGGTCGAGCTGATCCAGGCCTGCGCCAGGCAGGGGCCTGCGCGTCACCAGGTCGCCGATGTCGTCGCGCGGACTGGCGTGCAGGGCTACGACGCTGCGTGAACTCATGACGGTCGCCTCCCCTCCGACGCCGATGACAGCGCGCGAACCGGGAGGCGTATCCCTACGGGAAGGTCTGCGCGAGGCTTAAAGTCGGCGCTTCAACCGCACTTGATCTCGGCGATCAGCCCGCTGTCAGCCTCGAAGAAGAAGTTGAGGCGGCGCGGATTATAGTCGTGGGTCACCGCACAGCTCGTGCACGCCACCCGCTGCAGCGCCGGCAGCACTGGCACCGGTATCTCCGTGCGCGGCCGGCCGACCAGGCTCTGCAGAGCCTGAGCGCCGCATTCGTCGCGCACAGGTGCAGGCGACGGCGGCGGAGCCAGCGCGACAGGCGGGGCCTCAGGCAAGGGCGCCGCGCAACCCGCCAGGGCCAGCAGGCCCGCCGTGCATCCTGCCACGATGATTCGTCTCATGCCTGCTTCTCCCACCCCCGCCCCTGCTGCTTCCAGTAGGAGAGGCTCAACCCCATGGACTTGACCTGGCTCCATTGCGCGCGAGCCGTCGCCAGCGCCGCCTCGTCAACCCCGTCGAACAGGACCACGCAGCGGACGTAGCCGGCAAGCTCTCCCGGCTCTGCGCCATCGATCAGGAACAGGGCGTCGGCGGCGTTGGGGTTGTCGAAGCCGGTGGTGAGCGCGATCGGCTGGCGTTCTGCGTTCGGTTCCTGCACCGGCCCATGCGGCAGGAAGCTGTCGTCGCGGTAGCTCCACAGCCAGCCGTCGAGGTGGTCGATCCGCGCCGGCTCTCGCGCCCGCACCACCGCGCGCCAGCCCCGCGCCAGGGTCTTCTCCAGCAGTTCCGGCAAGGCCTGATCGAGGCTGGTCCGTTCCAGGTGATAGAACCAGACCTCGGTCATGCGCCTGCGCCTCAGCCCTCGTAGCGGTCCGCGACCAGCCGGTTCAGCAGGCGCACGCCGAAGCCGCTCGCCCCGTCGGGAATGGTCGGGACGGTGGAAGGCTTCTTCCAGGCGGTCGAGGCGATGTCGAGGTGGGCCCACGGCAAGTTGCGAACGAACTTCTGCAGGAACAACGCCGCGGTGATCGAGCCGGCGGGCCGACCGCCGACGTTCTTCATGTCGGCGATCATGCTGTCGATCTGCTTTTCGTAAGACGCCGGCAGAGGCATGCGCCAAAGCCCCTCACCTTCCGCGCCCGACGCGCCGAGCAGCTCTGCGGCCAGCGCATCATTGTTACAGAACAGGCCCGCGTAATCGTGGCCGAGCGCGATGATGATCGCCCCGGTCAGGGTCGCCAGGTCGATCATGAACCGCGGTTTGAAGCGGTCCTGGCAGTACCAGAGCACGTCGGCCAGCACGAGCCGGCCTTCGGCGTCGGTGTTGATCACCTCGATGGTCTGTCCCGATAGCGAGGTGACCACGTCGCCAGGTCGCTGGGCGTTCCCATCCGGCATGTTCTCGACGAGGCCCAGCAGGCCTACGGCGTTGACCTTCGCCTTGCGGCCGGCCAGGGCGTGCATGAGGCCGGCCACCGCGGCCGCGCCGCCCATGTCCCACTTCATGTCCTCCATGCCGTCGGCCGGCTTGATGGAAATGCCGCCGGTGTCGAAGCACACGCCCTTGCCAATGAAGGCCACCGGCTGGGCGTCCTTGTCGGCGGCGCCGTTCCAGCGGATCACCGCGAGCTGGCTCTCGCGCACGCTGCCCTGGCCCACGCCCAGCAGCGAGCCCATACCGAGCTCGGCCATCTGCGCCTCGCCAAGGATCTCGACCTCCAGGCCCAGGCTCTCCAACGCCTTGACGCGCCTAGCGAACTCTTCGGGGTAGAGGATGTTGGCCGGCTCGGAGACCAGGTCGCGGCTGAACGCGATCGCGTCCGCCAGCGCCGACATCGGCTCGAAGGCCGTTTGCGCTGCCGCTGCGTCGTCGCTGACCACCTGGGCATGGGTCACCGAAGGTTTCTTGTCGGCGGACTCCGTGGTGCGATAGCGGTCGAACCGATAGGACGCGAGCTGTACGGCGAAGCCGGCGCGCGCCGCGCGCGCCGCCGCCGGGTCCGGCAGTTCCAGACGAAGCGTGGTGAGGCCCGAGCCCTTCACCGCATTGAACGCCGAAGCCGCGACATGTTCCACAGCCAGGTCGTCGAAGGTTTCGGCCTTGCCGGCGCCCACCAGCAGCAGCCGCTGGACGTTCAGGCCCGCAGGCGCGAGCAGGTCGAGGATCTGCCCCTTGGCGCCGATGAAGCGGCCGGCGGCCAGCGCGCGCCCGATCTGGCCGCCGCTCGCCTGGTCGGCGCGGCCGGCGGCGCCGGCGAGTGTCCCGCCCTCGAATACCACGATCGCCGAAGCGGTTCGGTCAGGCGCGCCGGCGTCGGCGGCGACGAATTCAATTTCCATCCACACTCTCTCAAAGCTTGCGGCCGCGGCGCGCGTGACGCGGCGTCGCGTCGCGAACCCGCTGGCCCGGCGGTTGTCTGGCGCGGCGACGCATGATTTAGAACAGGTCGGCGGAGGGCGCGCGCCCAAATCATCCCCGTCGCACCCCTAATTTCATCCATGCGTCTGATCGACCGCTATCTGCTTCGCCAGCTTCTCGGCCCGACCCTCCTGGCGACGGCCGCGCTGACGGCTGTCGCCATGCTCAGTCAGAGCCTGTCGGCGCTGGATCTGATCGTCAACCAGCGCCAGAGCGCGCTGGTGTTCGTCAAGATCACCGTGCTGGCCATGCCGCAGCTGATCAACATGATCCTGCCGATCGCGCTGTTCGTGGCTTCGCTGGTGTCGCTGAACCGGCTGCACGTCGAACAGGAGATCGTCGTCTGTTTCGCCGGCGGCATGAGCCGGTGGCGGGTGATCGCGCCCGCGCTCAAGCTGGGCGCCACGGTGGCGTTCCTAGCGCTGCTGCTGAACCTGTTCATCCAGCCGCTGGCGGCGCGCGAGATGCGTCAGACGCTGTTCGAGGTGCGAACCGACCTCGCCGCCACCCTGGTGCGCGAGGGCGAATTCACCGAGCCTGCGCCGGGCCTCGCCGTCTACGCCCAGACCGTCGACGGCGACGGGACCATCCACAACCTGTTCATCCACCAGACAAAGGCCGATGGCGGCGAGACCACCTACACCGCCGACCGCGGCCGGGTCGCCACCCGCGGGGGGCGTCCGGTGCTGGTGATGCAGAAGGGCTCCAACCAGGAGTTCAACAAGGCCGGCGTGCTGAATTTCCTGACCTTCGACGAGTACATCTTCGACCTGGGTCCGCTGGCCGACAACGACGACATCATCCACTACAAGCCGTCAGACCGGTACCTCCACGAGCTGATGTTCCCCGACCTGCAGCAGGACTGGGAGAGCCGCAACCGCGAGCGTCTGTGGGCCGAGGGTCATGCGCGACTGGCGAGCCCGCTCTACAACATCGCCGTGGTTGCCCTGGCGCTGTCGGCGATCATCGGCGGGACCTTCAGTCGGCTCGGCTACAATCGCCGCATCGCCATCACTGCGGGAGCCGCCGCGACTATGCGCATCCTCGGCTTCATCGCCCAGGCGGCCAGCGAATCCTCCGCCTGGGTGAACATCCTGCAGTATGCGATTCCGCTGATCGCTACGGCGCTGGCCCTGCGCGGGGTGTTCCACCAGCACGTCTCGGGCGTCCGCCGTTCGCCGCCCATGGCCCTTGCCGGAGCCTCGGCGTGATCGGCGCGGGCAGGCTCGAATCCTATGTGGTCGGCCGGGTGATGACCGGCGTCGGCGCGGCGCTGGCCGTGGTCTCAGCGGTGATCCTGCTGGTCCAATTTGTCGACCTGTCGCGCTCGGTGGGGCTCAGCGCGGACGTCGGCGTCGGCCGGCTGTTTATCCTCACCCTGCTGCGCGCGCCCGCCCTGATCCTGATGCTGCTGCCGTTCGTATTCCTGTTCGGCGGGATCAGCGCCTACGTGGGCCTCAACCGGCGCAGCGAGCTGGTCGCCATGCGCGCCGCCGGCATCTCGGCCTGGCGCTTCATCCTGCCGGCGGCGGCGGGAGCGTTCCTGGTGGGCGTGCTCACCGTGGCCGTGCTGAACCCCGCAGCAGCCATGCTCAGCGCGCGCTTCGAGACCACTCGCGCCGAGCTGCTGGACAACACGCCGGCCGGAGCCCCCAAGGCCGCGTGGCTGCGCCAGGGCGACGAGCGCAACCAGATCGTCATCCACGCCAAGTCCCGCGACACCGTGGGCGGCATGGTGCGTCTGCGTGGCGTGTCGCTGTTCATCTACCAGAAGAACGCCAACGGGATTCCGGAGTTCAAGCGCCGGCTCGAGGCCGGCGAGGCGCGGCTGATGCCGGGCTTCTGGAAGCTGACCGACGTGCGCGAGGCCGGCGCCGGGGAAAGCTCGGTCCGCTCCGACAGCCTTTCGATCCGCTCCAGCCTTGACGCCGAGGCGGCGATGGAGCGGTTCGCCTCGCCCGAAGCGATCGGATTCTGGCGGCTGCCCAAGGCCATCAAGCTGACCGAGCAGGCCGGCTTCAGCGCGAGCGGCTACCGGCTGCGCTTCCAGCAACTGCTGGCCAGCCCGATGCTGCTGGCGGCCATGCTGATCCTGGCCGCCGCCTTCTCGCTGCGGCTGTCACGGCTGGGGGGCCTGGCGGGGTTGGCGGGCGCCGGCGTGGCGTTAGGATTCGCGGTGTTCTTCTTCAATCAGTTCTCGGGTGCGCTGGCGAAAGCCGACATCCTGCCGCTGTTCGCGGCGGCCTGGGCGCCGCCGGTCGTGGCGCTGCTGTCGGGGTTCACACTGCTCTGCTACACCGAAGACGGTTGAATCGTACGCGGAGCGGTCTATCCATCCGCCACGTACCGCCGAGAGGGGATTCACGGCATATGAGTTCAGGTCGGCGTACGCCGTCAGCCTCGGCCAGGCGCGGCCTGCTCGCGGGCGCGGCCGTCGCGGTGCTGTGCGCCGGCGCGGCCCAGGCGCAAACCCCTGTCGCCCCGTCTGCGCCGTCCGCCGACGGCCTCGCGCCGGGCGAACTCTACATGGAGGCCGATCTGGTGGTGCGCGACGGCGCGGCCAAGACGGTCACCGCGCGCGGAGGCGTCGAGGTCCGCTACGGCGGGCGCACGCTGCGCGCCGACGAGCTGTTCTATGAGGAAGGCCGCAGCGCCATCACCGCGCGGGGCAACGTCCAGGTGCTCAATCCGGACGGCACCAGCGAGTTCGCCGACGAGCTTGTGCTCGACGATCAGATGCGCGCCGGCGTCGCCATCGGATTCTCCGCGCGGCTGGGCCAGAACATCAAGATGGCCGGGGCCACGGCTGTGCGCCGCTCCGATCAGATCCAGGAACTGAACCGCGCGATCTACACGCCCTGCGAGATCTGCGCCGAAGACGGCTCGCCGCGCACGCCGACCTGGTCGATTCAGGCCGAGAAGGTGGTCCAGGATAAGGGCCGGCAACTCGTCTACTACCGCAACGCTGTGATCAAGGTGTTCGGCGCACCGGTGCTTTTCCTGCCGGTGTTTTGGCACGCGGACCCTCAGGCCAAGCGCAAATCGGGGTTCCTGGCGCCACGCATCGGCGCCTCCGACCGCCGCGGCCTGTCGTATGAGCAACCCTATCTGCTGGTCATCTCGCCCTATTCGGACGTGACGCTCAGCCCGCAGATCAACACCAAGGTCAATCCGTTCCTCAACCTGCGCGCCCGCAAGCGGTTCTACTCCGGCGAGGTCGACGCGCGGTTCGGCTACACGCACGAGGCGGACTTCGACGGCGCCGCCAACCGCTTCGGCGACGAGACCTCGCGCAGCTACGTGCTCGCCCGCGGCGCCTTCCGCATCGACGAGAAGTGGCGCTGGGGCTTCACTGCGGAGCGGGCGTCCGAGGACCTGATCTTCGACAAGTACGAGGTGGGCGACGTCTACGAGACCCGCGGCCCCTACATCGCCGACGATCGCCGGCTGATCTCCCAGGTCTACGCGGTGCGTCAGGACGAACGCTCCTACGCGTCGGGCGCGGTGATGAGCATCCAGGGCCTGCGCCCTGGCGACAACGAACGCACCTTCCCCACCGTCGCGCCCCTGATCGAGGCGCGTTGGGAACCCGAAGGCCCAGTCGCCGGCGGCAGGCTGCGGCTGAGCGGCGGGGCCGCGGTGCTGACCCGCGAGCAGTCGCCGCTTGACGCATTCCCCGCGCGCACCGCCGGCGTCGACAGTCGTCGCGTCACCGCCGCGGCCGACTGGCGCTCAAGCTTCACCAGCACGGGCGGCCTGCGGGTCGAGCCGTTCGCCAATGTTCGCCTCGACGGCTACAGCCTGGGCGACTTGCCGTCCGGCGTCAGGACATCGTCGTCGGTGTCGCGCGGCCTGGCGGTGGCCGGCGCCGACATCACCTGGCCGTTCTTCCGCCGCCTCTCGGACGCCACAGTGGTGCTGGAGCCGATCGCCCAGATCGCCCTGTCGCCGTCCGCGCGCCGGATCATCGTCGGCCGCACGGCGGCGGGCGCGCCGATCGACCTGGACGAGGACAGCCTGGCCTTCGAGTTCGACGAATCGAACCTGTTCCGCGCCAACAAGTTTCCGGGCTTCGACCTCTATGAGGACGGCGTGCGGCTGAACGCCGGCGCCCGCGCCTCGGTGCTGTGGGACGACGGACGTCGCGCCAGTCTTCTGATCGGCCGCAGTTTCCGCGACGAGGACAGCGAAGTGTTCTCCTCGCGCACCGGCCTGCAAACCAAGTCATCGGATTGGATCGTCGCCGGCGACGCCCAACCGATCCAGGGCCTGGCGTTGTTCGCCCGCGCCCGTTTCGACAGCGACACCCTCGACGTGCGCCGCGCCGAGGCCGGCGCGAACCTGAGTTCGAAGTATGGCTACGGCTATGTCCGGTATCTGCGCGACGATCGAGACATCAATGGCGCCAAGCGCGAGAACCTCGATCTCGGCGGCGAAGTCTTCCTGACCAAGCATTGGGGGGTGTCGGTGTCCGGCAACCGCGACCTGGTGCAAAACGCGTGGGTGGTTCGTGACCTCGGGATAGTCTACCGCGACGACTGTACGCGCTTCGAAGTCATCTATCGTCGTGAAGACACCGTCATCGGCCGACTGGGACCTTCAGACTCGGTCGGCATACGCCTAACGCTCGCCACATTGGGCGGACCTATAGATGCCCGTTAACCGCACCGGCTCGCGCAGCCGCTCCCGAGGATTCTCCATACCCATGACGCGCGTGCGTATTGTCGGCGGTCGCGCGATGCGCGGCTGGACCCTGGCTGCAGCCTTGTTGGCCAGCGCCGCGCCCGGCGTCGTCGTCGCCCAGGCCGCAGCGCCGGCGAAGGCGCCCGCGCCGTCGGCGCTGTCGGAGTCGGTGGCCGCTGTGGTCAACGACGACATCATCTCGACCTACGACCTAGGCCAGCGCATGCGCCTGCTGATCGTCTCCAGCGGCGTGCAGCCGACGGCCGAATCCCTGCCCCAGCTCCAGCAGGAGGCGCTGGTGTCCCTGGTCGACCAGCATCTTCAGCTTCAGGAACTTCGCCGCGTCGAGCGCGACCAGAAGATCTCCCTGATCGCCACCGACGAAGAGCTGGAGCTGGAGCTCGCCGACCTGGCCAAGCAGAACAACACCAGCAAGGAGCAATTCCTGGCCGCCTTGGCCGCCCGCGGCGTCAGCGCCGAGACGCTGCGCGGACAACTCCGCGCGCAGGTGAGCTGGCAGCGCTGGATCCGCGGCCGCTACGGCACCCGCCTGCGCATCGGCGACGACCAGATCAAGGCCGCCCAGCAGCGCATCGTCGCCGCCGCCAGTAAGCCGCAGTACCAGATCAGCGAAGTGCTCATCGACGCTTCCCGCGTCGGCGGCATGGACGCTGCGATGAGCGGCGGCGCCCAACTGGTCTCTGAGCTTCAGAAGGGCGCGCCCTTCCCCGCCGTGGCCCGTCAGTTCTCCGCGGCGCCGTCGGCGGCGGCGGGCGGCGACGCCGGCTGGGTCTCGCAGGGCGAGCTCGCGCCAGAAGTCCAGGCCGCGCTTGACCAGATGCGTCCTGGCCAATTGTCGCAGCCGATCCCGGTGCGTGACGGGGTCTACCTCGTCTTCCTGCGCGACAAGCGCGCTGGCTCCGGCGGCACGCTTGTCAACATGAAGCAGGCCGCCGTCGCCCTGGGCGCACAGGCGAGCGCCGGCGATCTCGAAGCCGCTCGCGTCAAGCTCGAGAGAGTCCGCACAGCGACCACCAGTTGCGCCGATCTGGAGGCGGCGGCCGCCAAGGTCCCAGGCGTGGTGGCCGGTGATCTGGGGGAAGCCGAGGTCGCCGACCTCGCGCCGCAGTTCCGCGACGCGGCCCAGACCCTGCCGACCGGCCAACTGTCCCAGCCGATCCGTACCAATGCAGGGTTGCACCTGGTCGTGGTCTGCGGAAAACGGGCGAGTGGTGTAGAAGACGCTGATCGCGCGCAAATCGAGAATCGTCTGTTCGGTCAGCAGCTAAGCATGATCTCCAGGCGTTACATGCGAGACCTTCGGAATTCGGCGACGATAGAGACGCGGTGAAGAACGGACCCATCGCCCTTACACTGGGAGATCCCGCGGGCATCGGCCCGGAGATCGTCGTGAAGGCGTGGAGTGAGCTGCGGCGCACCGGACCGGACTTCGTAGTCGTCGGCGACTACCAATCCCTGGCCTCGGCCTCGGCCCATGGCGCGTCGATCGTGCGCCGTGTGACCGCATCTGAGTCGGTCTCGAAGCTGTTCCCGGACTATCTGCCGGTCATCGATCTGCCGCTGCGCGCGCCGGTGGTGGCGGGGCAGCCGTCGGCCGCCGCCGGCCCCGCCGTCATCCGTTGGATCGAGACCGCTGTGGGCCTGGCGCTGTCTAACGCCGTCCGCGCCCTGGTCACTGCGCCGATCTCCAAAGCGCCGCTCTATGCGGCGGGCTTCCGCTTCCCCGGCCACACCGAATTCCTCGGCGAGCTCACCGCGGCGGCCAGCTACGACGGCGCGCGCGGTCCGGTCATGATGCTGATCGCCGGCGACTTGCGGGTCAGCCTGGTCACCGTGCACGAGGCGCTGGCCAACGTGCCGACCCAGCTATCGGTGCAGAAGATCGTCAACGCCGGCCTGGTCACCGCCCAGTCGCTGCGTCGGGATTTCGGCGTGGAAGCCCCGAGACTCGCCGTCGCTGCGCTCAATCCGCACGCCGGCGAGAGCGGCTCGCTGGGGCGCGAGGAGATCGAGATCGTCGAACCCGCCGTGCGGGCGCTGCGCGACCTGGGCGTCGACGCCACCGGCCCCTGGCCCGCCGACAGCCTGTTTCCCGCCGACATCCGCCGCCGCTACGACGCCGCCCTGTGCCTCTACCACGACCAGGCGCTGATCCCGGTCAAGATGCTCGACTTCTGGGGCGGCGTGAACGTGACCCTCGGCCTGCCGATCATCCGCACCTCGCCGGACCACGGCACAGGCTATGACCTGGTGGGCACTGGCAAGGCCCGGCTCACGAGCTTTGTTGCCGCGCTGGACATGGCGCGGCGATTGCTCGGAGAGCAGGGAGGGTAGGGGGCCATGCGCGCGCTCTTGATCGTCCTGATTCTTGTGTTTGCCTGGCCCAATGCTGCT
>NZ_JAUYQL010000005.1 GCF_030697305.1 Phenylobacterium sp. | reverse complement strand
CCTAGTCGTCCCAGCTTTCAGCATGGCCGCCGGTGGTCATCCGCGCGTTCCATTCGCGCCAGAAACTGCGCATCTGTAGTTCGCCCGTCCCTCCGGGGCCGGTCGCCTTCATCCCGCGTGAGATGTCGGACCACTCCACCTCCTTGCGGGTGGCGAAAGCCGCCTGGCAGCCCTCCAGGGCCTCGACATCGTCCGGCGTCGCGAAGCCCCCGGGACCCTGGAAGCCCAGGTACCACTCGAGCCTGGCGGCGCGCAGTTCGGGACTGTCTTCCTTGGGCATCAAGGCCCAGCCGCTGATCTCCATGTAGTCGGGGCTGAGGGGATAGAAGGAGCGGAAGACCCGCCATCCGTCGATGACCACCAGGTTGGGGAAGATCAGGTAGTTGCCCGCGCCGCCCTCGACCATCCGCGCCTTGGCCTCGCCATGAACATGCACCAGGCCGTTGCGGAATTCCGCCAGCGCCGCGGCGTGGTATTTCTCCAGGAAGGTGGAGCTGCGGTTCCCCGTGCGCTCGCTCGACGGCATGGCGATGGTCACATGGCCGTTGCGCAGCGTCTGGGTGCCGCCGTGGGCGAAGGCCAGGGGAACCCCGGGCGTGGGCTCCGCGCCGGCGGGCTTCACGGAATCCGACAGCCCCATGGCCGGGATGAAATGGGTGAAGTAGCGCTCGTGCGTCGCGGCTCCGTGGTAGCCGTCCATGCTGTTCTCGACGATCAGCTTCCAGTTGGCTCGCATCGAATATTTGTACTGGCCCTCGGTGAACTCCAGATCGCCCAGGTCCAGCGTGTTGTTGAACACCGCCAGCGCGTCGCCCATGTAGTCTTCGAAGCTTTCGATGTCGGGATCGAAGCTGACGAAGATGCAGCCGCGGTGGTTGTGCATCCGCGGCGCCGGCTCCAGGCCGAGCGATTCACGATCGAACGCTTCGCTGTAGGCTTCCTCGCCGGGAATGCCCTTGAGCTCTCCGCGCGTGTTGTAGATCCAGCCATGATAGAAGCAGCGGAAGACCTCCGCGCCCGAGCCCTTGGACTCACGGCAGACTAGGTTGCCGCGGTGGCGGCAGGTGTTGAGCAGAGCACGGAACTCGCCGTCATCACTGCGTACCAGGATCATCGGCCGTCCGGCGACGCTGCGGGTGACGAAATCGCCGGGGTTCGGAAATTCCGATGTGTGACCCGCGAACAGCCAGGAACGGTCAAAGATCATCGCCCGCTCGCGTTCGAAGACAGCCTGGTCGACGAAGGCGTCGCGATGGATGCGAAATAGGCCCGCTTCCTTATCCTCGACTATGTATTCGGCTGCGTTGTGGCCGTCCTTCATAGCTCGTTCCTCGCAAGGTTACGCTCACTCCAAGCAAGTTGAAGCCGTAGCGGGTTTCACCCTAATTGCACCACGTGCGCATATCTGAATCTAGCCGGAAGCGGACGCTTAGAGCAGCCTCCGCCGGGACGCAATCGACTCCGATCAGGCGCAAGCCACGCTAGAGGTGGGTGTCCTGCAGTCGGAGCGGGGCGTGGGTGCGGGCAGGCCTCAGTGCATCTGGAAGACGGTGGCGTAGGCCGCGGCTGCGCCCAGCAGGCAGAGGGTGGGAAGCGCGAGCAGCGTCACCAAGCGTGGCCGCCCCTGGCGACCCAGGCGCGGCTGGCGGCGAGGCAGGGCGCCCCAGGGGGACATTTGACGGACATCGGTCATGGACGGCCCAGATTGGAAACGCCCCCATTCCCACGTGCAGGTTTCGCCCAAACCGTTAACGAGATGTTAACTAAGCCTGCGACCGACTGGCGCACCCCTCAGTCCAGCGCCAGCCGCCCGACCTGACTGAGCTTCAGGGACTGCGGGTCGCCGCCATTCTGCAGGTAGAAGCGGTGACGCGCGTAAACCCAGGCGTCGTCGAAGCCCGGGCCGTACTGCTCCTGCACCCTGCGCAAGGGCGCGCCGCCCTTCTCATCCTCAAGTCGGGCGATGATCTCCAGCAATCGTGCGCAGGGTCCGCTCATGACCCCAAGCTTTCGGCCGCCGCCCTAATGCGGCAAGCGCGACGAGCGCGTGAGCCGCCAAACTTCTCCATGCGAGAGATTGTTGATCAGGAACCGGGCTGGCTGCCTCAATAGTCGTCGCCAGTCACCCTAACCCGCGACGCGCCTGAGCGCAGCACAGGGCGAAGCTTTATCGCCCGCTATTGGGATGAACCGTGCCTAAGTGCGCCTGGGAGAATCATTGAATGACCTTAAGTCGGCGTGGGGGCCTACGCGCCTTAGCCTATGGGCTGTTCTTCCGTTTCCATGCTGATCGGCAGCAATGAGCCGATCACATGGGATGCGGCCGCGATGACCCGCCGCTTGCAGCAGCCGTTCAGCGTCGCGCACTACGGCAGCGCTTCTGTGGAGTTGCTGCAGAGCTACGTCGAAATGTTCGCGACCGTTCAACCGACCTTCTACGGCCCAGAGTTCGATCGCACGGGACTGACGGACCTCAACCGAGACCTGTTCCCCCGCGATGAGTTCATGACGCCCGCCGCTGACTAGGCTAGTCCACTCGGCATGCTGACTATCCACCATCTGGGCGTGTCGCAATCCGAGCGCATCGTCTGGCTCTGTGAGGAGCTGGGGGTTCCCTATGCGTTGAAGTTGTACGTGCGCGATCCGGTGACGCGGGCTGCGCCGGCGGAATACCGGGCGATCCATCCTGCCGGCACCGCGCCGGTGATCACCGACGGCGACCTGACGCTGAGCGAGTCAGGCGCGATCATCGAGTACATCATCGCCAAATACGGCGAGGGTCGGATGGCGCGCGCGCCCGATCATCCGGAATTCGCCAGCTATCTGTTCTGGCTGCATTACGCCAACGGCTCGCTGATGCCGGCGATCATGAGCGACCGGATGGCGGCTGCGGCGCGGCCCGCGGGGGCGCCGATCCCGGCGATCCCGACGCGGTCCGAGCGGGGGCTGGCGATGGTCGAGGCGCGGCTGGGACAGGCCCCCTACTTCGCCGGCGACGAACTGACCGCAGCCGACGTGATCATGCTGTTCCCACTGAGGCCCAGCCGGCTGTTCGAGCCGCGCGACCTGACGCCCTATCCGAATCTGCGCGCCTGGCTGCGGCGGATCAGCGAGCGGCCGGCCTATCAGCGGGCGATGGGACAGGCCGAGCCCGGCCAGCCGATCGCCCTGGTCTGACGATCGCAGATCAGCGCGGCAGCAGCGACGGCACGAAATAGGCCGCGACCAACAGGCCGAGCGTGATGATCAGCAGGCGGCCGAGCCACTTGTCGCGTTGTGGATTGGTCATCGGCGTATTCCCTTGGCCCGCAGCTTGCGACGGCCCGCCCAAGCGCCGTGCGCCTGCGCCTATTCCGCCTCGGCGGGCGCCGCGGTCGCAGCGCGCACCACCCGCGCGGGTTCGATCCAGGCTTCGGCGCGCACCCAGTGATGGATGTCGCCGCAGGCGGAGCAACGAAAGGCGTAGCGGGCGTTGGCGGCCTCGAACTGAGCAGCCGTCATGTGATGTCCCGTATGCACCACGCGCCCGTCCTGGGCGCAAGCCACCAGCACGCGGGCCATCAGGCCACCGCCGTGGGGTGCTGCGCGGCCTGGGCGCGCCACTGCTGCTGATCGTCGAGCGTGTTGAGCAGCATGGCCAGAGCCACGGCGCTGGCTTTCGAAGGGCCGGCCTCGGCGGACGGCATGGTCTCGCGGGTCAGTCGATCGACGATCGTCCACACCCCGTCGGTGTCACGGGCTTGATACCTGTTCATCCTCTCTCTTAGCACGTCTTGCGCGGGATGTCCGAATTGGCGCAGCAAACCCCGCTCGTGCTTAAGCGATCGGGGAAATTAGTTGCCCACCCCGCCAAGACATGACCTGCTCCCTCATCAGATATCGACTTGGTTCGGCTGTTTTCCGCACGCGCTCCCGGCGGCGATTTTCGGAACTGACCGTGGCCTTCCTGCGAAAATTTAACTGCGCGCCGATTGTGGCGCTGCGGATATTCAGTCCCGAAGATGGGAATCCAAACATGACCACCGGCATCGTCAAATGGTTCAACGGCCAAAAGGGCTTCGGCTTCATCCAGCCTGATGAGGGCGGCCCCGACGTGTTCGTGCACATCTCCGCCGTCGAACGTTCCGGCTTGCCCTCCTTGTTCGAGGGCCAGAAGCTCAGCTACGAACTTGAACGCGACCAGCGCAGCGGCAAGTCCTCGGCCGGTCAACTGCAGTCCGACTGACGGGTTTCGCGACCTCCTGATTGACGACGTCCAGGCCGGCCTTGCGCCGGCCTGCTGTTTTCGGGAGCAGGTTCGAGCCTCGCCGTCGCGCAACCGGCTTCGCGGCGCTTGATCACGGCCGGCGATTGGGCGATGCGAAGGTGTCAGACAACGAGGGCGGCGCCAGTGCGGCCGCCTCGCCCCAAGGGAGAGAGCTTGCATGTCCGGTTCGCCACTGCGCGTCGCCTTCATAGGCTTGGGCAACATGGGCGGGGGCATGGCCGCCAACCAGGCGAAGGCCGGGCGCACCGTGTCAGCGTTCGACCTGTCGGCCGCTGCCCGCGACCGGGCGGCGGCGGGCGGCTGCAAGCCGGCCTCGACCGTGGCTGAGGCTGTCGCCGAGGCCGACGTGGTGATCACCATGCTGCCGGCCGGGCCGCACGTGCGCAGCGTCTACGCCGAACAGATCCTGCCGAACGCACCCAAAAGCGCGCTGCTGGTCGACTGCTCGACTATCGATGTGGAAAGCGCCCGCGCCGTGGCCGCCCAGGCGACGCAGGCGGGCTTCCGCTTCGCCGACGCGCCGGTGTCGGGCGGCTCGACGGCCGCGGACGCTGGCACGCTGGCGTTCATGGTGGGCTGCCTCGAGCCCGATTTCGCCGAGGTCGAGGCGGCGGTCCAGCCGATGGCGCGCGCGGTTATCCGCGCCGGCGACCATGGCGCGGGCCAGGCGGCGAAGATCTGCAACAACATGCTGCTGGGCATTTCGATGATCGGCGTCTGCGAGGCCTATGCGTTGGCGGAACGGCTCGGCCTCGATCCGCAGAAGTTCTTCGACATTGCCTCGCAATCGTCGGGCCAGTGCTGGTCGCTGACCACCTACAGCCCCTGGCCCGGCGCGGTGCCGACCTCGCCGGCCAACCGCAATTACGAGGGCGGCTTCGCCACGGCGATGATGCTCAAGGATCTGAAGCTTGCGCAGGAGGCCGCTGCGGCCGCAGGCGCGGCGACGCCTCTGGGCGCCCAGGCCGAAGGTCTCTACGCCCTGTTCGACCGTCTGGGCGGCGGCGGCAAGGATTTCTCGGCGATCCTGCAGATGCTGCGTGGCCGCCTGGGCGAGGTTCCCGGCGCCTGATCGATCGAAACGCGGAAAAAGCCTCTGGGGCTGGTGCGCCAGACGACCAAAACCAAGGGTAGGGAACGCCAATGGGCGAGATCTGGAGTGGCGAGCGCCACATCACCACCGAGCAACTGGACGAACGCGCCGCGCGCGTGGCGACGGGCCTCGATTCCATCGGCGTGAAGGCCGGCGACACCGTCGCCCTCTACATGCGCAACGACATCGTCTTCTTCGAAGCCCAGGGCGGGGCAGGCGCGATCGGCGCGTATCCGGTGGCAGTGAACTGGCACTACACCGAGGACGAAGCCCGCTATTTGTTCGAGAATTCACAGGCCCGGGTGATCGTCATCCACGCCGACCTGCTGGGCCCGTTGCGCTCGGCGCTCCCGGCCGACGCCACGGTGATCGTGGTGCGCACCCCGCCCGAGGTCTGCGCGGCTTATGGCGTCTCGCCGGCCGACGCCGAGGTTCCGGCCGGGATGATCGAATGGGAATCCTGGGTCTCCAGCTTTGAGCCCTGGACCAAGCCTCCCCACGAAGCGCCGACCACTATCATCTACACCTCCGGCACGACGGGGCGGCCGAAGGGCGTGCGCCGCTTCGCGCCGACGCCGAGCCAGGCGGCCACCCAGCGCAGCCTGTTCATGCGCGGTTTCGGATTCGGCGCGGCGCCTGATCCCAGCCAGATCGTTACGGTGCTGACCGGCCCGATGTATCACGCCGCGCCGGTGTCCTATTCGAGCACCGCGGCGCGCCTGGGCGGCACAGTGATCCTGCAGCCTCGCTTCGACGCCGAAGACCTGCTGAAGCTGATCGAGACACGCAAGGTCACGCACCTGCACATGGTGCCGATCATGTTCAACCGGCTGCTGAAGCTGCCCGACGCGGTGCGCGCCAAGTATGACGTGTCCTCGCTGGTCTATGTGGTCCACGCCGCCGCGCCGTGTCCGCCGCAGGTGAAGCGCCAGATGATCGACTGGTGGGGCCCGGTAATCTGCGAATACTACGGCACCACCGAGATCAGCATGGTCGCCTATTGCGACGCCGAGGAATGGTTGGCGCACCCGGGCACTGTAGGCCGCGCGTTTCCGGAATCGGTGGTCAAGGTCGTCGATGAGGCGGGCAACGACCTGGCGCCGCGCGAGGTCGGCGAGGTGCTGGCGCGGACGCCCGGCATCACCGATTTCACCTATCAAGGCGACGACCAGAAGCGGAAGGACTCCGAAAAGATCGGCCTGATCGCCCCGGGCGACATCGGCTACTTCGACGAGGACGGCTTCCTGTATCTGTGCGACCGCTCCAAGGACATGATCATCTCGGGCGGGGTGAACATCTATCCCGCGGAAATCGAGGCCGAACTGCACAAGATGCCGGGCGTCGTCGACTGCGCGGTGTTCGGCGTGCCGGACGAGGAATGGGGCGAGGCGATCCACGCCGTCGTCCAGCCCCACCCGGAAGCCGGTCTAAGCGAGGCCGATGTGCGGGCCTTCCTGCGCGAGCGCGTCGCTGGCTACAAGGTGCCCAAGCGGGTGGATTTCTCAGTCGAGCTCCCGCGCGAGGACTCAGGGAAGATCTTCAAGCGCAAGCTGCGCGAGCCGTTCTGGGCGGGGATGGAGCGGCGCATCTAGCGCCGCCCCGAAACCCCGGCGATCCTAGCCGCCGCCGTCGATCGTCAGGATCGCCGCGTTGGTGTAGGCCGAGCGCGGCGAGGCCAGGAAGGCCACCGCGTTGGCGATCTCGACCGGCTCGGCGGGGCGTCCGTACGGCATGCCCTTGTTGAGCTCCTGCCAGCGGCTTTCGTCGCCGAACTGTTCGCGCGCCGCGGTCTTGCGCAGAGTGACCAGGCGATCGGTGGCCACTGGGCCCGGGTTGATCGCCACGACCCGCACGCCGTCCTTCGACGCGCCCTTGCCGAGCGACTTGGTGAAGGCCATCAGCGAGGCGTTGCCGGCGGCGCCGGCGATATAGCCCGCCGGGAAGGTTTCGCCCGCGCCACCGATAACATTGACCACCACGCCCTTGCGGCGCGCGAGGCCGGGATACAGCGCCCGCGACAGGCCGATGTAGCCGAAGACCTTCAGGTCCCAGGCGTGACGCCAGGTGTCGTTGTCGACGGTCTGCAGATCGCCGCCGGGGATCGCGCCGGCGTTGTTGACCAGGATGTCGAGGTCGCCGGCTTCCTTGGCCACGCGCTCGACTTCCGATTGCTTGGATAGGTCGGCGGCGATCACCTGCACATTGACCTGGGCGCGGCCGCGGATGTCGTCGGCGGCTTCACCCAGCAGGGCTGCGTCGCGCGACACCAGGATCACGTCGCAGCCTTCTTCGGCCAACAGGGTGGCGACCGCCCTGCCGATGCCCTTGGACGCGCCGCTGACCAGCGCGCGCTTTCCCTTCAGATCCAGATCCATGTCCTGGCTTCTCCCTGTGTTTTTCTTGGGCGCGCGGCGAGTGGCTCGCGCCGTTGGCTTCAGTGCGGCCGGCGCTGTTTCGCCGTCAGCTCGCGCTCACCCTTATCAGATGCATTTCGCTACGGAAGGCGCAGACGCGGTTACGGCCGGTTGTGCGGCGTTCGGCGCCACGATCTCGGCGAAGAATTCCTCCAGCACCTCACGCGCCCGTACGCGGGCCGCGGCGCCCGGCGCCTGGACCTGGCGCACCACGAGGCCATGGGCGATCAATTGCAGGCGCTCGGCGGTGCGTTCGGGATCGATATCAACGCGTAACTCGCCAGCCGCGACACCGTCGCGGACCAGCGCGGTCCAGAACTTCTGCTGGCGGGCGTCGCGTTCCTCGAGGTGGCGGCGCATCTCCTCGTCACGGCCGGAATGGGCGACGTAGTTCAGCCAGAACCTCCAGAAGCGCTCGTGCGTATGCTTGTGGAGCACATGGCCGGCGACCAGGCGCTTGAGCTGACCCAGCGGCGATCCGCGGTAGCTCTCCCAATCGTGTGGAAGGCGGTAGGCGGCCTCGAGCGCGGCGATGATCAGATTGTGCTTGTTCCCGAAGTGATAGTTGATCGTCCCCGTGCTGATCTTCGCCGCCTCTGCGATCTGGCGCATGCTGACGCCGTCGATGCCGTACTGGGCGATGCAGTCGTAGACCACCACCAGCAACTCGCGACGTCGCCGCAGCGTTTTCGGCCTGGCCGGCGTTGCGGCCGTGTGGGAGCGGTCGGTCTTCTGCACTACACGCATCTCCAGAGCGGCTCAGAACTTTTCCGCGCCGGGGAGGGCGGAGCGCATCAAGGTCGAGGCCATAGTCTTGATCAGAGGGCCGTCGACTTCGGTCTCCTCACGAAGGGATTTCCATCGCGGATCGGCGGCGAAGGCGGCCCAGGCCGCCGCGCGGGCATCCTCGTCCTCGAACCGGCAAAGGTAGACGACTCGGCCATCGTCGGGAGTCGGGGTGAATGCCGCCACCACTTCGATCCTGTGGTCGGGCATCATCGGCATAGCGCGATTGAGCAGCCGATCACGCAGGGCCTCCGTGCGCCCCTCGACGGGTTCGTATATCCTCAATTCGTAGATCATGGCGGATGCTCGTCACCCGGAGCAACAAGGTCAAGGCCTCGTCTCGCACCCACGGACCGGATCGAATTCGCGCCGCGACCGTTGAATCGATGTCACAGCCGGAGGAAAACACATTCGAAACGTGCGTAAGGCGCAGGACACCATCACGGGCGAGGGTGAACTGAAGTTCAGCGGATTCATCGGCCCGATCCAATATGAGCTGACCGGTAACGCCCAGAACCTCCAGTCACTCGCACCGCGCCTGCGCGGGGCGCTGAAAACCACGCCGGAGATCGCCACGGCGGCGTTCAAGGCGGGCTATGGCACGCTGTCGTTGGCCGACGGACGCCAGCGCAGGATCACCGTCACCGCGATGACCGCGGGCGACGCAACCTGCTTTTTCGAGATCGCAGACTAGGCTCACACGCAAACGGGGCTGGCGCGCGCGGCGGCCCTCAGGCAGCTTCCCGCAAGGGGGTCGGCGAGCCACAACCGTGGAGGCCGGCGACGCACCTTGGGGCGCCGATGGATATCTCACCGCTATGGCGACTGCTGATCATCGCCGGCCTGGCCTATTCGGCCGGCCTGCTTGGCGGGTTGTCGTTCTATCGCGGCGAGATCGGTCCGCGACGCGCGCCGCCCCAGCCGAGACGTGGGGAGCGCTCAACGCCGGGGCGCGCGCGCTCGCGCAATCGCCTTAAGCGCTGGATCCAGGACATCACCTACTCCCGGCGTCGCGCCATCGAGGTGATCGTCGTCGCCCTATGGCTGGTGGCCATAGCGCTGCTGGTGCTCTGGCTGGTGGTCAGCGCCTCGAACCGATTGATCAATCCGTAGCCCTGACATCCACGCCGCCTTCCTGCGCTTCAGCGCGCGCCGTTGAAATCGCGGCGCACGAAGCAGGCCTGGCCACTGCTCTGCAGCGTGTCGCACCAGGCGGCTGCGCCGTTGCGGCTGGAGAAGCCGTAGAACAGGGCCCGGTGGACCGTGCGCCCTCCGACCACAGCCTCAGTGACCGTGTTCGACAGGCGGCCGGCCGACGCGAATCTGGCCTGCACACGAGCGATCTCGCGACGCGCCAGAGCGGGCGTGGTGGCGGCGCTGATCTGCACCGCCACGTCGCCGGCCCGTCCCGTGGAGGCCTCGGACGCAGAAGGCGAAGGCGAGGCCGTCGCGACTTCGGTTTCAGACGGCAGATAGGGCTCGGCCGACGGCGGCCTCGCGTAGACCCGCGCCGCCGCCGGCGGGTTCGCGGCTGCGAGCACCGCAGGCGCCGCAGCCGGCGGCGCGACGGCGAGCGTCGCAGGCGGCCGCACGGCGGACGACGCGTCAGGTTCAGCGGACGGCGGTCTGGCGTACTCACGCGGCGGCTGCGGGGCGGGATCGGCCTTGGCGGCGATCACAGGCGCTGTGACGGGCGCGGGCTCGGGTTCAGGCGCTACTTCGGGTTCGGGCGTGGGTTCAGGTGCGGGTGGCGCGGCTTCCGCCACGACGGACGGTTCGGGATCCATGGCCGGTTCGGGCCTGGGCGTCGGCGCTGGTTCGGGGAGGGGCTCCGGAATGGGTTGGTAGGGCCTGGCGGTCGGAGGCGCCGGCTCGGCGGTCGCGACGATCATCGGTTCAGGCGGGGCAGCCGCCGGGGGAGGAGGCGCTTCCGCGACCACGGCCGGCGTCGGAACTGGCGTCGGCGTCGGGGCCGCAGCGGGCTCGGCGCGCGCTTCGACTGGGGCGACGGGCTCGGGCGCCGGGGGCGGGGTGAGGCGGCGGGGTTCGGCGGTGGCGACGATCACCGGCTGTGGCGCGGTCGTGACGATCGGCGCGGGCGCGGGCTCAACGACGGCGATAGGCGCAGGGGCGGGCGTCGGGATCGGTACGGGTGCAGGAGCCGCAACGGGCTTCGGCGCAGCCTCGACGCGCGCCGACGGCAGCGACGGCGGGGGGACGGCGGGCGGTTCGGCGCGGGCGATGACGATCGGCGCGGAGGGCGCGACGACCGGGGCCGGCTTTGGCGCTTCGGCGACCACGATCGGCTTCGGCGCGACGGCGACGGGCGCGGGCTTTGGCGGTTGGGCTGCGAACACGACAGGGGCTGGAGGCGCGGCGGGGGCGGCCTGCGGGACGTCCGGCGCGGGCGGGGCGGCCGCGATCTTAGTGGCGCTGAGCGGGCGCTTGTAGTTCGGGTCGCAGACCGAGGCGATCAGGCTGTAGAGCTGGGTGCCCACGGTCGGCGACACCCAGTCGGGAGACCCCGGAAGCTCGCGTGAGACGCCGCCCAGATTTCGCAGGGGGTAGTTCTGAATCCGTGTCGCCTTGCTGCGACGGCTCTGGCAATCGACATCGATGTCCGCCGACCAAGACATGTAACCGCCGGCCGCCGCCGCCGGCCGACTGATCACCTCGGACCAGATCTGGGCGTGGTAGACGCCGGGTCGATCCGGGCCGGCCAGGACCGCCGAACGCAGGCCGATGATGCTGTTGGCGCCGACCGAGACAATGGTCGCGGTGGGCAAGGAGGTGTTCGCGCCGATCCAGGCAGTCAGGCTGCGTACGTCCAAAGCGGCGGGGAAATCGGAAGGCTGCGCCAGGCCACCGGTCGCGGCGCTCGACCACAAGGCTGCGGCGCCCGCGGCGATCTTCAATCTGTGACGCACCGCTCGGGCTCCCGCTGACGAACTGACGGGCGCCACTATCGTTACGGCGCCTTAAGAAAGAGGAACGAGGTTCCGCCGCCGGAATCCGCGCGCGAAGCGATCGTGTCAATCGGCGGGCGGCCGTCAATGATGTTTTCACGGCGCGCGGCGATGATGCGCCGATGGATCGTTCCCTGATCGCCGCAGCCAAATTCCTCTTCGGGGCGGCGGCCGCGGCGTGCGCGATCGGCATGGTGGGGCCATTCCAGGGCGTCGAGCAGGCGCTGGTCCCGTGGGACAAGGCGGCCCACTTCATCGCCTTCTACGGCCTGAACAGCCTGCTGTTCCTGGCCTTCCCGACCCGCCGTCGCGTCGACCTGACCGTGCTGGCGATCTTCATGGGCTGCATGGTCGAGGTGGCGCAACGGATGACCGGCCGCGACGCGGAGCTGGGCGACATCTTCGCCGATGCGCTGGGGGCGTTGGCCGTCCTGGCGCCCCTGTACATCGAGACGGTGCGCGCCCGCAGCCGCGGCGAGGCTCAACCCGAACGGCGCCAGGGCGCTCTGGCCCTGGGCGAACCGCCTCGCGTGAGCCGCGCCGCCCAAGGGCTTGTGAAGAGCTAGGCCGCGCCGGCCCACGGCCGCGCCCGATTGGGCGTCTCGGCCAGGCGGTAGTCGCCATGCATGCGGTCGAAGTTGGGGCCGTAGAACGGATCGTCGTCCAACGCCGCGCCCCAGCGCCCGCGCATGTACATCACCTCTCGACGGAAGCGCTCGGCCTGCTCCGGTCGGGTGTCCAGGCCGCGTGAAGCCGACTCCAGGTGGAACAGCTCGGCCCGTGGCGTCCAGACGATGCTGTAGCCGCGCTCGCGGATCTTCAGGCACAGGTCGACGTCGTTGAACGCCACCGCCAGGTTTTCCGCATCCAGCCCGCCGACTTCTTCGAACACCTCACGGCGCAGCGCCATGCAGGCCGCGGTGACCGCCGAGACGTTGCGGGTCAACCTCAGGTGGCCGAAGTAGCCGGTGTCCGCCCGAGGCGCCCCGACATACAGGTGTCCGGCCACCGGCGGCGTGCCGCCGACGCCCAGGATCACCCCGCCATGCTGCACCCGCCCGTCGCCATACAGCAGCCGCGCGCCCACCGCGCCGACGTGTGGCCGCACCGCGTGGGCGACCATCTCGCGCAGCCAGCCGGGCTCGATCACCTCGATGTCGTTGTTGAGCAGCAGCAGGATGTCGCCCCGCGCCTGGGCAGCGGCCGCGTTGTTCAGCGCCGAATAGTTGAAGGGACCGGGCTGCGGCAGGATGCGGACCCGTGGGTCCTGCTGAAGCCGCTCGAACAGCGCGTGGGTGGCCGGCTCGACGCTGCCGTTGTCGACGATCAATAGCTCGATCGCCGGGTAGTCCGTACGGTTCAGCAGCCCCTCGACGCAGTTCTCCAGCAGTTCGGCGCGGTCGCGGGTGGGCACGATCACCGAGACCAGCGGCTCGGGCGAGGGGCAGTCGCGACGCACATGCACCCAGGCCGGCGCGTTCGGTTCGATCTCCACGTGTGCGGAGGTCTCGCCGGTGCGCTGAAGATGTTCCTCGACGGCGCGGCGGCCGGCGACCGCGCAGCGTTCGATCGCCTGTTCGGAGAACGAACCGATCTCCGACTGCTGGCGCCAATGGTAGAGCACCGCCGGGATGTGGAGGATGCGCGCCGGTTCGGTGAGTTCAGCGACGCGGAGGGCCAGATCGTAGTCCTGACTGCCTTCGAATCCTTCGCGCAGGCCGCCGACCTGCTCGACCAGGCTGCGCCGATAGACGCCCAGGTGGCTGACCATGTTGTGGCTGAGCAGCAGCTCGGCGTTCCAGTCGGTCTTGAAGTAGGGCTCGAAGCGGC
>NZ_JAUYQL010000068.1 GCF_030697305.1 Phenylobacterium sp. | reverse complement strand
CACCCCGACTATCCGCTGTGGCGCGACTTCGCCTACGAGTACGAGGTCGGCAAGCTGGCCATCGACGTGATCAACGGCGGTCCGGCCTTGCGTGAGTGGGTCGACGACCCCGCCGCCACGCCCGGCGACTTGGACGCCCTGACCCATCCTGACGAACAGGCCTGGGTCGAAGAGCGACGCGACTACCTGC
Organism: Phenylobacterium sp.; assembly: GCF_030697305.1. Classification (GTDB taxonomy): domain Bacteria; phylum Pseudomonadota; class Alphaproteobacteria; order Caulobacterales; family Caulobacteraceae; genus Phenylobacterium. The sequence continues at coordinate 55,750 of NZ_JAUYQL010000068.1, read as the reverse complement.
TGTACTGAAAGCGCCTCAACGCCATCCGAACCAGAACAGCCTTGCCGCCAGCAAGGCGAACGCCAATGCGATCAACGGCCCGAAGAACACCAGCGTGTGACGGGTCAGTCGCTCGGGCAGGAGGGTGTCGGAAACGCCGGTTCGCGTGGCGCCGTTCCGCTCGGCGATGGCGGTGAGGGGGCACCGCATCCCGCTGGAGACGAACACGACGATCTCGACGCCCATCAGCATCACCGCCGCCCAAAGCCATCGGCCGTGCTTCCCGCTGACGCCGGCGTAGAGCAGCGTGAATGCGGCCGAAGCCATCACCAGGTAGATCACCGTATGCGCCGTGCGCACGACAGTGAGGCGCTGAGCGTCGGTCATCGGGCGTTGGCCAAGCCCCACGTGCGCATTGCGCCACGCCAGACGGACAGCCGCTGACCATCGATGAACCAGGCGACTTCGGCGGCGAATGGCAGAGTTCGGCCGTGGTGGGCCCGGTAGTCGGTGAAGCGTCCCTCCCACGGACGCTCGATTGCGGCGCCGCCTTCCAGGCGTGGCCGGTCGGGGGCGAACGCCGAAGCCACAAGCCCATCGGCGTTGAGGGTCAGGTCCACGTGGGCGTGGACGCCGCGATGGATCGCCGAAACCCGCAGACGCGAGGCGTCCATGACCTCCCACCCCAGCTCTGGATTGTGGAGGATGGCGTCCGGGGCCAGGGGAAGTTCTGCAAGGTAGCGCTGGAGCTCGCCCTTGGTCAGCGCCGCATCGCGCGCCACCCGGGCAAGGGAGAGGACGCCGAACGCCGTTACCGTGATCCTGGGGCCTGCATCATCGAGAGCATCCGTCACCCTGATACTGCCCAGCGGGCCTGTGGCCGCGCGCCACACGAACCCGATCCGATCCACCGCGATGGACTGGCGGGCGCGGAACCTGGCCCAGTCGTGGGCGGCGTCTGCTCGCATCTCTCCGGTCTGGGTGAGGATCACGTCGCTGGAATCCCAATCGCCGGCAAGCGCCCCGCAGCGGCGAGCCAGGTCGGCGACAGCAGGCGGCAGGTCATGACGGGGCGCCGGCGATCGGCTCATGATACTGGCCCGGAAACAGCGCGTGCGATCGGCGCTCGATATCCCATCCTACGCCGCCTCGCCCCGTTTTAGGGGGACAATCGCCGCCTTGCTCTCTAGGGCCGGGTGATGAGGTAGAACACGTGCCGCGACGGCTGGCCGGCCACCGTCACCGTGTGCGAGCGCGTGGTGAGCTGGGCGCCGATCTTCTCCACCGCGCGCCGCGAGCGCAGATTGTGTTCGCCGACGCGGAAGACCACGTGGTCCACGAACCGGAAGGCGTGGTCCAGCATCAGCCGCTTCATGTCGGCGTTGTAGAGGCCGCCCCAATGGGCGCGCCCCAGGAAGGTCCAGCCGATCTCGACCTCGCCGGCTTGCGTGTAGAGCGTCGAGTAGCGCGACGACCCGATCAGCGCGCCGTCCGTGCGGCTGACCGCCGTCAAGGCGCCGCCGCAGGCCAACCCCTCCTCGAAGTAGGCGCGGAAAGCGTCATCGCGATAGCGCCCGCGATCCGGATGCAGCGCCCAGACCAGCGGGTCCGAACCGATGGCGTAGAGGCCGTCCCAGTCGGACGCCTGCATCGGACGAAGGTCGACCAGGTCGCCGGCGAGATGCGGCTGGAAATCGAAGGCGGGGCGGGCGTCAGCTGGCATGACGCGATCCTAACCCCGTCGAGCGCGGGGGGACAAACCAGGCCGCTCATGACCGGCCTCGCAGGATTGGCCGGCCGCGCTTCTAAGGCTAAGCTCCGCGCCTGATCTCGGGGATCGTTTCATGGCCAGCGCCCAATCCGCTGCAACCGCCGCCGCGAGCGGCAGAAGCTTCTACCTGACGATGGCGTTCACCTGCCTCGCCGTCGCCGTGCTGGGCTTCGCGCCCACCTACTTCCTGCCATTGGCGAACGGCAAGTTCGCCGCGCCGCCTCTGGTGCATGTCCACGGCCTGCTGTTCTTCTCGTGGACGCTGTTCCTGTGCGCCCAGACCTGGCTGGTCAGCCGTGGCCGGACACTGGCCCACCGGGAATGGGGCGTGCTGGGCGTCGCCATCGCCACCGGCATGGTGTTCACCGTTTTCACCACCGCGATCTTCCGGATCAATCAGCTCGAGCCGTTGGGCATGGGGCCGGCGATCCGCGCCTTCTCCTGGGTGCAGGTCAGCGGGATCATCTTCTTCGCGGTCGTCTTCACACTGGCCATCGCCAAGGTGCGCGACCCTGAGACCCACAAGCGGTTGATGCTGCTGGCGACGATCTCGCTGCTCGACGCACCGATCGCGCGCTGGTTCCTGACCTTTCTCGCCCCGCCGGCGCCCCCGGGACAACCGGTGGTGCCGCCGGTGTTCGTCACCGTTCCGCCGGCGATCGTCGCGGACCTGCTGATCGTGGCCGTGCTGGTGTTCGACTGGCGCACGCGCGGTCGGCCGCACCGGGTCTATGTGGTTGGAGGGCTGGCGCTGCTGGCCGTCCAGCTCACCCGCCCATTGATCGCCGCCACGCCGCAGTGGGATGCGCTCGCCACGCTGCTCGGCCGGCTGGGCGCAGCCTGACGCGAGGATGTCGGGAAAGCCATGGCGGGCGCGTCCTTAGGGCGACTTCGCCCTTTGGATGAGAAGGTGACGCCGCATGCTCTACGCGATCCTGGCCTATCACGAGGAAGACCTGGTCACGTCCTGGACGCCTGACGAGGACGCCGCACTCATGGTCGAGTTGCAAAAGGTCCACGACGCGCTCCACGAAGCGGGGCGGCTGGGCCCCGCCGCGCGGCTGGGCGGCACGGCGCGCGCAGTGACGCTGCGCGGCCCCGGCGTGGGCATGGTGATCGACGGACCGTTCGCCGAGACCAAGGAGCAACTGCTGGGGCTCTATGTGGTCGACTGCGCCGATCAGGCGGCGGCGATCCAGGCCGCCCGCGACCTGCGCCGCGCAAACCCGACGGCGGTGTACGAGATCCGTCCCGTTCAACTCTATCTGCCCGGCGTCGCGTTCCCGGTGACCGAGGCTGCGGAGTAGTCCCTACCCCTCCCGCCGCGCGCGCTTGCGGGCGAACATCGCCGCGTCGACGATGGCCAGGGTGGCCTCGGGATCGCTGTCGGGCTCGATCTGGGTGACGCCGTACGAGACGTGCAACGGCGCGGTCCATTCGCCGAACTCGATCGGCGCGGCCTCGATCGCCGCGACCAGCGCCTGGGCTTTGGCCTCCGCCGCGGCGGCGTCGGCCTGCACCAGGATCACCGCGAACTCGTCGCCGCCCATGCGCCCGACCACATCGGACTCGCGCACATTCGCGCTCAGCCGCTCGGCCACCGCCTGCAGCGCCGCGTCGCCGGCCGCATGGCCGAAGCGGTCGTTTACCGACTTGAACCCGTCCAGATCGAAATAGACCAGGCTGGCCGGCCCGCCGTAGCGCTGCGCGAAGGTGCGCACACGGTGCAGTTCGCGCAGGAACGCTCGTCGGTTCAGCAAAGGGGTCAGGGCGTCGCGGTCGGCCAGCTCCATGGCCGAACCGAGCTGTTCCTTCAGTCGCGTGACTTCACCCCGCAGGGACTCCAGTTCGCTGAGCAGGGCGGTGAGCGCCGCCTGCACCGCCGGCGTCAGCTCCGCAGCGCCCACGCCCAGGAAGTCGGCGCGGTCCACCGGCGCAGCCTGCGCGGGCGCGGCGACGGCGCGGGCCTGCGGCGCCGCAGGCGCGGCTGCGCCCGCCGCATAGGGATCGGTTCGCGCACCGGTGATCCGCATGGAATCAGCCTTGGTTTTAGGGACCTTAGGAATCTTAGCCGTCCTGGTTGCGGGCGCAAAGCCCCGCCCTATACTCCGCGCCTTTCGTCGCAGGGGCGTAGTTCAGATGGCCGAGACCATCCCCGATCGGGCCGCGCCGGTCGCGATCATCATGGGCAGCCGGTCCGACTGGCCGACGATGCGCGCGGCGGCGGAATCCCTGGACAGCCTGGGCGTCGCCTACGAGGCCAAGGTGGTGTCCGCCCATCGCACGCCGCAGCGGATGTACGCGTTCGCCACCACCGCCAAGGCGCGAGGCGTGAAGGTGATCATCGCCGGGGCCGGCGGCGCCGCGCACCTGCCCGGCATGACCGCCTCCCTGACCGAACTTCCTGTGCTGGGCGTGCCCATCGAGAGCAAGGCGCTCAAGGGCATGGACAGCCTGTTGTCCATCGTCCAGATGCCCGGCGGCGTGCCGGTCGGCGCCTTGGCGATCGGCGAGGCGGGCGCACGCAACGCCGGCCTGCTGGCGGCCCAGATCCTGGCGCTGTCGGATCCCGCGCTCAGCGAGCGGCTGGTCGAACTGCGCCGCCGCCAGACTGCGGCCGTGTCCGACACCGTCGAAGACGCCTGAGCCGCATGGCGTTCGAACCTCTCGCCCCCGGCGCCGTTCTGGGGATCCTCGGCGGCGGCCAGCTCGGCCGCATGCTGGCCTTGGCCGCCGGCAGGCTGGGCTTCGACGTGGCGATCCTCGATCCCGATCCCGACGCGCCGGCCGGCCGGGTCGCCGCCCACCTGATCACCGCCGCCTATGACGACACAGAGGCGCTGCGGACCTTGGCCGGGCTCGCCCAGGTGGTCACCTTCGAGTTCGAGAACGTGCCCGCCGCGTCGGTCGAGAGCCTGACCGCGCTGGGCGTCGCCGTGGCCCCCGGCCCCCAGGCGCTGGCCGTGGCCCAGGACCGCGTCGACGAGAAGACCTTCCTCAACGCCGCGGGCGTTCGCACCGTCGCCTTCGCCGCCGCCGACAGCGCCGAGGAAGCGAGCGAGGGCGTCGCCCGCCTGGGCGCGCCGGTGCTGATGAAGACTCGCCGAGACGGCTACGACGGCAAGGGTCAGCGCTGGGTCGAGCACGCCGCCGACGCCGCCCGCGTGTTCGCCGAACTGGGCGCGCGCCCGGTGATCCTGGAGGCGCCGGCCGACTTCGTGCGCGAGCTGTCGATCATCGCCGCGCGCGGTCGCGACGGCGCGATCGCCACCTATCCACTGGGTGAGAACCATCATGAGCACGGCGTGCTGCGCCGCACGATCGCGCCGGCCCGCGCCACCGCCGCCACCCGCGCCAAGGCCGAGCGAATCGCTGCGCAGATCCTCACCGGCCTCGACTACGTCGGCGTGCTGGGGGTCGAGCTGTTCGAGCTGAAGGACGGCGAACTGCTGGTCAACGAGATCGCCCCCCGCGTCCACAACACCGGCCATTGGACCCAGGACGGTTGCGAGGTCGACCAGTTCGAGCAGCACGTGCGCGCCGTAGCCGGCTGGCCGCTCGGGCCCACGCGTGCAGTCGCGCAGGTAGAGATGCTGAACCTGCTGGGCGAAGAGGCCAACGGCTGGGCGCGGTTCGCGGGCGAGCCCGAGACCCGCATCCACCTCTACGGCAAGCGCGAGGCCAAGGCCGGCCGCAAGATGGGCCACGTCAACCGGGTGAAGCCGCTCGCCTGAGCGCGCTCAGGTCTGGACGCGCCCGCGGGCCACCACCGCCTCGCGCCGCGCGCCCAGGTCGCCGGACGACAGGGCGTTGTTGTGTTCGTTGGCGCGGGCCGCCTCCAGCGCCAGAGCCTCGCCGAACGGCAGCGCGTAGCCGTCGTCGATCAGCGCCTTGTACTTCGGCAGCATCGCCGGATCGAGCGACAGCATGTCGTCGGCCAGGGCCAGCGCCTCGCTCATCAGCTCTTCGCCTGAGACCACCCGGTTCACCAGGCCCCAGGCCTCGGCCTTGGCGGCGGGCACGAAGTTGCCAGTGAACGCCATCTCCTTGGCGCGCGGCAGGCCAATCATCCGACTGAGCTTCTGCGACAGGCCCCAGCCCGGCATCACGCCGACGCGGCCATGGGTGTCGGCGAAGCGCGCGGTCTCGCTGGCGATACGAACGTCGCAGGCCAGGGCCAGCTCCAGGCCGCCGGTGATCGCCACGCCGTTGATCGCACCGATCACCGGGCCGGTGAAAGCCAGCACGGCGGCCACCGGGTCGTCGGCGGCCTCCGACACCACCTTGCTGGCGTCGGCCCCGATCTCGCGCAGGTCGAGGCCGGCGCAGAAGCCCCTGCCCGCACCGGTCAGCACCACCACCCTCGCCGTCGGATCCGCGCACAAGGCCTGGAACGCCGCCACGATCTCTCGGCGCAGCGCCGTCGACAGTGCATTCATCGCCTCGGGGCGGTTCAGGGTGACGACGGCGAGCCCGTCGCGGGGGCGCTCGACGAGGACCAGGGCGGCGGTCATTTTACGATTCTCCTGCTTGCCAGCGTGGCTTGCGCTCCCTCAGGGTGTAGGCCGCGAGGTCGCCGCTGTCAGCTTCGCGGCGCCGGGCCGAGGCGCCGCCGTCGCGCCGACGATCCGCCAGAAGAAACCGACAACTCCGCCGATCAGACGGAACGAACCATAAGGGAGACGCCCGATGGACTATGTGCGGCTTGGAAACACCGGCCTGAAGGTCTCGCGCCTTTGCCTGGGATGCATGACCTACGGAACCAGCCAGTGGCGGAGCTGGGTGCTGGACGAGGCCGAAGCCATGCCCTTCTTCAAGCTGGCGATCGAGCGGGGGATCAACTTCTTCGACACAGCCGACGTCTATTCGCAGGGCGTCAGCGAAGAGGTCACCGGCAAGGCGCTGCGCACCTACGCCAAGCGCGAGGAGGTCGTGCTTGCCACCAAGGTGCACGGCGAGATGGGGCCGGGCGCCAACCAAAAGGGCCTGTCGCGCAAACACATCCTGGAAGCCATCGACGCCAGCCTGAAGCGGCTGGGGACCGACTATGTCGACCTCTATCAGATCCACCGCTTCGACTACGACACGCCGATCGAGGAGACGATGGAGGCGCTGAACGACGTCGTGCGCGCGGGCAAGGCCCGCTACATCGGCGCCTCGTCCATGTACGCCTGGCAGTTCGCCAAGATGCTGTCGGTGTCGGAGAAGAACGGCTGGGCGAAGTTCGTCTCGATGCAGCCGCAGTACAACCTCGTCTATCGCGAGGAAGAGCGCGAGATGCTGCCGTTGTGCAAGGCCGAGGGCGTCGGCGTGATCCCCTGGTCGCCGCTGGCGCGCGGGTTCCTGGCCGGCGGCCGCGCCGGTCCAAGACAGGGCAACACCGAGCGGGCGCGCACCGACGCCTTCGCCGATCGCCTGTATTTCCGCGACGCCGACTACGCGGTGGTCGAGGCGGTCAGCAAGGTCGCGCAGGACCGCGGCGCGACCAACATGCAGGTGGCGCTGGCCTGGGTGCTGAACAATCCGGCGATCACTTCGCCGATCGTCGGAGCCTCGAAGCTCGGCCAGCTCGACGAAGTGATCACCGCGTCGGACTTCAAGCTGACGCCCGAAGAGGTCGCCGCACTCGAGGCGCCCTACGCGTCCAAGCCGGTGCTCGACCACGCGTGAGCCGTGAAGGAGTCCTGAGCGCGCGCGAAGCCCGGCGGATCGCACTGGGGGCGCAGGGTTTCGCCGCGCCGCGCCCGAGCGGGCCGGTGGGTCCTGCGCGCCTGCTCCGTGCGATCGACGCCCTGGGCGTGGTGCAGATCGACTCGGTCAATGTGGTGACGCGCACCCACTACATGCCGCTGTTCTCGCGGCTGGGCGCCTATCCCCGCGAGGCTCTGGAGACACTGGCCTGGGGCAAGCGCCCGGCGCTGTTCGAGTACTGGGGGCACGAGGCCTCTCTGCTCCCGCTGGGCACCCAGCCTTTGCTGCGCTGGCGGATGCAGGACGCACGAGAAGGGGTCGGCGCCTGGAAGGGCATCGCCCAGTTCATGCGCGAGCATCCCGGCGTGATCGCCGACGCCCTGGCGCAGGTCGCGGCGCGCGGCCCGCTGTCGGCCGGCGAGCTGGAGCTGGGGGCCAAGGGACGCGGCGGCTGGTGGGGCTGGAGCGACGCTAAGCGCGCGGTGGAATGCCTGTTCTGGGCGGGGGCTCTGACCACTCAGACCCGACGCAGGACCTTCGAGCGCGTCTATGGCCTGCCTGACAAGGTGCTGCCCAAGGCCATCTCAGCCGTCCCGACGCCGCCGCGCGACGAGGCCCAGCGCGCGCTGATCCGCATCGCGGCGGCCGCGCAAGGCGTCGCCACCGCCCGCGACCTCGGCGACTATTTCCGCATGGGACCTCAAGAGACCCGCGCGCGGATCGGCGAACTGGTCGAGGCCGGCGAGCTGCAGGCGGTCACCGTCGACGGCTGGGGCCAGCCTGCGTTCCTCCACCCAGACGCCAGGCGGCCCAGGCGCATCATCGCCAACGCGTTGCTGTCCCCGTTCGACAACCTGATCTGGTTTCGCGAACGCACCGAACGGCTGTTCGGCGTGCGCGTCCGGTTGGAGATCTACACGCCTGCGCACAAGCGCACCCACGGCTACTACGTCCTGCCGTTCCTGCAGGGCGAGGCGATCACGGCGCGCGTCGACCTGAAGGCTGACCGCCAGGCGGGCGTGCTGCTTGTCCAGTCGTCGCATGCGGAGCCCGACGCCACGACAGCCACCCCGGAGCTGCTGGCCGCCGAGCTTCGGTTGATGGCGGGCTGGCTGGGGCTGGCCGACGTCCGGGCCCAGCCTTCCGGCGACCTCGCGCCAGCGCTGTCCCTCGCGCTCAGCGCCGCTTAGGCGTCATCACCAGCCAGGGCGTCGCCAAGGCCCGCCACTCCCACACCGCCAGCAACTGGTCGAGATGCGCCGCGCCGCGCAGCCAGGGCGGTAGCGCGTGGCCCTTGCCCTCCTGGTCCAGCCGCAGGATGTCGTGGGTGGTGGCGAAGCGTTCGGTGATCCGCTCCAGCACGCCGGGCCGGTAGACGTCGTGGGTCTCGACGATGATGTCCATCCCCGCCATCGCCGGCGCCAGGTCAGGCCGCAGCAGGTCGTCCTCGGCGCCCTCCACGTCCATCATCAGCAGCACGCGCCGACCCTCGAACTCGGCCAGCGCCTGTGGTTCGAACAGCTCGCGCACCACCACCCGGTCGCCCACGCCGTTGCGCGCGGCGAGCTCGACACAGGCCGCACGGGCCGCCGCGTTGATGTCATAGGCGTAGACCACCGCGTTCGGCATGCGCCGCGCCAGGCCGACGGCGTAGTAGCCCTCGGCGCACCCCACATCGACGACGCAGTCCAGGTCGGCGGCGATCAGGCGCTCCAGGTGCGGATGCAGCTCCGACTCGTAGGAGCCGATCAGCCGGGGCGCGATGGCCCCTTCAGTCGCCTCGCGCACATACTCCATGCCCTCGAACGGCCCCTGGTAGACCTTCAGGCCGTGATGGCGGACGTAGGCGTCGACCACCACCGAGGCGCGCCACAGCGCCAACACCCGCAGCGCCTGACTCAGCTCGCGCGGGTCGGCCAGCGGCGGCTCGCGGTCCAGCCGCTGGCGCAGCCACTGGACCACCTTCTCCATGTAGGTCATGGCCGCAGCCTATAGGCGCTCGCGACGCCCTTCCACCTCAAGCCCCCTCGGCCACCGCATGCAGCCTTGCGTAGGCGCCGCCCTTTCGCACGAGGTCGGCGTGGCGACCCTCCTCGACGATGCGGCCCTGGTCGAACACCAGGATGCGGTCGGCGCTGCGGATGGTCGACAGCCGGTGGGCGATGACGATCGTCGTGCGGCCGCTCATCAGCTCCTCGGTGGCCGCTTGCACATGGCGCTCGGTCTCCACGTCCAGCGAGGACGTCGCCTCGTCCAGCACCAGGATGGGCGCGTCGGCCAGGAAGGCGCGGGCGATCGCCACCCGCTGCCGCTCGCCGCCCGACAGCTTCACCCCGCGCTCGCCGACCAGGGTGTCGTAGCCCTTGGGCAGGCCGGCGATGAAGTCGTGCGCCCGGGCGCGCCGCGCGGCCAGGACCACCTCCTCGTGCGTCGCATCAGGGCGCGCATAGGCGATGTTCTCTGCGATCGTGCGGTGGAACAGCGCCGGGTCCTGGGGCACCACGGCGATCGCGGCGCGCAGGCTCTCCTGGCTGACCTGCGACACGTCTTGGCCGTCGATCAGGATGCGGCCTTCCTGCAGGTCGTAGAGCCGCTGCACCAGCTTGACGAACGTCGACTTGCCCGACCCCGTGGGGCCGACCAGGGCGACGCGCTCGCCGGGCGCGATCACCAGGCTGAAGTCGCGGTACAGCGGCGTCTCCGCACCCTTGTAGCGGAAGGTCACATGGTCCAGCACCACCGCCCCCAGCCGTCCTCGGAACGCCTGCGCCTGAGGGTGGTCGGCGACCTGCGGCTCGGTGCGGGCGAAGCGGGCCACGTCCTCCACGTCGGTCAGGCCCTTCTGCATCATGCGGATGTTCTCGCCGATGTTGCGAAGGTAGCCGCTCATCAGCATGAAGGCGGTGATCGCGAAGGCCACGTCGCCGGCGCTGGCCTCGCCCCTGGCCCACAGGCGCAGCAGCAAGCCGGTGAGGCCCGCCTGCAGGACGACCAGGATCATGTTGTGCCAGAGCCAGACGTTCATGTAGCGCGTCCAGGTGATCAGCGTCGCCTCGCGCCACATGCGCGTGACCCCGCCGATGCGGGCCTCTTCGCGAGCCTCGGCGCCGAACGCCTTAACCGTCGGGTTCGAGGTGATCGAGTCGGCGAGCGCTCCGCCGATGCGCGAGTCCAGGGCCACCGATCGCTGGTTCGCCGGCCGCACGTAGCGCGCCGCCAAAATCAGGTTCGAGGCGATGTAGCCGGTGACCACCACCAGGGCGAAGATCCCGACGCTGGGCCAGCGCAGCACCATGAAGCCTGACAGCCCGAACAGCACCAACAGCGCCGGCCCCAGCCACAGGACCAGGGCGTCGGACACCGTGTCGTAGCCCCACATCGCCCGCGTCAGCCGGCGCACCGTGGCGCCGGCGAAGGTGTCGGCGTGCCAGTCGGCGGCGAACGACTGGACCCGCTTGAAGCCCTCGTTGGTCATCTGCTCCATGTTGCTGGCCGCCAGCGGGTTCCAGAACCGCATGCCGACATTTCGGATCAGCGAATAGACCAGATAGACGCCGACGAACGCCGCCCAGGCGCGCCAGGCGCCCGAAGGGTTGTTCGGCCCCGCCGCCAGGGCGTCGACCAGCCGCCCCGCCGCCCAAGGCAACGCCAGGTCGAAGCAGACGGCCACGAGCGTCAGGCCGACCGCCGCCCACAGCAGATCGCGCCGCCGCAGCCAGTAGCCGGCGATGAAGCGCAGCACCTGGCCGTTCGACAGCACCCGCTGGCGCGTATCGCCGTCCTCGTCCTCGTCTTCGTAGTGGTCGGTCATATCCAGACTTCTGACGGCAGGTTCATGGGCGTGCGCGAGATGGCGCGGGATTTCGCGGCGCCCCGGCGGTGGGCTCGGCGGCGTCGTGGTCATGACCATCTCTCCCTGGCCTTCTTGCCGGCGCGGTAGTCCTTGGCGCGCCGGATCCACACCTGGCGGGCCTCGGCTTCGGCGCGCGCGTCGCCGCGGCGTTCGTGGTGGGCGTTCTCGCGCTGGAGCTTCTGGTAGTTTCGCCAGCGCGCATCGGACAGCTCACCGCCGGTCAGCGCCGCCTGCACCGCGCAACCCGGCTCGTCGTGATGTCCGCAGTCGCGGAACCGGCAGCGAGCGGCCAGGGCCTCGACGTCCTGGAACGCTGACGCGAGACCCTCGCCTGCGTTCCACAGGCCGAGCTCGCGCATCCCCGGCGTGTCCAGCAGCAGACCGCCGGACGGCAGGCGAACCAGCTCGCGGTGCGTGGTGGTGTGACGGCCGCGAGCGTCGTCCTCACGGATCGCCTGGGTGGCCATCAGCTCCGAGCCTGCCAGGGCATTGAGCAGGGTCGACTTGCCCACGCCCGAACTACCCAGCAGCACGGCGGTGCGCCCGGCGCCCAACAAGGCGGAGAGGGCCTCGAGGCCCTGGCCGTTCGCCGAAGAAACAGCCAGCACCTCGGCCCCAGGCGCGATCGAGCGCACCTCGTCCAGGGCTGCGGCGACGTCGGCGCAAAGGTCTGCTTTGGTCAGCACCACCACAGGCGCGGCCCCGCTCTCCCAGGCCAGCGCCAGATAGCGTTCGATGCGGCGCAGGTTCAGGTCGTCGTTCAGCGAGGCGACGAGGAACGCGAGGTCCGCGTTGGCGGCCACCACCTGTCCAGCGGCCGTGTCGCCGGCTGTCTTGCGCACGAAAGCGCTGCTGCGTGGCAGCAGGTGGTGGATGGTCGCCGCGCCCTCCGAGGCGCGGGCGGCGGCGGCCACCCAGTCGCCGGCCACGGGGAAGTCGCCGTCCGCCGCGGTGTGGGCGAAGCGGCCGGAAAGCTCGGCGTCGAGCTCGCCCACGGGCGTGGCCAGCCGGTAGCGGCCGCGCTGTTGCACGGTCACGCGGCCTGGAACCATGTCGCGGGCCGCGAAGGGTTGGAAGTGTTGCTGGAGCCTCTCGCTCCAGCCGTAGCTGTCGAGCACTTGGAATGTCCTTCGGTCGGAAAGCCTGATCAGGCGCCGGCCGGGGACTACTCGGGTGAGTTAATCGAACCCGGCGGCGACGCAGCGAGGGGCTGTGCGAACAAGATCGATCATGCGGCCCCTCCTTTCCGAGGTTGCGTGGACGTGGAGTAAAGCTAAGCGCGGCCGCAGCGCGGGTCAACCACCGGCGTTTGCGAGGACATCCGCTGCGTGAATGCGCTAGGAGGGCGCCATGAGCGCTCCCCTGCCCGACGCCGCCCCCGCCAACTGGGTCGACCGCCGGGCGCCCGCGCGCCTGCGTCCCTGGCTGAAGCTTGGGCGCTTCGACCGGCCGGCGGGCATCTGGCTGCTGATGCTGCCAGGCTGGCAGGGCGTGGCGCTGGCCGCGGCGATGGGGGGCGGCTGGCCGGACCCGATCCTGCTCGCCAAGGTGTTCGCCGGCGCCGCCCTGATGCGGGCCGCCGGCTGCGCCTACAACGACATCGTCGACCGCGACATCGACGCCAAGGTCGCCCGTACCGCCGCCAGGCCGGTGGCCTCGGGTCAGATCAGCGTGCGCCAGGCCTGGGGCTTCACGGTAGGCTGCAGCCTGCTGGCGCTCCTGATCCTGCTGACGCTGCCGCCGCTGGCGATCGCCCTGGGCGCGGGCTCGCTGGCCCTAGTCGCGGCCTATCCGTTCATGAAGCGGATCACCTGGTGGCCGCAGGCCTGGCTGGGCCTGACCTTCAACTGGGGCGCGCTGCTGGGCTTCGCCGCGGCCACCGGGCGCATTGAGGCGCCGGCCCTGCTGCTATACGCCGCCGGGGTGTTCTGGACGCTCGGCTACGACACCATCTACGCGATCCAGGATCTGGAAGACGACGCCCTGGCCGGCGTGAAGTCATCCGCTCGCCGCCTGGGCGCCGCCGCGCCGCGCGCGGTCGCGGGGTTCTATGCGGTGAGCTTCGCCCTGATCCTGGCCGCCGCCTGGACCGCGGCTCTATCGCCGCTGTTCCTGGTTCCCGCCATAGCCGCCGCCGCACACCTGGCCTGGCAGGCCATGCGGGTGCGGGTCGACGACCCGCGCGGCGCCTTGCGGCTGTTCAAGTCAAACAGCCTGACCGGCCTGATCGTCTTCGCCGCCTTCGTGGCCGGCCGCTGAACCCATGGACACCCCGGAAAGCCGCCGCGCCTTCATCGTCGAGAACACGCGCCTGCAGGCCCCGCCGCACACGCCGGAGCTGCGGCTGCATCTGGCCGACGAGGTCACGCCGATCTGGCGGATGACCGAGGAGGCGCTGGCCGAGATCGGCCTGCCGCCGCCGTTCTGGGCCTTCGCCTGGGCCGGCGGCCAGGCGCTGGCCCGCTACGTCCTGGACAAGCCGGAGCTGGTGCGGGGTCTGCGGGTGCTCGACTTCGCCGCCGGCTCCGGCATCGTCGGCATCGCGTCGGCCAAGGCCGGCGCAGCCAGCGTGCTGTGCGCCGACATTGACGGCTATTGCGACATGGCCATCGCGCTGAACGCCGCCGCCAACGCCGTGACCGTCGACTTCACCGACCGCGACCTCCTGGACGCGCCGGCCCCCGACGTCGACGTGATCCTGGCCGGCGACATCTGCTATGAGAAGCCGCTAGCCGAGCGCGTCATGGCTTGGCTGACCGAAGCCCGTCACCGCGGCGCGACCGTGCTGATCGGCGATCCAGGCCGCAGCTACTTCCCCCGCACCGGCCTCACCAAGCTCGCCGAATACCAGGTGCGGACCACCCGCGAACTCGAGGACTACGAGGTTAAGCGCACCGCCGTCTGGACTCTGGCGGACTGAGCCGATAGGAACAAACAGGCAACTGGGAGCCCGATATGCGCGAAGACGGCAAGCTCGACTATCTGGAGATGCCCGGCGGCGAAGTGCCGGCGACCAAGCAGTTCTACGGCGCGGCGTTCGGCTGGACCTTCACCGATTACGGCCCGGAATATGCGGCGTTCGAGCAAGGCCTGGACGGCGGCTTCGACGCCAGCGCCCCCTCCGGCCAGGCGCCGCTGCCGGTGCTATACGCGAGCGACCTGGAGGCCATGGCGGCGAAGGTCGAGGCGGCCGGCGGGACGATCATTCGGGCGATCTTCGCCTTCCCGGGCGGTCGCCGCTTCCACTTCCGCGATCCCGCCGGCAACGAACTGGCGGTATGGTCGGAAGGCTGACGCCCCGGAGACCATTCATGACCTACGAGGAGATGCACGCCGTGGTCATGGGCTTTCCGGGGGTCGAGGAGGGCCAGTCGTACGGGGCGCCGGCGTTCAAGGTGGGCGGCAAATTCCTGACCCGGCTACGCCGCGAGGACCAGAGCCTGGTGCTGGTGGGCGTCAGCTTCGACGAGCGCGAGATGCTGATGGAGGCCGAACCCGAGACCTTCCACATCACCGCTCACTACAAGGACTATCCCAGCGTGCTAGCGCGGATGGAGAGCCTGCACCCGGGCTCGTTCCGCAACTTCATCGAACGCCGCTGGCGCCATGTCGCGCCGAAGAAGCTGGTCAAGGCCTATGACGCCGAGCAGGCGTGACACGCCGCCGCCCGCGCCCTAGCTTCCGCCCGCACTGAGCTGCGGAGCGCGGAGATCACATGGCCTATCGGTCGTTGCGGGAGTTCATCGGCAAGCTGGAGGCCGCCGGCGAACTGGTGCGCGTGACCGAGCCGGTGTCGTCCGTGCTGGAGATGACCGAGATCCAGCGCCGCCTGTTGGCTCAGGGCGGCCCGGCGGTGATCTTCGAGAACGTGATCCGCGCCGACGGCGAGCGGTCCTCTATGCCGGCGATGGTCAACCTGTTCGGCACGGTCAAGCGGGTCGCCATGGGCGTGACCCTGGGCGGAGAGGAACGCACCACGGCGGCGGACCTGCGCGAGGTCGGCGAACTGCTGGCCTTCCTGCGCGCGCCCGAGCCCCCGCGCGGGCTGAAGGACGCCTTTGAGATGCTGCCGCTGGCCCGCACGGTGATGGCTATGCGCCCGCAGGTGGTGAAGAAGGCGCCCGTGCAGGACGTGGTGCTGACCGGCGCCGACATCGACCTGACCAAGCTGCCGATCCAGACCTGCTGGCCGGGCGAGCCCGCGCCGCTGATCACCTGGCCGCTGGTGGTCACCAAGGGGCCGTCGGACAGCCGCGAGGACGACTTCAACCTGGGCATCTACCGCATGCAGGTGCTGGGCAAGGATCGCACCATCATGCGCTGGCTGGCGCATCGCGGCGGCGCCCAGCACCACCGGCGCTGGAAGGCGGCCGGTCGGCCCGAGCCGCTGCCGGCCTGCGTGGTGATCGGCGCAGACCCCGGCGTGATCCTGGCCGCCGTGACCCCGGTGCCCGACACCCTGTCGGAGTACCAATTCGCCGGCTTGTTGCGCGGGGCCAAGGTCGAGCTGGTGGCCGCCAAGACCGTGCCGCTGATGGTGCCCGCCGAGGCCGAGATCGTCATTGAGGGCCACGTCCTGCTGGACGAGTACGCCGACGAGGGGCCGTACGGCGACCACACCGGCTACTACAACTCGGTCGAGCAGTTCCCGGTGTTCCAGGTCAGCGCTATCACCATGCGCCGCGACCCGATCTACCTGACCACCTTCACCGGCCGCCCGCCGGACGAGCCCAGCATCCTGGGCGAGGCGCTGAACGAGGTGTTCATCCCGCTGCTGCGCCAGCAGTTCCCGGAGATCGTCGACTTCTGGCTGCCGCCCGAGGGCTGCAGCTACCGCATCGCCGTGGTGTCGATGAAGAAGGCCTACCCCGGCCACGCCAAGCGCGTGATGATGGGCGTCTGGAGCTACCTTCGGCAGTTCATGTACACCAAGTGGGTGATCGTCGTGGACGACGACATCGACGCCCGCGACTGGAAGGACGTCATGTGGGCGATCGCCACCCGCATGGACCCGGCACGCGACGTGACCCTGATCGAGAATACCCCCATCGACTACCTGGACTTCGCCTCGCCGGAGTCGGGCCTGGGCTCGAAGATCGGCCTCGACGCCACCAACAAATGGCCGCCAGAGACCAGGCGCGAATGGGGCGTCGAACTCGGCATGGACGAAGGCGTGATCGCCACGGTCACCGAAAAGTGGGCTCGCCTGGGCCTGCCCGGCGACGGCGCGCCGCTGAAACGCTGAGCCTGTCGCAAGGCTTGCGCTTGTGCGGCGATCGCGCACAACTGCGCGCGGGTCGCGGGGGCGGCTTGAGGACACCAGGTTGATGGATCCGGCGACATCGGCCAATGCGGCCGCCCTATGGGTGGGCCTGCACCTCTTCCTGCTGCTGACGCTCTCGGTGCTGGTGGTGCGTCAGCGCAGACTTCACCACGTGGAAATCGGCGACGGCGGCGGCGAGGCCCCGTCGCTGGCGCGCGCGATCCGCGCATTCGGCAACGCCGCCGAATACATACCCGCCGCGCTGATCGCCCTGGTCGTGCTGGCTGCGGTCGGCGCAGCACCCCTGGCCATCCACATCACCGGCGTGATCCTGTTCGGCGGCCGCGTCACCCACGCGGTGGGGGTTTCGATCTCCTCGGCGGCGACGCCCGCCCGATCGGTCGGGATGCTGGCCACCTGGATCGCCTACGTCTTCGCTGGTGTCGCGCTGATCTTCTACGCGATCCTTTGAACGTGCTCGCGCGCTTGTGCCGGCATGCGCGCTCCGCCATATGGCGCTGATGGATGAAAACCTGCTTGAAGACGTGGTGAAGGCGGCGCTGGCCGCCGGCGCCGACGCGGCCGAGGCCGTCGGCGCCGATCGCCGCGCCCTGTCGGTGACCGTGCGGCTGGGTGAACTCGAAGAGGTGGAGCGCGAGGAATCCCGCGACCTCGGCCTGCGGGTCTTCGTCGGCCGCCGCCACGCCACCGTCTCCGGCTCCGACATCTCCGCCGAGGCGCGCGCCAAGCTCGTCGAGCGCGCCGTGGCCATGGCCAGGCTTGCGCCGGAGGATCCCTACTCCGGCCTCGCCGACCCCGAGCTGCTGGCCCGCGGACCGCTGCCCGACCTCGACCTGTTCGACGCCGAAGAGCCCTCGCCGGAAGACCTGGAGGCGCGCGCCCGCATTGCCGAGGACGCCGCGCGCACCGTGGAGGGCGTGGTCAATTCCGACGGGGCCAGCGGATCATGGTCGTCCAACCAATGGCGGCTGGTGACCAGCGGCGGGTTCTCCGCTCCCCACCGGGCGTCAGCCTTCTCGCTGGGCGCCTCGGCGATCGCCGGCGACGGCCAGGTGATGGAGACGGGCCACGACTATCGCACCGTGCGCTGGCGCGCCGACCTGCCGGCGCCCGAGTGCCTGGGAACCGAGGCCGGCCGCCGCGCGGCCCAGCGACTGGGTGCGCGCAAGATCGACTCGACGACCGCCCCGGTGATCTTCGAGAACCGCCTGGCCTCGTCGCTGATGGGGCCGCTGATCGGCGCCATCGCCGGCCCGTCGATCGCCCGCGGCACATCGTTCCTGAAGGACAAGCTGGGCCAGCAGCTGTTCGCCAAGGGCGTCAATGTCATCGACGACCCGCACCGCCTGCGCGGCCTCGGGTCCTCGCCGTTCGACGACGAGGGCGTCGCCAACCGCCGCCACGCCCTGATCGACGACGGGGTGCTGACCACCTGGCTGCTGAACTCCAGCTCGGCGCGCCAGCTTGGCCTGACCACCACGGGCCATGCGTCTCGCGGCCTGGCCGGCCCGCCCGGCGTCGGCCCGTCGAACCTGACCCTGCAGCCGGGCGACGCCGACCGCGCCGAGCTGATGCGCCAGGCCAAGGAGGGCCTGCTGATCACCTCGATGTTCGGTCCGTCGTTGAACGGCAATACCGGCGACTGGTCGGTGGGCTGCTCCGGCTTCTGGTTCGAGGACGGCGAACTCGCCTATCCGGTCACCGAGATCACCGTGGCGGGCAACCTGCTCGACATCTTCGCCCGCATGATCCCGGGTTCGGACCTGGAGATCCGCGGCGCCTCCAACGCGCCATCGATCCTGGTCGACGCCCTGGCGATCGCCGGACGATGACCGCCGCCGCCGACCTCGCCTTGATCCTGGAGGCGGCGAGGGAGGCTGGCGAACTGGCGCTGAAGATGCGCGATGCAGGGCTGCAGATCGCCTACAAGGCCGGCGACTCGCCGGTGACCAACGCCGACCTCGCCGCCGACGCCCTGCTGAAGCGGCGACTGGGCGAGGCGCGCCCCGACTACGGCTGGCTTTCGGAAGAGACCGCCGACGACGATCGTCGGTTGTCCGACCACCGCCTTTTCGTGGTCGACCCCATCGACGGCACCCGCGCTTTTCTGGGCGGCCAACCCTGGTGGGTGGTTTCGGTGGCGGTGGTCGAGGGCGACCGGCCCAGCGCCGGCGTGGTCTTCGCCCCGCAGCTGGACGAGACCTACGCGGCCAGCGCCGGCGGCGGCGCCACCCTCAACGGTCAACCGATCCGCGTCAGCGACACCGATGTCCTGGAGGACTGCGCCATTGTCTCCAACGCCCGGCTGTTCAGCCGCGACGGCTGGCCGACGCCGTGGCCGCCCATGCGCGTGGCGTCGCGCAACTCCACCGCCTATCGGATGTGTCTGGTGGCGGGCGGCACCTTCGACGCGGCGCTGACTCTGATCCCCAAGCACGACTGGGACCTGGCGGCCGCCGACCTGATCGCCGGCGAAGCCGGCGCGGTGGTCTGCGATCATCTGGGACATCCGTTCGCCTACAACCGCCCGACGCCAAGGCAGTCCAGCCTGCTGTGCGCCAACCCGCGCATCGCGCCGTTGATCCTCGACCGGGTCCGGCATATCCCGGTCGCTCAACCTCGCCCCTGACAATCCGATCCAAAGCCTGGAACACCGACCATGCCCGACTCCCAGCTCCTCCACCTGGTCATCGGCGGCGAACTGAAGGACCTGAACGGGACCACGTTCCGCGATCTGTCCAAGGTCGATCTCGTCGGCGCCTATCCGAACTACGGCGAGGCGCTGGCCGCCTGGCGCGGCAAGGCCCAGTCGACGGTGGACAACGCGCTGATGCGCTACTTCATCATCCACGCGCACAAACTGCTGAATCCAGAAGACGACGACCACGACCACGCGCACTGACCGCTCAGGCGCGCGCGAACTGATCGATCAGGGTCGCTCCCTTCCAGACCTCGACGTGGACGCAGCTTGCGTGCTCGGCCAGCAGGGCGTCCGCCTTGTGTCGCACGGCGGGCATCGGGGCCATCAGCACCTCGATCACCGACGCCACGCCGTCGGCGCGCACCCCTAGCAGGGTGTAATAATCCTCGGCATCGTTGACGCTCGCCATCATGCCGGCGAAGCTTAGCCGGTGCAGTCTGCGGGGTCTGTCCGCTAGGCGACATCCGAGATCATTCGCGCCGCAGCACCTGGTCTGTCAGCAGCTTGCCCCACCAAAGCGCGCGGAAGTCGGCCTTGATGCCGGCCGGATCGTAGGCGGGGCTCTCCACCCATTCCAGGAACGACAACCCGGCAGGCTCGCCGACCTCGAGATAGCGCTCAAAGGTGTAGTCCAGCACCCCGGTCTTGCCGGCCCTCACATGCAGATAGCGCAGGTCGAGCTGCTCCAGCGCCTCGCGGATCGTCTTGCCCTTACGAAAGTGCATGTAGAACACGCTCATGATGCCGGCCCGATCCGCGCCGGACTTGCAGTGCATAAGCGCCGGGTACTCGATGGTCTCGAACAGGCGCTTGGCCCCCAGCACCCGCTCGCGGCTCGGGACCTCGCGCGAGGTGATGGTGAAGTCCACAAGGGTCAGGCCAAGTTTCGCGCAGGCGTCCTTCTCCAGGGCGTGGAAGCTCGCGTCGAACCCGCCGCGCAGATTGACGATGGTGCGCACCCCGCGCGCCTTCCAGGCCGCCAGCTGGAACGGCCAGGGCTGGTTGGTGCGCACCAGCTCGTCGCTGATCCAGTGGGCGTTGGAAAAGCCCAGCCGCAGATAGGCGTGGTCGTTCCAGAGATAGTCGAGATAGGTCCGTGTGCGCCCCTCGGGCGTGGTCAGGTCGAACGTCTTAGCCTGCGGCGACATTTCGCCTACCTAAGCGTTTCGTCGCGTGGACGCAAAGACGCCGCTTCCCACGGGCCGCGAGCCTTGTGACAATCACGACGCGACGATGCAGGAGCACCCCATGGCCGGTCTCAAGGACAAGCGCGGCTTTATCGACAAGGACCGGCTGGACCTGTCGGAGCGCAAGGCGGTGGAGTTCTGGATGAAGCGCTGGGGCGTCACCCGCGACCAGCTCACCGCCGCCCACAGGAAGGCCGGTCGGATGACCAAAGACATCGCCGCCGAGCTCGGCAAGAAACGCTGAGGCGGCCCACGGATATTTAACCGCGCCGGATCGTTATCAGAGTTATGAGCGTCGCCTTCACCCGTGAGGAAGACAGCGAGGCCGCCGCGGCCGACCTGCCCGACCGTCCGATCTCGCCGCACCCGAATCTGGTGACGCCAGAAGGGCTGACCCAGCTCGAGGCCGGGCTCGCCCAGGCGCGCGCCGCTTATTCGGCCGCCCAGGCGGAAGGCGGGGTCAGCACCGACCGGACGGCCATGGCGCGCGCGACCCGCGACCTGCGCTACTTCGGCGCCCGGCGCGCCTCCGCCCAGTTGATCGAAAAGCCCAAGGCCCTGGACCGCGTCGCCTTCGGTTGCACGGTGACGTTCGAGCGCGAGGATGGGCGGATCCAGAGTTTCCGCATTGTCGGCGAGGACGAGGCCGACCCCGCGGCCGGCAGCGTCTCGCACGTGTCGCCGCTCGCCCAGGCCGTGCTTGGCAAGGAGATCGGCGACGAGGCGATCGTCGCCGGGCGCACGGTCGAGATCACCGATATCGCCTAGCCCATTGACCCCGCGCAACGATGCGCCGCTTGGATGGGGATGCCCAGGGAAACCGTCTACATCGTCCAGGCCTATATCGCCGGTCGCGGCAAAGGCCTGAAGGCCGAGCAGCAGGTGGGCTGCAAGACGCCGGAGGAGGCCCGCCGCAAGGCCGAACGGCTCGCGCCGCTGCGTCTAGGCGTGGTGGCCTTCGCGGTGTCGGCGGACACCGAAATGGGCGACTACGACGAGAATCCCACCATCCTGTTCAAGGCTGGCCGCCTGCCGCCGCCATTCGACGACGACTGACGACGCCCGCGCCTCGGCCGGCTTGACTTCGCGGCTCCGACGTCCGACCCCAGGACGATGAGCGAGAGCGCCCACAGGCCTGCTGACGCCGAACTTTCGGCCCGCGCCCTGGTGGCCCGCGTGTGGAAGGTCTATCTGGCGCCGCGCTGGAAGACCCTGGCGCTGGCGCTGGTCGCCGCCGTCGCCGTCGCCGTTTTCAGCGCGAAGCTGGTGCAGATCCTTGAACCGGCGATCAACGATCTGCTGGTTGACCACAAGCCCGGCGCGCTGGTGATCATCCCCCTGACCATCGCCGCCTACGCGATCGGCCGGGGCCTCGCCCAGGTGGTGCAATCGACCCTGGTGAACCAGCTAGGCAACGCCGTGGTCGGCGACGTCCAGGTGCAGTTGTTCGGCAAACTGGTGCGCGCGGACCTCGCCCGCCTGCGCACCCAGCACTCCGGCGCGCATGTCGCCTCGGTGCTCTACGACGCCGGGCTGATCCGCGAGGCGGCGACCGCCGGCGTGGTCAACTACACGCAGCACCTGTTGATCGTTATCGGCGCGATCACCGTCATGGTGTCGAACGATCCCTGGCTCTCGCTGGGGCTGGTGGTCGCGGCCCCGGTCGCCAGCAGCATCATGCGCCGTTTCTCGCGCCGCTCCAGCAAGGCCGCGAAGGGGGCGATGGCGGAGACTTCGGCGCTGTCCACCGCGATCATGGAGAGCCTGGACGGCGTGCGGGTGGTCAAGATCGAGAACCGCGAGGCCTTCGAGGAGGCCCGCGTCGCCGAGGTGGTGGCGCGTCGCCAGCGACACCTGGTGCGCGGCGCCAACGCCCGCGCCAGGGCGGCTCCGGCCACCGAGACGCTGATGACCCTGATCACCGCCGGCGTGCTGGCCTACGCCGGCTGGCGGGCGATGAGCGGGGCGACCAATGTTGGCGCTTTCGTCGCGTTCATGACGGCGCTCGGGATGGCTTCACAGTCGCTGCGCCAGCTCGCGAACCTGCAGACGGTGATGGCCGAGGGACTATCGGCGGCGCGGCGTTTGTTCGCCGCCCTCGACGTCGAGCCGGAGGTGCGCGAGGAGCCGGGCGCCACGCCTGCGCCGCGCGGGCGTGGGGCGATCCGCTTCGAAGCCGTGGACTTCTCCTACCGCGACGGCCCCCCTGCGCTGGAGGCGATCGCGATCGAGGCGGACGCAGGCGAGACCGTGGCTCTGGTCGGCCCCAGCGGCGGCGGCAAGACCACCATCCTCAACCTGATCCCGCGCTTCTACGATCCCTCCGCCGGCCGCATCACCCTGGACGGCGCGGACATCCGCAGCATCACGCTCGCCTCGCTGCGCGAGCACATCGCCCTGGTGACCCAAGAGCCGTTCCTGTTCGACGACACCATCCGGGCCAATATCGCCTACGCTCGGCCCGCCGCGCCGGCGCATGAGATCGAGGCCGCCGCCAAGGCGGCCGCAGCGCACGAGTTCATCCTGGCGCTGCCACAGGGCTACGACACCAGCGTCGGCGAGGCCGGGGCGCGTCTGTCCGGCGGCCAGCGCCAGCGCATCGCCATCGCCCGCGCCTTCCTCAAGGACGCCCCGATCCTGTTGCTCGACGAGGCGACCAGCGCCCTGGATGTCGAGAGCGAGGCCCAGGTCCAGGCGGCGCTGGCGCGTCTGATGAGCGGGCGCACGACGCTGCTCATCGCCCATCGCCTGAGTACCGTGCGCGGCGCCGACCGCATCTATGTCGTCGACAGGGGCCGGATCGTCGAGCAGGGCGACCACGCCTCGCTGCTGCGGGCCGGCGGCCTCTATACGCGGCTGGCGCGGGGCCAGGATCTGGAGGCGGAGACCGCGGCGTGAAGGGATGGCTGCGCAACGCCCGAGTCCAGGCGCTGCTGGGCCTGATCCTGGCCGGCTACCTGAAGCTGATGCTGCGCACCATCCGCTGGCGTCACGAGAACCTGGAGTGCGTGGAGCCGGTGCTGGCCGGCGATAGCGGCGCGCTGGGCCTATTCTGGCACGGCCGTGTGCCGCTGTGCCTGGCGATGGCGCCGCAGTGGTGGCGCAAGCGGACCCACGCCCTGATCTCGCCCTCGGCGGACGGCGAGTTCCTGGCCCAGGCCCTGGGGCGGGCCGGGTTTCCGGCGATCCGCGGCTCCTCGGCCAAACGGGGCGACGCCGCCAAGGCCCGCGCGGTGGTCGCGGCATTCCGGGAGGCGCTCACCTGGGTGAAGGGCGGCGGCGTGCTGATCGTCACCCCCGACGGGCCGCGCGGCCCAAACGAGGTGATCGCCGCGGGTTCCCTGCAGATCGCCCGGCGGACCGGCGCGCCGGTGTTCCTTGTGGGCATCGCCGCCTCGCCGTCGCTGTCGATGAACACCTGGGACAGGGTGATGGTCGCTCCGCCCTTCGCCCGCGGCCAGGTGGTGTGGGACGGGCCGCACCACGTGCCGGCCGACGCCGATGAGGACCAGGTTGCGGCGCTGGCCGCCGACTGGTCGGCGCGGCTCTCGGCCGCCACCCGGCGCGCAGAGGCCCTGGCGGCCGGCCAGTCGCATTGATCCGACGCGCGCAGGGTGAGACATAGGGCGCATGGCGCACGCCCATGACGCTCATGACCATGACCACGCAGCCCACCACGCGGGCGCTCACAGTCATGCCCATGGCCACCATCACGCGCCGGCCGACACGACGGGCCGCGCCTTCGCGATCGCCGTTGTCCTGAACGCGGGCTTCGTGCTGGTCGAGGCGGGCATCGGTTTCTGGGCCGGTTCGCTGGCGCTGCTGGCCGACGCCGGCCACAACCTCTCCGACGTGCTGTCGCTGATCATGGCCTGGGGCGCGATGGCGTTGGCCAGAAAGGCGCCGGCCGGCCAGCGCACCTATGGCCTGCGCAAGGCGACGGTGCTGGCTTCGCTCGCCAACGCGGTGTTGTTGCTGCTGGCGGTGGGCGCGATCGCCTCGGAGGCCGTGCGTCGCTTCGCTGACCCCGCGCCGGTGGCCAGCGGCCTGGTGATGATCGCGGCCGGCGTCGGCGTGGTGATCAACACCGCCACCGCCCTGCTATTCCTGCGCGGCCGGCGCGACGACCTGAACGTCAAGGGTGCGTTCCAGCACATGGCCGCCGACGCGGCGGTGTCCCTCGCGGTCGTCGCCGGTGCGGCTGCGATCATGTTCACCGGTCAGACCTGGATCGATCCGGCGCTTAGCCTGGTGATCGTCGTGGTGATCGTGCTGGGCACGCTGAGCCTGCTGCGCGACTCAGCCGACCTGGCCCTGGACGCAGCGCCCCGCAACATCGACGTGGCCGCTGTGCGCCACTGGTTGGGCGCGCTGCCGGGCGTGGTCGAGGTGCACGACCTGCACATTTGGGCCATGAGCACTACGGAAACCGCGCTCACCGCCCATGTGATCCGCCCGGCGAACGACGACGGCGACGCCTTCCTGCATGGCGCCTGCGAGGGCCTCGCCGAGCGGTTCGGCATCGTGCACTCGACCCTCCAGGTGGAGACCGATGGAGCCGCCTGCCGCCTGGCCCCCGCCGAGGTGGTGTGAGCCCGACGCCTGCGCTGCTCCGGCTCTACGCCGCGGCCAGCAGCCTGCTCGAACCGCTGGCGCCGGCGCTGCTGCGGGCCCGGGCCCGGCGCGGCAAGGAGGACGCGACGCGCCTGCACGAGCGCCTCGGCCACGCGACGATCCCCCGCCCCGCTGGCGACCTCGTCTGGCTGCACGCCGTCAGCGTCGGCGAGAGCCTGTCGGTGTTGCCGCTGGCCCAGGCCCTGTGCGCGCGTCGTCCGGACATCTCCGTGTTGGTCACCTCCGGCACGGTGACGTCCGCACAGGTGCTGGCCGAACGCCTGCCGCGCGCCGTCATCCATCAGTTCGCCCCCGTGGACGGGCCGGCGGCGACGAGGCGCTTCCTCGACCACTGGCGGCCCTCGCTGGGCGTGCTGGTCGAGAGCGAGCTGTGGCCGAACCTGATCCTCGGCGCGGCGGCGCGCGGCGTGCGCCTGGCCCTTGTCTCGGCGCGGATGACCGAGGCCAGCGCGCGCGGTTGGGGTCGAACCGCCGGCGCGGCGCGCCGTGTGCTGAGCGCCTTCGACCTGATCCTGCCGCAGGACGCCGACACCGAGGCGCGGTTGAAAAGATTGGGCGCCGAGGTCGGGCCGAGGCTGAACCTGAAGCAGATCGCCGCGCCCCTGCCCTGCGATCCCGCCGCGCTCGCCGACCTGCGCGCACGCCTCGACGGCCGCCGCGTGGTGCTGGCGGTGAGCACCCATCCCGGCGAGGAGGCGATCATCGGCCGCGCCTTCGCACGCGTCTCCGCATCCCGACCGGATCTGGCGCTGATCGTCGTTCCCCGCCATCCGGCGCGAGGCGCGTCGGTCGCGGCCGACCTCGCGGCGGCGGGGCTGGAAGCGACACGGCGGTCTGCCGGCGCTCAGCCCGGCGCGGGCGCCTATGTGGCCGACACCCTGGGCGAACTCGGCCTGTTCCTGCGCATTGCAGACCTGGTGGTGATGGGCGGCAGCTTCGTCGACGGCATCGGCGGCCACAACCCGCTGGAGCCGGCCAGGTTGGCGCGGGCGATGATCACCGGCCCCTACGCCTTCAACGCACGTGAGTTGTACGACGAGCTGTTCGCCTGGGCCGGCGCGGCGGAGGCGACCGACGAGGCCGCCCTGGCCCGCCACATGGCCGGGTTCGCAGACAACCCTCAGGTCGCCCGGCGCACTGGCGAGGCGGCGCTGGCCTGCGCCGAACGCCAAGGTCAGGCGTTGGACCGCGCGCTGGCTCTGCTGGAGCCGCTGCTGCCATGAGGCTGGCCACGCCCCGAGGATGGTATCGTAAGGCGCGCCCTTCGCTGGCGGCGCGGCTGCTGCTGGGCCCGCTGGCGGCGATCTGGGCCGGGGAGACCCGTCGGCGGATCGCCGGCGCCACGCCCGTCGCGCCGCCGATCCCGGTGATCTGCGTCGGTAATCTGACCCTGGGCGGGACCGGCAAGACGCCAGTGGTGCGCGAGATCGTCCAGCGTCTGCGCGCCGCCGGCGTCGAGGCGCACGCCCTGTCGCGCGGCTACGGCGGACGATTGTCCGGCCCGGTGCGGGTCGACCCGACGATCCACGGTGGCTTTGATGTTGGTGACGAGCCGCTGATGATCGCCGCGAGCCTGCCGATGTGGATCGCCCGCGACCGGCCGGCAGGCGTTGTGGCCGCGTCGCAAGACGGAGCCGCCGTGGTGGTGATGGACGACGGCCACCAGAACCCCTCGCTACGAAAGGCGCTGTCGATCGTGGTGGTCGACGCCGAGACCCGCTCCGGTGAATGGCCGTTCGGCTCGGGCGCAGTGTTCCCGCTGGGGCCCATGAGGGAACCGCTGGCCGAGGGCCTTGCGCGCGCCGACGCCGTCGTGCTGCTGGCGCCCGCCGATCTCGACGCGCTGGATCCTGAGCTCATGGCCGCCTTGCGCGGTCCGGTGCTGCTGACGGCGAGGCTGATCGCCGACGCGCCGCCGCCGCCGGGATCGCAGATCGGCTTCGCCGGCGTCGGCAAGCCGTGGAAGGTCGAGCGCGCCCTGCTGGCCGCGGGTTGCGACCTCGTCGGTTTCGAGGCCTTTCCCGACCACCATCCCTATGCTGAAGCCGACCTGCAGCGACTGGCCGCCCAGGCAGGCAGGGCCGGCGCAGGACTCGTCACCACCGAGAAGGACTGGGTGCGGCTGCCGCCAGAATGGCGGACGCGCGTTGTCGCCTGGACCGTGCGCGCCGCGTTCGACGACCCAGCCGCGCTGGACGCCCTGCTGGCGAGCGCGCTTAAGCCCTAGAACTTCGCGCCGCTCTTGCGGGCGAAGCCTTCGGCCGAGTCCAGCAGGCCGCTGACGCGCGAGCCCTGGGCGCCGGCCAGCGGGCTGTTGGCGGTGCCGTCGCGCACGCGGCCCACGATGCCCTGTAAGATCGCCGCCAGCCGAAAACTGCTGTAGGCGGCATACCAGTTGAGGTCAGGCATCGAGCTGCGCCCGGTCAGCCGCGCATATTCGCTCGCGTATTCCTCCGCCGTCGGGATGCCGTGGGCCTTCAGGTCCTTGACCGTGGCGACGCCGCCATTGGTCCAGTTCATCAGCAGGTGGGTGAAGTCGGCCAGCGGATCGCCTAGCGTCGCCAGCTCCCAGTCCAGCACCGCGGCGACCCGCGATTCCGTGGGGTGGAGCACCATGTTGTCCAGCCGGTAGTCGCCGTGGACGATCGATGTCCGCTCCTGCGGCGGCACGCTGGCGGACAGCCACTCGCTCAGCCGGTCGAACTGCGGCATCGGCTCGGTCTGCGAGGCGCGGTACTGCTTGGTCCAGCGGTCCACCTGGCGGGTCATGTAGTTGCCCGGGCGGCCGAAGTCGCCAAGCCCGATGGCCTCGTAGTCGGTGTTGTGCAGGTCGGCGAGCGTCTTGAGCTTGGCCATGTAGATGTCGTGGCGCTGCTGCGGCGTGTACTCCGGCAGGGTCTGGTCCCAGAGGATCCGCCCCTCGACCATCTCCATCACGTAGAACATCGTGCCCAGCACGTCGTCGTCCGTACACAGAGCGTACGGACGCGCTACCGGGAAGCCTGTGGGATAGAGCGCACTGATAACCTTGAACTCGCGGTCCATGGCGTGCGCCGACGGCAGCAGCTTGCCGGGCGGCTTGCGGCGCAGGACGTAGCTGCGGTTCGGCGTCACCACCTGGTAGGTCGGGTTGGACTGGCCGCCCTTGAACTGGCGCACCTCAATGGGGCCCTGGAAGCCCTCTACGTTGGCGTCCATCCAACGCGTGAGCGCGTCCTCGTCGAACCGATGTCGCTCGTCGACGGTCTTCACGCCGGTGTTGAGCTGTTCATGTTCCCAATCGACGGCCTTGGCCATGATCCATCCTAAGTTTTGTTGATCGACCTTACCTCCCCTGCCCGGGAAGGCGAGGCTCTCGTTACAGCGCGCGCCAGCCGATGTCGCGGCGATGGAAGCCGCCTGGCCAGTCGATGCGGTCGACGCAGGCATAGGCGCGGTCCACCGCCTGGCGCAGGTTTGCCCCGCTGGCGCAGGCGTTGAGCACCCGCCCACCGGCCGCGCGCAACGTCCCGTCGGCGTCGCGCTTGGTGCCGGCGTGGAAGACGTGCGCCTGCTCGCCGAAGTCCTGCTCGGCTCCGCGAATGATCGAACCGCCCAGCGGACTGTCAGGATAGCCGTCGGCGGCCATCACCACGCAGACCGCAGCCTCGTCCCGCCACACAGGCGTCGGAAGTTCGGCCAACCGGCCGTTGGCGCAGGCCCAGAGATAGGGGACGAGGTCGCTCTCCAGCCGCAGCATCAGCACCTGGCATTCCGGGTCGCCGAAGCGGACGTTGAACTCCACCAGCTTCGGCCCCTCGCGGGTCGCCATCAGCTCGACGAACAGCACGCCGCGATAGGGATGGCCTTCCGAGGCGACCCCGGCGAAGGCCGGCGCGGCAAGGCGCTCCATCGTCTGGGCGATCAGCTCGTCGGTGAACACCGGCGCGGGCGAATAGGTCCCCATGCCGCCCGTGTTGGGACCGATCTCGCCGTCGAAGGCGCGCTTGTGGTCCTGGGCGTCGCCGAACGCCATCACCGTGTGTCCGTCGCAGATCGCGAACAGCGAGCCGATCTCGCCCTCCAGGAATTCCTCGATCACCACCCGCGCGCCGGCCGCGCCGAACCGGCCGCCCAGCGTCTCTTCAATGGCGGCCTCGGCGGCGCCACGATCCTCGGCGATCACCACGCCCTTGCCAGCCGCCAGGCCGTCAGCCTTGATCACGTAGGGCGGGGTGAATGCAGCCAGCGCCGCCTTGGCGGACGCCACGTCGTCGCAGACCTGGTAGCGGCCGGTGGGCAGGCCATGGCGGTCGCAGAACGCCTTGGTGAAGGCCTTGGAGGATTCAAGCTGGCCCGCCGCGGCGCTCGGGCCGAAACAGGGAATGCCGGCCGCTTCAAGGGCGTCGGCGAGGCCGGCGGCGACCGCCACTTCCGGCCCGACGACCACCAGGTCGGCGGCGATCTCGCGCGCCAACGCGGTCATGCCAGGGACGTCGTCGACCTTGACGTCGCGCACCTCGCACAGCGTGGCGATCCCTGGATTGCCCGGCGCAGCCACCATGCGCTTCAGCAGCGGCGATGATGCGATCTTCCAGGCCAGCGCATGCTCGCGCCCGCCGGATCCAACCAGCAGGATGGTGAGAGGAGAGACGTCCATGCGCCCGCGTTTCGCGCGCGGCGACGGCGGGGTCAAGCCTGACGCCCCGGCGCCTTAGCCGTCGAGATCCAACGAGTAGCCGGCGGAGCGCACGGTGCGGATCGGGTCGGCCTGAGCCTCGTCGTTCAGCGCCTTGCGCAGCCGGCCGATATGCACGTCGACGGTGCGCGCCTCGACATAGACGTCCGAGCCCCAGACCGCGTCCAACAGCTGCTCGCGGCTGAACACCCGGCCCGGGTGCTGCATCAGATAATCGAGCAGACGGAATTCGGTGGGGCCCAGGTGGACCTCCTTGCCGCCGCGCTTCACCCGGTGGGCGACGCGATCGACGATGATGTCCCCGCGGTGCAGGCGATCCTCAGCCAGGCCCGGTCTTAGGCGGCGGAGCACCGCGCGGATCCTGGCGATCAGCTCGCTCATCGCGAATGGCTTGACGATGTAGTCGTCCGCGCCGGTATCGAGGCCGCGGATACGGTCGCTTTCCTCGCCCCGCGCGGTCAGCATGATGATCGGCACGTTGCGCGTCTCAGTGCGTTGGCGGAGCCGGCGGCAGACCTCGATCCCGGAAATCTTCGGCAGCATCCAGTCGAGCACCACCAGGTCCGGCAGCTTCTCCTGGATCTGCAGCAGCGCGTCCTCGCCGTCAGGCGACAGGGCGACCTGATAGCCTTCCTTCTCGAGGTTGTAGTGCAGCAGGGTGGCGAGGGCGTCCTCGTCCTCCACCACCAGGATGTTGGGCGTCACTGGGCGGGCCTCAGGGGTTCAACGCGTCAGTCTTGGGACGCTTGGAGATCATCTCTTCGCCGGTGATCTCGTAGTGGACGATCTCGGCGATGTTGGTGGCGTGGTCGCCGATGCGCTCCAGGTTCTTGGCGATGAACAGCAGATGGGCGCAGGCGGTGATCGTGCGCGGATCGCCCATCATGTAGGTCAGCAGTTCGCGGAACAGGCTGTTGTAGTGCTCGTCCACCTCGTCGTCGCGCGACCACACGGCGACTGCGCGCTCCACGTCCGCGCCGGTGTAGGCGTCCAACACCTCCTTCAGGCGCAGCACCACCAGGCGTCCCATGCGCTCGATCGAGCGGGTCAGGGGCGTCATCGGCTCGGACTCGACGATCACCAGCGAGCGCTTGGCGATGTTCTTGGCGAGGTCGCCACAGCGTTCCAGGTTGGTGGCGATCTTCATCGCCGCCACGGTGCGGCGCAGGTCGTGGGCCATGGGGCCGCGTAGCGCGATCAGCCGGATCGCCTTGCGCTCGATCTCGGCCTCGAGCGTGTCGAGCCGGTCGTCGCGGCCGACCACGGCGGACGCCAGCGCCTGGTCGCGCTTGACCACCGCGTCCAGGGCGTCGGCCACCTGGGCCTCGGTGAGGCCGCCCATGCGGGCGCACTCGGCGGTGAGGGTGTTGAGCTCGTCCTCGAAGGATTTGACGATGTGCTCGTTCATGTGCGCGACGCCTGTGATGGGTGGGCTCAGCCGAACCGGCCGGTGATGTAGTCCTGGGTGCGGCTGTCCCGCGGGTTGGTGAACATCTCGTCCGTCGGCCCCGCCTCCACCAGCCTGCCCATGTGGAAGAAGGCGGTCTTCTGGGACACCCGCGCAGCCTGAGCCATCGAGTGGGTGACGATAACGATGCAGTACTGACGGCGCAGCTCGTCGATCAGTTCCTCGATCTTGGCGGTGGCGATCGGGTCGAGGGCCGAGCACGGCTCGTCCATCAGGATCACCTCAGGGCTGACGGCGATGGCGCGGGCGATCACCAGGCGCTGCTGCTGCCCCCCCGAGAGGCTGGAGCCCGACTGGTGCAGGCGTTCGTGCACTTCGTCCCACAGGCCCGCACGTCGGAGCGAAGCCTCGACGACGCCCTCAAGTTCGCTCTTGGACGACGTCAGGCCGTGGATGCGTGGACCGTAGGCGACGTTCTCGAAGATGGTCTTGGGGAACGGGTTGGGCTTCTGGAACACCATGCCGACGCGGGCGCGCAGCACCACCGGGTCCAGCGCCTTGTCGTTGACGTTCTCGTCGTCGATCTCGATGCGGCCATCGACCCGCGCGCCGGGGATCGTGTCGTTCATCCGGTTGATGCAACGCAGGAAGGTGGACTTGCCGCAGCCCGACGGGCCGATCAGCGCCGTCACGGCGCGCTCGGCGACGTCCAGCGACACGTCGAACAGGGCCTGCTTCTCGCCGTAGAAGACGTTGACGTCGCGGGCCCGCACCTTGATCTGGCCGGTGGGCGCGTGCGCGACCGCGGAGTCCACCGCGATGTGCATGTGCGCCGGCTCGTGGGCGTCTGTGTCGTCGCGGTTGGCGGGCATCGTCGTCCTCGGCGTCTGGCTCGGATAGGTCGTCATGCGGATCACCACCGGCGTTCGAAGCGGCGGCGAAGGATGATCGCCGCCAAGTTCATCAGGATCATGAACGCCAGCAGCACCATGATGGCCGCGGCGGTTCGTTCGTGGAAGGCGCGTTCCGAGGCGTTTTCCCAGATGAAGACCTGCACCGGCAGCACGGTGGCCGCCTGGGTGAAGCCTTCGGGAACGCCGGGAACGAAGGACACCATGCCGATCATCAGCAAGGGTGCGGTCTCGCCCAGGGCATGGGCCATCGACAGGATCGCGCCGGTCATGACGCCGGGCATGGCCAGCGGCAGGACGTGGTGGAACACGGTCTGGGTCTTCGACGCGCCGACGCCCAGGGCCGCCTCACGGATCGACGGCGGCACCGCCTTCAGCGCCGAGCGCGTGGCGATGATCACCGTCGGCAGCGCCATCAGCGCCAGCACCAGGCCCCCGACCAGCGGCGAGGATCTGGGCGCGGCCAGCCAGTTGATAAACACCGCCAATCCCAGCAGGCCGTAGACGATCGACGGGACGGCCGCGAGGTTGTTGATGTTGACCTCGATCATGTCGGTCCAGCGGTTCTTCGGTGCGAATTCCTCGAGATAGACCGCGGCCATCACCCCGATCGGCACGGCCAGCAGGGCGGTGACGATCAACATCATCGTCGAGCCGACCACCGCGCCCAGCACGCCGGCCTGTTCGGGCTCGGTGGAGTCCGAGCGCGTGAAGAAGCCGGTGTTGAAGCTGGTGACGATCGCGCCCGAGGACTTGAGCTTGTCCAGCCAGTCGAGCTGGCGATTGTCGAGCTTGCGGTCTTCCTCGGCCAGGGCGCGCTTGAGTTCACCTTTGTAATAGAGCGCCGCGTCCGCGCGCATCGGGCCGGTGACGGATATGGTCTTGCCGATCAGGGTCGGGTCGGCCCGCACCTTGGCCATCAACTGGAAGCCCAGGTCGTTGGAGATCAGCTCCATCACCTTGGACGAGGCTTCGCCCAGGTCGTCGTCACGTTCGCCGACCTTGGCCAGGATCGCGTTGGCCACCAGCATGTCGAAGTTGGCGCCGCCGATGTCGCTGGCGCTGACCCGCGCCGGGTCGATGAAGACCTGGGCGGTGATCCGGTAGTCGACGAAGGTGGAATAGCCCTGGGCGACGATACGCACCATCAGCAGCGCCAGGAACGACAGCGCCACGACAATGGCGAGCTGGCCGTAGAACTTGAACCGCCGCTCCTGCGCATGGCGCGCCTTGAGCCGGGCTTCGACCGAGGCGCGCAGGGTCGCTGCGCGCGCCGCGGTCGGGGAAATGGCCGCGTCAGTCATATTGCTCCCGATATTTCTGGACGATGCGCAGGGCGATGATGTTCAGCGCCAGCGTCACGACAAAGAGGGTGAGCCCCAGACCGAAGGCCGAGAGCGTCTTGGGGCTGTCGAATTCCTGATCGCCGGTCAGCAGGGTGACGATTTGCACGGTCACCGTGGTCACGGTGTCCAGTGGGTTGAGCGTGGTCTTGGCCTGGAGGCCCGCGGCCATGGTGACGATCATGGTCTCGCCGACGGCGCGCGAGACGGCCAGCAGCATGGCGGCGACCACGCCCGGCAGGGCGGCGGGCAGCACCACCTTCTTGATGGTCTCGGAGCGCGTGGCGCCCATCGCCAGGCTGCCGTCGCGCAAATGCTGCGGCACGGCGTTGATGATGTCGTCGGACAGCGAGCAGACGAACGGGATCAGCATGATCCCCATCACTCCGCCGGCCACCAGGGCCATCTGGTTCTGCACCTGCATCAGATAGACGCCGAGATCGTTCAGCGGGCCGCCGGCGAGCTGGGCGCCCAGCGCGTTGAAGCCTGCGCGGAACAGCGGGCCCACGGTGAGGGCGGCGAAGAAGCCGTAGACCACCGTCGGGACGCCTGCGAGGATCTCCAGCAGCGGCTTCACCACGCTGCGGGTCAGCGGCCGGGCGTATTCCGACAGGTAGATGGCGGCGAACAGGCCCACGGGCGCGGCCACCGCCATGGCGATCAGCATGATCAGGAAGGTGCCGGCGAACAGCGGCAGCGCGCCGAACGCGCCCTCGCTGGCGAACTGGTCGGCGCGCATGGCGATCTGCGGATCCCACTCGCGGCCGAACAGGAAGTGGATCGGCGAGACCACTTGGAAGAAGCGCCAGCTCTCCCAGGCCAATGAGGCGATGATCCCCACCGTGGTCAGCACCGCCACCACCGACGACAGGATCAGCACACCGGCGATCCAGCCCTCGACGCGGTTTCGGGCGCGGAACTGGTGCGCCACGCGGCGGCGCGCCAGGGCGAATCCGCCGCCGGCCATCAGGGCGGCCAAGGCCAGCACGCCCAGCCGCATCCCCTGTTCGAGAGTGCGCGCTTCGACCGCCTTATCGGCAAGCGCCGCTTTCAGGCCGCCCTCGTAGACCGTCTGGCTGAGCGGCAGGCCGTGGGCCTGGGCGCGAGCGTCGTCGAAGAATACACCCTGTTGCAACGGATCCAGCGCGGCGACCGCGGCGGGAACCTCGGCGCGCAGCATCGCCGCCTCGATCCTACCGCCGAACGCGCCGGCCACGATCAACAGCAGCGCGGCGGGCGCGAACGCCCACAGGGCCACATAGGCGCCGTGATAGCCGGGCCGCGAATGTGGGCGGCCCTGGGCCGGATCCAGTCCGCGCACGAGCCGTTCGCGGCCGGAGCGGAAAGTGAAGAGCGAGAAGGCGATTAGCGCCGCGAGGGCGATCCAGGTCAGCATCAGGCGTTCGCCATGGCGGTGAGCTTTCGCAAGCGTCCGGTCCCCCCGAGAGACCGAGCCGGAACCTGCCCAGCCTTTGCAGACCTAGCGCGACAGTTTCATGACACTTTTGTCGCAAGCCCCGTGGCGGCGCTGGGCACGGCCCCTTCGGCCATGGGGAAATAGGCGGTGAAGGCCGCGCCCTTTCCAGTCCGGCTCTCCACAGTCAGACCACCGCGGTGGCGGTTGATGATGTGCTTGACGATGGCCAGGCCCAGGCCCGAGCCGGACCGTTCGCCGCTCTTCTGACCCTCGATCCGATAGAACCGCTCGGTCAGCCTGGGCAGGTGCTCGCGCGCGATGCCTGGGCCATCGTCGCTGATGCGGACCGCGACAAAGGTCCGCGGGCCGGGGTCGGGCAGCAGCAGGGGAAAGCGCGCCGAGGATTCTCCACCCGCCATCAGCGCGTCCGCCGGAACGCCGGTCTCGACCGACACCCGCACCTGTCCGCCATCGACGGAGTACTTGATCGCGTTGTGCGCGAGGTTCTGCAGCACCTGGATGATCTGGTCGCGGTCGCCGACCCCCAACGCCGCGCCCACCGCCGGAAGGGCGCGCTCGAAACGCACCCCGCGCTCATCGGCGAGCGGCGCCAACGCGTCCAGCACATCGCCCACCGCCAGCGTCAGATCCGTCGTCTCGCAGGGCGCGTTGTGTTCGTTGAGCTCGATCCGGCTGAGCGACATCAGGTCGTCGATAAGCCGCGACATCCGCGCCGCCTGGGCCTGCATGATCCCCAGGAAGCGCTCGCGCGCCGCCTCGTCGGTCCGCGCATGGCCGCGCAGGGTCTCGATGAAGCCGGCGAGCGAGGCCAGCGGCGTGCGCAGCTCGTGGCTGGCGTTGGCCAGGAAATCGGCGCGGGTGCGCTCAACCCGGCGCATCTCGGTCTCTTCGCGGAACACCATCAACGCCAGCCGCGCGCCGGCGGGCGTCGCCCCGAGCGAGCGGGCGAGCACGCGGAAGATGCGGTTCTGCACCACGCCGGTCTCGTACATCGCCTCGGCCTCGCGGGCGTCGAACAGGGCTGCGTCGACCGCCTCCAGCACCTCGGGCCGGCGCAGGACGGTGACCAGCACGCCTTCGCTCTTCTGCAGGCGCAG
Organism: Phenylobacterium sp.; assembly: GCF_030697305.1. GTDB lineage: Bacteria > Pseudomonadota > Alphaproteobacteria > Caulobacterales > Caulobacteraceae > Phenylobacterium. The sequence goes on along the minus strand of NZ_JAUYQL010000068.1, from coordinate 19,774 downwards.
CAGGTCTCGAGCCGCGGCGTTGGCGTAGACGAAACGTCGCCCCGTCAGGTCGTCACGCTCCTCGGCGACGACGACGAGCACGGGATCGGGAAGCATGTCGGCGATCACGCCGTACGGCGATTGCGCAGTCACGCCGACCAGCGGCGCCGGTCCGGTCAGCGCCGGCGGCGTCGCGTCGCGCCGGGCGGCGGCGACGCCAAGGGCGGTGGCCACGCCGGCGATCAGCATCAGGGCGAGCCCCACGCCGGTGGGCGCCGCGCCGGTGATCGTCAGCGCCGCCAAACCCGCAAGCCCGGCGCCGCCCGCCACGAGGACAGGTCGGATGTGCGGCGGAGGCGTTTGCGGCGATGGCACTCGAATCTCCCGAACAGGGGCGAATCATCAGCCAAGCGCCTTCGCATGTCACGGAGATGACGGCTCCGGCGCGCCTGTCAGGAATTCTACGGGGCAGGCGAGCCAATCTCTATTGTCTCGATAGGTTTTGTAGGGTCTTACGGCGCCGTACTGCTTTTCGAGGACCGAGGGGGCTCATCCGCTATGACGTGGAGACACAAATTGATGACCGGGGCGGCCGTAGCCGCTCTGTCGTGGCCGGCGGCAGCCGCCGCGGATCCGGCGACGGACGCTCGCATCGCCGCGCTCGAAGCGCAGGTCAATGCGCTGTCTGCGCAGATCGCCGACCTGAAGGCGAGCACCAGCGGCGACGTCGAGACGCTGACCGCGCAGGTGTCGGACCTTAAGACGTCGAGCGCTGCTGACGTGGCCGCGTTGCGCACCGAATCCCTGGCGACGACCGTGTCGCTGGCTAACGGCCGGCCGACCTTCGCCAGCAGCGACGGCGCCTTCACCGCCTCCCTCCGTGGCGTGTTCCAGCTCGACGCCGCCCACTACGACCAGGACTCTCCTGGCCCGCTGGCCACCGATTTCCGCCGCGGTTCGGTCAATGACGCCGCTGAGAACGACCGCGCCCGCGACCTGAACGACGGCGCCAACTTCCGCCGCGCCCGCATCGGCATCGAGGGCAAGGCGTTCCGCGATGTCGAATACAACTTCCTCTACGACTTCGGCGGCTCTGGCGTCGAAGAGGCCGGCAAGATCAGCGCCGCCTGGGTGCAGTACAACGGCCTAGGCAAGGTGCGTCTGCGCATCGGCGCGTTCTCGCCGCCGGCCGGCCTGGAAGAAGCCGTCTCCACCAACGGCTCGCTGTTCGCCGAGCGCGCGTCACCGTCGGAACTCGTGCGCGGCATCGCCAGCGGCGACGGCCGGACCGCGGTCGGCCTGTTCGCCAACGGCGATCGCTGGAACGTCTCGGGCGCGCTGAGCGGCAACGTCATCGGCGCCCAGACCTTCGACGAACAACTTGCCTTCGTCGGCCGCGCGGCTTTCGTGCCGTTCCTGCGCGACAACGCCTTGATCCACCTGGGCGTGAACACCTCGATCGTGCTTTCGCCCGCCGCCACCGCGCCCGACGTGGCCGGCGCAGCGCCGACCACACTGCGTCTGCGAGACCGGCCGGAACTGCGCGTCGACGGCACGCGGCTGGTCGACACCGGCAATATCGACGCCGACGGCCTCGTCGAGATCGGCGCCGAACTGGGCGGCCAGTACAAGAATTTCTACGGCCAGGCCGAGTACTTCGACATCAAACTCGATCGCAAGGGCGCGCTGTCCGATCCCAAGTTCAAGGGTTGGTACGTGCAGGGCGGCTGGACGATCACTGGCGAGAAGCGTCGCTACGCTATCGCCAGCGCGACCTTTGACAGCCCGCGCCCCGACAAGCCGTTCAATCCGAAGGACGGCGGCTGGGGAGCCTGGGAGCTCGGCCTGCGTTATTCCAAGCTGGACCTGAACTTCAACGAAGGCGCCCCAGGCACGGCGGCCGTCGCCTCGGCGATCCGCGGCGGCGAGCAGGAGATCTTCACCGTCGGGCTCAACTGGTACCTGAACAACGTGCTGCGCTTCCAGGCCGCGGTGCAGGACGTGAAGGTCGACCGGCTGTCCGCCGGCGGCTCGACGTTCATCGCCGGCTCCACACCGCCAGCGGGCGCCCAGGTCGGACAGGACCTGCGCATCTATTCGCTGCGTACCCAGTACGCGTTCTGACATCCGCCTCGTGACAACGAACAAGACCGGACAATCGACATGATCGACGACCTCTACACCCCTTCGCGGCGCAAGCTGCTCGGCGTGGCCGGCGCAGGCGCCGCGGCGTTGGCGGCTCCCGCCGCCCTGCTGGGCACGCCGGCCCAGGCCCAGAACAAGGCGCTGACCCTGCTCAACGTCAGCTACGACCCGACGCGCGAGCTCTACAAGGACATCAACGCCGCCTACGCCGCCTACTGGAAGCGCCGCACCGGCCAGACGATCACCATCAATCAGAGCCACGGCGGCTCCGGCCGTCAGGCGCGCTCGGTGATCGACGGCCTGCAGGCCGACGTGGTCACCCTGGCGCTGGCGTCCGACATCGACGAGATCGCCGCCAAGGCCAAGCTGCTGCCGGCCAACTGGCAGTCGCGCCTGCCCAACAACTCGACGCCCTACACGTCCACGATCGTGTTCCTGGTGCGCAAGGGCAACCCGTGGAAGATCCGCGACTGGGGCGACCTGATCAAACCCGGCATCGGCGTCATCACACCGAACCCGAAGACCTCGGGCGGCGCGCGCTGGAACTACCTCGCGGCCTGGGCCTGGGCGCTGAAGCAACCCGGCGGCAGCCCGGCGACGGCGCAGGCCTTCGTCGAGAAGCTGTTCCGCCAGGTGCCGGTGCTCGACACCGGCGCGCGGGGTTCGACCACCACCTTCGCGCAACGCCGCCTGGGCGATGTGCTGCTGGCCTGGGAGAACGAGGCCTACCTGTCGTTCGACGAGTTCGGTCCGAACTTCGACATCGTCTATCCGTCGCTATCGATCCTGGCCGAGCCGCCGGTCGCGATCGTCGACAAGGTTGTCGATCGCCGCAAGACCCGCACCCTCGCTGAGGGCTACCTGAACTTCCTCTACAGCCCGCTGGCGCAGGACCTGATCGGCAAGCACCACTATCGGCCGCGCGACCCGGCGGCCCTCGCCAAGTACGCCAAGACCCTGCCCAAGCTCCCGATGGTGACCATCGACGACACCTTCGGAGGCTGGAAGAAGGCCCAGGCGCTGCATTTCGGCGACGGCGGCGTCTTCGACAAGATCTACCGCCCGCGCTGACCTCCCGGCGCAAAGGCGAGCTTGAGGGGCGCGGCTTCGGCCGCGCCCTTTTTTTGCGTCGTGCCGCGGCCTCCGCAACCACGACAGCGCCGCGCCGTTGATGCCGCGGACGCGGGCATGGGGTGAGACGTGGCGCAGGATCTGATCGTCAGCATCGTCGGCACAGGTGCGGCCCTGTGCTCGATGAGCAGCTTCATCCCGCAGATCGCCAAGATCTGGCGCGAGCGCGACGCCTCTTCGGTTTCGCTCCGCATGTACGTGGTCACGGTCACCGGGTTCATCCTGTGGATCACCTATGGGGTGATGATCGCCAGTTGGCCGGTCACGCTGTCCAACATCGTCTGCCTGGCGCTGTCGGCCACGATCCTGGCGTTGAAGTGGAAGTTCAGCCACGGAGCCGCGGCGGCTTAACCAAGTTCCCTAACGCGTCCGCAAACCGGCCATGGCATGGTCGGGCGCATGGAACTGGCTGACGCGCCCAGGGTGCGCCTCCTTGGCGGGGAATTCGACCTGGTGACGCCGGCGCAGGTGCTGGCCGTGACGCAACAGGTGATCGAGACCCGCGGCCTGGCGGTGATCGCCAACCACAACGCCCACAGCCTCTACCTCTGCCGGCGCTCGGCGGCGATGCGCGCCTTCTTCGCCCAGGCCGACCTGATCGAGGTGGATTCGACGCCGGTGATCGCCTGGGGCCGACTGCTGGGCGTTCCCGTCAGCCGGGCGCACCGCAGCACCTATCTGGACTGGCGCGAGGATTTCTGGCGACTGGCCGATGCCCACGGCTGGCGCGTGTTCTATCTCGGCGGCGCACCGGGCGTCGCCGACACGGCGATGTCCAGTCTGAGCGCCCAATGGCCCGGCGCCCGCCTCGCCGCCCAGCACGGCTACATCGACGCCGCGGCAGGATCGAGCGACAATGCGGCGCTGCTGGCCCGCATCGCCGCTTTCGACCCCGATGTGATCTTTGTCGGCATGGGCATGCCGCGCCAGGAGCAATGGATCCTCGACCACCGCGCGCAGCTCGCGAGAGGCGCGGTGTTCTCGGTCGGCGCGGCCTACGACTACGAGGCCGGCGTGCAGTCCGCCGCGCCGCGATGGATGGGCCGCGCAGGCGTGGAATGGCTCTACCGGCTGGCCACCCAGCCGCGTCGCCTGGCGTTCCGCTATCTGGTCGAGCCGTGGTTCCTGGCGCCCGCGGCCTTGGCCGACGTCCGCGACCGGCTGATGCGTCGCGGCCCGGCCGGAGCCGCGACACTAGCCAGAGCGCGCCGCACATCTTAAGGCTTTCGCCGCGTAGGCGCGGTCGCGCGCGACGCGAATCCGGAGGCGGCGAATGGACGACAGGCTGCTGGCGGCGGACGCCGCTCTGAAGGCCGGCAAGGCGTCTGAAGCCATCGACCTGATGTCGACGGTGTTGACCGAAGACCCCGCCCAGACCCTGCAAGTCTACCGGGTATTGAGCCTGAAGCTCTACGAGGCGAAGCGCTACGACGAAGCGGCCGAGTGGGCCGGCAAGACGGTCGCCCGCTTCCCCAAGGAATTCGAGCTGTGGAACCTCTATGGGGTCATCCTGCGCCGCGCGCGACGCTATGACGACGCGATCAAGGCGTTGGATCAGGCCCAGAAGCTCAATCCCAAGTCCAACGCGCCGTTGATCAACAAGGGCAACATCTACAACGACCTCGGCAACGGGCCAGCCTCGGAGGCGGTGTTCTCCAAACTGGTGCGGCTGGATCCCCGGAACGCCGAGTATCAACGCGGCCTGGGGCGCGCCCTGATCAACCAGAAGCGCTACGACCAGGCGGCGGTGCGTTGCCGCCAGGCGGTGACGCTGAAGAAGGATTACGTCGACGCCTGGATGGACTGGTCCGGCATGGAGTGCGAGCGGCTCAACTTCGACGTCGCCGTCGACATCGCCGAGCGCGCCATCGCGGCCGCCCCCGGGGAGCGGCGCCTGCTGGAGGCTAAGGCCTCGATCCTGCGGCGGATGGGCCTGGCCCAGGCCACCGAGGACTTCCTGACGTCGCTGCTGCCGACCTACGGCGACGAGGCCTGGCTGCAACACGCCCTGGGCGCGTCGATTTCCGACCGCGACCGGGCCCGCGCCAACGACCACCTAGGCCGCGCCGTCGCTCTGGAGCCTGACAACCTCGAATACCGCATGGCGATGGTCGAGAGCCTGGAGCGCTCGCGCCACGGCGACGAGGGCGCCAATATCGAGGCCGGCTACAAGCTGCTGCAAGAGACCATCGCGCTGCGGCTTGGGGAGCCGACGCCGAAGTACAATAAGGTCTCCAACGAGGTGCTGATCCGCGTCTGCGCCTTCGAGGAACTCGACGCGCTGGGCAGTTTCCGCGATCTCGGCCGCGGATGGGCGGAGTCCGGCCGCCATACGGCGCTGCTGAAGCATCTGGCCAGGGTGCAGAACGACGAAGACCGCTACGAGCTGCTGGAACAGCACCGGATCTGGGGCGACGCCGCTCAGGTGCTGGCGGCCCGCACGCCGGTCAAGAAGGCCAAAGCCCGCCGGGAGGGCGGCAAGATCCGGCTGGGCTTCATGTCGTCGGACCTGCGCAGCCATCCGGTGGGCTACTTTGCCTACCCCCTATTCGAATACCTCGACGACAAGCGCTTCGAGGTCTTCTGCTATTCGTTCTACCAGGGCCAGGAAGACGCGGTTCAGAAGTACATCGGCTCGCGCGTCGCCGGCTATCGGTGGAACCCGGACATCTCAGGCTTCGCCGCGGCGCAGATGATCGCCGACGACGACCTGGACATGCTCATCGAGTTGGGCGGTTCGACCCACATGAACAAGCTGGAGGTGATGGCCTATAGGCCGGCTCGGCTACAGGCGAGCTGGCTGGGCTATCCGCACTCAGCGGGCCTCAGCGCCATCGACTACATCGTGCTCGATCCGAACCTCGTGCCCGAGGACCCCAAGCTGCTGATCGAAACGCCCATGGTCATGCCCAAGACCTGGCTGGCGCTCGGGCGGCGCGCATTCTCCGAGAACTACAAGATCAACGAGGGCCTGCCGCAGGACGCTGCCGGCTGCATCACCTTCGGCACCGCCAACAACCCGCATAAGTACAGCGAGGCCGTGCTCCGCGCCTGGGCCAGGGTGGTCGCCGCCGTCCCCGGCTCGCGCTTCCAGTTCGTGCGCCCCGAGGGCGGGTCGGAGACATTCCGCAAGAACATCGAAAGGTACTTCGCCGCCGAGGGCGTCTCGGCCGATCGCATCGTCCACCGCGTCGTGCGTGGCCTGCACATGGCCTACTACAACGAGATCGACATCACCCTGGACCCGTTCCCGCTAACCGGCGGGACCACCACCTGCGAGGCGCTGTGGATGGGCGTGCCGGTGGTCAACCTGCGCGGCAAGGCGCTGTTCGAACGGCTCAGCGGTTCGATCCTGACCAACCTCGGCCTCGCCCACCATATCGCCGACAACCTCGACGACTTCGTGAAAATCGCCGTGGACCTGGCCGCCGACCGGGACCAGCGGCTCGCGCTGCGCCACAGCCTGCGCGAGCGCATGCGTGCAAGTCCGCTGGGCCAGAACGAACAGTTCGCCAGGGACTTCTACGACCTGGTGGCGAGCACCGTCGAAAGCCGCCTGGGCGTGCGCGAGACGGCGTGAGCCGATGACCTCGCCAGTCGGCGCCGAGGCCGCCCTGGCGGCGGGTGATCTGGGCGGCGCCGCGCAGGCGCTGGACGCAGCCTTGGCCGCCGGCGAGCCAGTGGCCGCAGGGCTGATCGCCCGACTGTGCGCCGGCTTCATCCAGACGGGACGGGTCGATGCAGCCGAGGCCTGGGCGCGGCGCGGGCTGGAAACGCTGGGCGAGGATTTCGACCTGCAGCAAGCCCTGGGCGTGGCTCTGCGGCGCCAGCGCCGCTTCGACGAGGCGGTCGAGGCGCTGACGACCGCCCACACCCTGCGCCTGGGCGATCCGGGACCGCTGTACAATCTGGCCAACGTCCACAACGACCGTGGCGATGGGGTCGCCGCCGCCGAGATCCTGGACCAGTTGCTGGCGGCCTATCCCGACGACGCTCAGTTGCACCACATGATGGGCCGCGCGCAGCGTCACCTGGGCGAGCTGGAAGCGGCCGACGCGGCGCTCGCCGAGGCTTTGCGCTGCGATCCCCGGTTCATCGAAGCCTGGCGCGATCGCGCGATGCTGGCCAGCGAGCGCCAGCGACATAAGGAGGCGCTGGCCATCCTCGACGCCGCGCAAGGGCCTCTGCCGGATGCCCCGCGGCTGGTGGAACGGCGCGCCGAGGTCCTGATCCGCGCCGGCCGGGCCGACGAGGCGCGCGCCTGCCTCGAGGCCGCGCTGCGCACCCGGTCTGACGCGGCCTGGGCGCATCTGCAACTGGCCCGGCTGCTGCTGGACACTGACCTCGCATCCGCCCTCGCGCACGCCGAACGTGGCGTCGCCGCTGCGCCCAACTCCGCCCTTCATCGCCTGGCGCTGGCGCACGCCCAGTCGCGGGCGGCGGGGGTCGGGCGGGCCGACCTCCTGCAACCTGCCTATGAGGCGGCGCGCGCCATGACGGCGCGTGGCGGGCCTGCGCCTGTGGAGCATGCCTTCGTCCTGCGCGGCATCCTCGCCCAGGCCGGCGACGTCGACGCCGCCGAAGCGGTGGGAGGCTTCGAAACGCTCGGTCGCTACTGGGCGCTGAATGGCCAGCATGCCGCCCTGCTCTCGCAGCTGCCGCGGGTGCGCACAGCGCAGGATCGGCGGGAGCTGCTGCACCAGCACCGGATGTGGGCGGCCCCGATCGAGCGACGTGCGGCGCGCAATCCGGTGGAGCGCCGACCCAGGGCGCCGCGCGACAAGCTACGCATCGGCTTCCTGTCCTCGGACCTGCGCCGCCATGCCGTCGGCCACTTCGCGCAAGCGCTGTTCGAGCACTACGACCGCGACCGGTTCGACCTCTACGCCTACTCGTTCTTTCCGGGCGAGGCGGACGCGGTGCAGGCGCGCATCGCCGGCCAAATCGCGGGCTTTCGGGTGATGCCCGGCGCGGCCGAGCGCGACGCGGCCCAGGCGATCGCCGCCGACGGCCTCGACATGCTGATCGAGCTGGGCGCCACGACCCGCTGGAACCACGTGCAGGTGATGGCCTATCGCCCGGCCCGGGTTCAGGCGAGCTGGCTGGGCTATCCGCACTCGGTGGGCCTCGCCGACATAGACCACCTGATCCTCGATCCGCACCTTCGGCCGAGCGATCCGGCGCTGTTGGTCGAGCGTCCGCTGATCATGCCCAGCACCTGGCTGGCGCTGGGCGCCCAGGCGTTCACCGATCACCCGCCGGTCGGCGCTCCGCCCCAGGAAACCAACCGCCTCATCACCTTCGGCACAGCCAACAATCCGAACAAGTACACCCGCCCGATGCTGCAGGCCTGGGCCCAGGTGGTGGCGCGCACGCCCGACTCCCGCTTCCTGTTCGTGCGCCCGGAAGCCGCCGCGCCGGCCTTCCGCGACAACATGCGTCGCGCCTTCGCCGAGGCCGGGGTCGCGGAGCAGCGCGTGCTGTTCCAGCCGTCCTGGGGCGACCACCTGCAGCACTACGGGCGCATGGACGTTTCCCTCGACACCTTCCCACTCACCGGCGGGACCACCACCTGCGAAGCGCTATGGATGGGCGTTCCGGTCATCTCCCTACGCGGCGAAGCGGTGTTCGAGCGGCTTAGCCACTCGATACTGACCAACGCCGGGCTGGGCGAACTGTCGAGCGCCAGCGTGGAGGGGTTTGTGGAGACCGCCGTGGCCCTGGCGGCCGATCGCGCGCGGCTGACTGGGCTGCGCGCCACCCTCCGCCAGCGCCTGCGCGCCAGCCCGCTCGGCCAGAGCGAGACCTTCACCCACGACTTCTTCGATCTCGTCAGCCGGGCGACGTCAACCTAGTCGCGGAAATATTCCTTCAGCAGGTCGACGGGCGCAGGCCGAAAGGCGAGTTCGCCGCGCTCTGCGGCGAACACCATGGAGCCGGCGGGCGCTGTGCGATTGATCACCCGCACGCCTTGCGACAGCACGGCGCCGTCTTCGATCACGGCGCGGCCGACCACCGAGCTGTTGGGATAGAGCACCACCCGGTCGCCGATCACCGGGATGTCGGACAGGTGACGGCCGACGTTGACGTTCTGATACAGCACCAGCCGATTGCCGTAGGTCGCCTTGGCCAGGACGATGCCGACGCTGTGGCCGATGTAGAACTCCTCCGGCATGGCGATCTCGTAGAACAGGTCGATGCCGTTCAGCGCCTTGTTCATCAGGAACAATCGCGTAGCGGCGCCTGTGTCGCCGGAGCGCCGCCAGATCGTGTTGGCGAGGTAGTAGAGGTAGATGCAGTACTGCGAGGACTGCAGATAGTTGAACTGGTCCGGTCGCCAGGGTGCGCAGGCGTTGATGCAGCGATGCAGCCGCTCCAGCGCCTCGTCGAGATGGGCGTCGACGCAGTCGCGGAACGCCTCGGTGCGACCGTCGGGGATCAGGTTCGCGCACTGGGCGGCGGTATAGTCCACGAGACTGGAACGTGTGTGGTCGATCAGCTTCACGCCAGCGCCTCCGTTCGCAGATAGCCGCGCACCACATCCTTCACGCCCCGTGGGCTTACGCCAAGCGCCCGCAGGCGGGCGATGTCGGCGTTGGGTGGCGCCGGCGGGTTCGCCTGGCCGGTGAACGTCACCTGCCAGCCCTCCTCGGCGAACAGCGCCGCGAGGTCGGCGTTGGTGGTGAGCGCGCCGCCTGCGACGTTGACGACACCAGGTTCCGGCGCTTCGGCTATAGCGATCAGGGCTTCGACCACATCGTCCACATGGATGTAATCGCGCGCGATGTGTGGGCTGGATTGCAGGGTCAGCGCGCGGCCGCCGCGTGCGGCGACCAGCCATGCGGAGAGGAACCCCGGGTCGCCGTCACGCCAGCCGAACACGTTGGACAGCCTGGCGACGCCGCCGCGTCCCGCCATCTGGGTCAGCGCGATGTTCTCGCCCAACGCCTTGCTGAGGTCGTAGATGTGGCGCGGTTCGGCTGGCTGCAGCGCCAGCGGCAGATCCTCGTGCATGTCGCCGCCCCCACGATCGGCCGCGTCGTAGAGCCTGGTGGAGGACGTGTAGACGAAGCGCTCGAACGTCGCCCGGGAGGCCATCTCGGCGACCAGCGTGGCATGCGCCTCGACGGTGTCGAACGGCCGCTGGGCGTAGTCGGCGGTAAGGCCGGCACAGTAGTAGACGACGCCAAGGTCACGTTCGAACAGCGCCGGATCGCCCTTGGCGGGGGCGAAAACCTCAGCCCCATCGCGCCCCAGCCTCTCCCTCAACCGGCCGCCGACGAAGCCGGCCGCGCCGACGATGGTGGCGCGCGCGGCCACCGCCCTAGAGGCCGCCAATCGGGTGGTGCAGCGCCGGGTCCTTATGGCGCAGCAGCTTGGGGCTGACATCGCGGCAGATCAGGTAGCGGTCGTTGTCGAACACCGAGGCGTCCTTCACCGCCACCATGTTGAAGCCGTGCGGCGGGCCTTCCAAGTGGATCGCGCCCAGCGGGATCAGCTCGATGGGCCGGCCGGCCAGATCGTAGTTGGAATTGAAGTCGCGCAACGCGAACAATTCGTAGCCATGCCCGGTCAGGAACCTGGCCAGCGGCGTGTTCTCCAACCCGACGCTCCAGTCGACGTAGTGGCGGTGCACCTCGAACAGGATGTCCGGCGCCTCACCCTTCGGTTGGGCCAGGAACGCCTCGGCGCCCTTGAGCGCCGCCATCTCCGCCCCTTCGATGTCGAGCACGATCAGGTCGAGCGCGTTGACGCCCGCCGCCGCCAGATAGTCGGCGATGGTGACGGTGCGGAACCCGTCGTCAGCGCCCTCTGCGGTCACTTCGGCGCTCGCGAAGGAGTCGTAGCCGACCAGCTTCAGGTTTGTGGAGCTGTCGTCCCACAGGCCTTCCGGCCGGGGCCTGATGTTCGTCAGGCCATTCAGCTCAGCATTCCGCTGCAGCATGGCGCGCTGTTCGTTGTTCGGCTCGAAGGCGTGCACCACGCCGCCGCGGGCGGCGACTTCGCGGGCGATGAGGATCGCGTGGTCGCCGAAGTAGGCGCCGCCGATCACCACCTGCTTGGCGCGCCGGGCGAGATCCACGAGGATGCGGCTGGTCTGCGGCTCCCAGGCGTGGTCGGGCGTCTCCGGCTGCGACATCACGAAGTCGCGGGCGATCTTCGAGCGGTAGAGGAATTCGAAGGTGACGCCGTTCGACAGCGTCTTGCGCACCACCTGGTCGTCATCGAACAGGGCGTCGACCAGCGGGCCGGTCACTTCCTCGCGGATGTCGACGCCGGGCGTGGCGATCTCGGCTTCCAGCGCCAGGATCTGGCGGATGAAGGCGCTGCGCCAGGCCGGCTCAGCGGCCAGTTGGCGAAGCGACGACAAGGCTTTTTCGTCGGACATTCCGGTAGACCCAATCCATTCGCCGCGCGCTGCGCGGACATCTGACAGTTCGATCGCGCCGTCAGCGATCGTATGAAGCATAGGCCGCGTCGCGCGGGGAGATCACCCGCGGCGACTGCGGCCACGCGATCGCAAACGCCGGATCGTCCCAGCGCACGCCCGCGTCGTGGCCCGGCTGATACATCTGGTCGATCTGGTAGACCACGTCCGTGTCGGCCTCCAGGGTGAGGAAGCCGTGGGCGACGCCGTTCGGGATCAATAGCGCGCGGCCGTTGTCGGCGGAAAGCTCAGCCGCCGTCCAGCGTCGGTGCGTGGGGCTGTCCTCGCGCAGGTCGAGCGCCACGTCGAAGGCGCGACCGCGGGTCACCCGCACCAGCTTGGCCTCGGCGTGCGGCGGCGTCTGATAGTGCATGCCGCGCAGCGTGCCGGCCCGGGTGTTGTGCGACAGGCTGGACTGCACCGGCGCGAACGGATAGCCGGCCGCCTCGAACTCCTGCGGGCAGTACAGTCGGGCGAAGAACCCCCGCTCGTCGCTCGCCGGTTCGATGTCGACGCTCACCACGCCGGCGATCGCGGTTGGGCTGAAGCGCATCAGGGCCAGACCTTGACCGTGGGCGCCGCCGTGACGAACCGCCCGCCCCAACCGCGCACGTAGGCGAGTTGTTCGATGATCTCGTCCTTCAGATTCCAGGGCAGGATCAGCACATAGTCGGGCCTCACCACCTCGACCTGCGCCGGCGCCCGGATCGGGATATGGCTGCCCGGCAGGAAGTGGTCCTGCTTGTGCGGATTGGCGTCGAAGGCGCTGACGATGTCGTCGGCGCCGACGCCGCAGTAGTTGAGGAAGGTATTGCCCTTGGCCGCCGCGCCGTAGGCCGCGACGCGCGCGCCCTCTGCCTTGGCCCGCGCCAGGAACGCCAGGAACCCGTCGCGCACCGCCTCGACCCTGGGCGCGAAGCCGCCATAGGTCTCGATGCGCCCCAGCCCCGCTGACGCCTCGCGCGTGCGCAGGTCCCGCAGCGCCTGGGTTTCCACATGGTCGGACGCCTGGTGCGCGCAGAACAGCCGCAGCGACCCGCCGTGGGTGGACAACAGCTCCACGTCGAACGGCCGCAGGCCGTTGGCCGCCAGCACCTGCTCCACCGAGGTCAGCGACAGGTAGGAGAAGTGCTCGTGGTAGATGGTGTCGAACTGCACCTGCTCGATCAGGTTCAGCAGGTGCGGGAACTCGAAGGTCAGCACGCCCTGCAGCTTCAGCACGTGGCGGAAGCCGGCGGCGAAGTCGCCGATGTCCGGCACATGGGCCAGTACGTTGTTCGCGGCCATCAGGTCGGCCTGCACGCCACGCTGCGCCAACGCCTGGCCGGTCGCGGCGTTGAAGAAGGCGACCTCGGTGGGCACGCCGCGCTCGACCGCGGCCTGGGCGGTGTTGGCGGTGGGTTCGATGCCCAGCACCGGCACGCCCGCTTGCGCGAAGTGCTGCAGCAGGTAGCCGTCGTTGCTGGCCACCTCGACCACCAGCGATGAGGGGCCGAGACCGAGCCGCCTGGTCATCGCCTCGGCGTAGGCCTTGGCGTGCGCGACCCAACTCGGCGAGTACGACGAGAAGTAGGCGTAGCCGCCGTCGAAGATCTCTTCCGCCGACACAGGATCATCGACCTGCACCAGGAAGCAGCGGTCGCATACCCGCGCGTGCAGCGGGTAGCGGCGCTCGGTCCCCGCCGCCAACTCGGCCGCCGTCAGGTAGCTGTTGGCCAACGGCTGGTCGCCCAGGTCCACGAAGGTGTGGGTGAGCGGAGCTGAGCAGAATCGGCAGGTGGGCGCGCGCGTCATCGGCCGCCTTCGTAAGCCGCGATCTGCGCTTCGCAAAGCCGCAAGGCGTCCTCGCCCGCGGCTTGTCGGCGATACCATTCCATGGTCAGGGCGACGGCGCCCGGCGCATCCAGCCGGCTCTCGAAGCCCAGCATCCGCCGCGCGGCGCTCGCGTCCACCGCCAGGGTCTTGGCTTCGATCGAATGCGGGTCGGGCTCGTGGCGCCACGGCTTCGCGCCCAGCGCCTCGACCGCCAGGCTGGCCAGTTCGCCGACGCTGACCTCGGGCCCGCCAGGCGCCGGGCCGAAGTTGAGCGCGCGTGGGGTATCCGCCCGCAACGCCAGGGCCTCGGCGTAAACGAGATAGCCGGCCAGGCAGTCCAGCACATGCTGCCAGGGTCGGGTGGCTTCCGGGTGGCGCAGCACCACCGCCTCGCCAGCCTGCGCCGCGCGGACGATGTCGGCGACCAGCCGGTCGCGGGAGAAGTCGCCGCCGCCGATCACGTTGCCGCCCCGCGCGGTGGCCAGCGGCACGCCGGCTTTGTTGAAGTAGCTGCGGGCAAAGCTCGCGGCGACGATCTCCGCCGCCGCCTTCGACGCCGAATAGGGATCCTTGCCGCCGAGCGCGTCGGCTTCGGCGAAGGCGCGACCCTGGTCGGCGTTGGCGTAGACCTTGTCCGAAGTGACGACCAGGATCGCCTGCAGGCTGTCTTGCCGGCGCAACCCCTGCAGCAGGTGGGCCAGCCCCATCAGGTTGGTCGCGAAGGTCGACACCGGATCCTCGATCGCGGTGCGCACGATCGGCTGGGCCGCGAGGTGCAGGACGATGTCGAACGGCTCTGCGAGGCTTGCGTCCACCGCGGCCTGGTCACGCAAGTCGACGATGCGCGAGGCGAGCAGGCGATCGACGCCGGCCAGGTCGAACAGGCTGGGCGCCTGGTCGGCCGCCAAGGCGAGGCCGGTGACGAGGGCGCCAAGGCGGTGCAGCCAGATCGCCGCCCATGATCCCTTGAACCCTGTGTGGCCGGTCAGCAGGACGCGCTTGCCGGCCCAGAAGCTCGGGTCCGGCGTCCTCATTTCCACTGGCGCCAAGGCGCTTCGCCAGACGCCCACAGGGCCTCCAGCTGGTTCTTGTCGCGCAGGGTGTCCATGGCCGCCCAGAAGCCCTCGTGGCGGAAGGCCATCAGTTCTCCGTCGCGGGCCAGGCCCTCAAGGGGCGCGGCTTCGAACGGCGTGGCGTCGTCGGCGACGCGGGAGACGACCTGCGGCTGCAGCACGAAGAAGCCGCCGTTGATCAGACCGTTGTCGCCGGGCGGCTTTTCCATGAACCGCTCGACCCGGTTCTCGGCGATCTCCAGCGCGCCGTAGCGGCCGGGCGGCGCCACGGCCGTCACCGTCGCCTGCTTGCCGTGCGCCCGGTGGAAGGCGGCCAGCGCCGTCAGGTCAACGTCGGCCACGCCGTCGCCGTAGGTGAAGAAGAACGGCTCACCGGGTTCCAGATACTGGGCCACACGCTTCAGCCGGCCGCCGGTCATCGTCTCGGGGCCGGTGTCGACCAGGGTCACGCGCCAGGGTTCGTGATTGGTGGCGTGGTACTCGACCGAGCCCTTGGCCAGATCGACGGTCAGGTCGGCGTTGTGGAGCACGTAATTCGAGAAGTACTCCTTGATGATGTAGCCCTTGTAGCCAAGGCAGACGACGAAGTCGTTGAAGCCGTGCGCCGAGAACATCTTCATGATGTGCCAAAGGATCGGCCGCCCGCCGATCTCGATCATCGGCTTTGGGCGCAGATGGCTTTCCTCGGATATCCGGGTGCCCAGGCCGCCCGCCAGAATGACCGTTTTCATGGGTTTCGTCCGCCGCGGGCCGCGCACTTGCCGCAGCCAGTCCCCGTCTGTAACTGGACCCTGCATATCGCGTGTCCTGGGCGCGATGAAAGACGTATCGCGCGCCTGCGGCTCTCTGCTGCGGCGCTCCAGCTGAACGAGGCGGCATGAACCGGGACCGGCGCGTGGATTTCATCGTCGTCGGCGCACAGAAGGCCGGGACCACGGCGCTGTTCGACTTCCTGTCCGACGACCCCGCCCTGGCGCTCTCCGACGTCAAGGAAGTGCATTTCTTCGATGACGAGACACAGGATTGGTCGGCGCCGGATTACGACGCCTACCACGCGCACTTCGGCGAGCGGGACGGCCTGCGCGGCGAGGCCACGCCGATCTACGCCTACTGGCCGAACGCGCTGGAACGCATCCGCGCCTACAATCCCGACGCCAGGCTGATCCTGATGCTGCGCGATCCGGTGCAGCGCGCCTGGTCGCACTGGCGGATGGAATATTCACGCGGCGTCGAGACCCACCCCTTCGCCTGGTGCATCCGCGAAGGGCGGCAGCGGCTGTTCGACGCCGAGCCGTGGGGCGCGCATCGCGAGTTCAGCTATGTCGAGCGCGGCTTCTATGGGGAGCAGGTCGAACGGTTGCTGACCCTGTTTGCGCGCAAACAATTGCTGGTGCTGCGCGCCGAGGACCTGCGCGCCGATCCGAACCCATCGCTGGCGGCGGTCCGCGAGTTCCTGGGCGCGCCGCAACGTCCGCCGATCCCTGCGCGCGAAGTGCATGTGGGGCGCGAGATGGACTATGGCTCCGACCTCGCGACCAGCGACATTGAACACCTGCGCCGGGTCTATGCCCGCGACGCCGAGCGCCTCGGCGATCTCACCGGCGTCCGCTTCGGCTGAGCCGACGCCATATTTCCGGCGGCGCGCGCCCCTATTGGGAGCGATCGAAAAGCCGGGATGTCCAGATGCGCATCGCAGTATTCGCCGTTCTGCTCGCCCTGGGCGCCTGCGGTGACGCGGGTGATTCGACGGCCGCGCCCAAGGCTGCGCCGCCACACGCCGCCCCGCCCGCTCGCGAGGGCCCGGAGTTGTCGTTTCCCCTGGGCTGCATCATCGGGGCCGGGTGCGAAGTGCAGCAGTATCCCGACCACGATCCCGGTCCCGATTACCGCGACTACGCAGGCGGGCGGCAGAGCTATGACGGGCACGGCGGGACGGACATCCGTATCGCCGACATGGCCGCCCAGCGCGCAGGCGTCGCCGTGCTGGCGGCGGCGGCGGGCCGAGTGATGCGGCTGCGCGACGGCGTGCCCGACGTCTCGATCCGCGCGGCCGACGCGACCACGACGACGGGACGCGAGTGCGGCAACGGCGTGGTGATCGACCATGGGAACGGCTGGGAAACCCAGTACTGTCATCTGGCGCAGGGCAGCCTGACGGTCAGGCCGGGCGAGAGCGTCGTCGCCGGCCAGCCGATCGCGCGCGTCGGCCTGTCGGGCAACACCGAATTCGCGCATCTCGAACTGGACGTACGCCACGCCGGGGTTTCGGTGGATCCCTTCGCGCCTGTCTCGGGCGGGCCGCTTTGGAGCGACAAGGCGCGCGCGACGATGGCCTACAAGCCCGGCGCGGTGCTGAACGCCGGCTTCGCCGCCCAGCCGGTGACCTTGCAGCAGGTGGAAGACGGGAGCGTCGCCCCGCCCACCGCCGATTCGCCGGCGCTGATCGCCTATGTCCGGGCCATCGGCCTGAAGGCCGGCGACGAGATCGAGATCGCGCTCAAGTCCCCGGACGGCGGCGTCCTGGCCCTGGACCGCTCAAAACCTCTCGACCGCGACAAGGCGCAGCAACTGGTCTTCGTCGGCAAACGCAGGCCTGCGGCGGGTTGGCCGACGGGGGCCTACCGCGGCGAGTACCGGGTCTATCGGGCCGGCAAGGTCGCCCTGACCCGCAACTTCGACATCCGCATCTGAACCGTCAGGCGAGGCGCACGACGCCGAACTTCGCTAGCCAGCCCAGGCCGCGCTCGAGGAAGTAGCGACGGCCGGCGGGAAAGCCAGCGAGCAGCCCGGAGACCGTGAGCGGGACTTCGGGCGAAA
Source organism: Phenylobacterium sp. (assembly GCF_030697305.1). Classification (GTDB taxonomy): domain Bacteria; phylum Pseudomonadota; class Alphaproteobacteria; order Caulobacterales; family Caulobacteraceae; genus Phenylobacterium. Next base: position 2,386 of record NZ_JAUYQL010000068.1, on the reverse strand, counting down.
GCCGGCCGACGATCGCCTCCACTTCGTCGGGCGTCGGGAAGTTGTAGGCCACCAGTGAAGCCATCGGGCTCTTCAGCAGGGCGATCGCCGAGGCTGGCGTGACGCCAGGCGACAGGACCACCTGCGTCGTCGCTGTGATGTGGCGCGTCGCGTAGCCGGCGAACGCCCGGAAAGGGTCCATCCGCCATGGGTTGTCGGGGTTGGCCGGCGAGGGGGCCGCCGCCGCGCGCCGCGCCGCGAGGTCCGCCCACAGCGCCTGGTACCTGGGAATGATCGCCGACCAGTCGAACGCGGCGCGCGCATGCGCCTGGGCTGCTTCGCCCATTTCGCGGGCGATGCGTGGGTGGCGGATGAGGACGGCGATCGCATCGGCGGCCCTGGCGATGTCGACGGCGGTCGTCTGGGCGGCGAGGCCGACATAGCTGCTGTAATCGATCCACCCATTGGCGTAGCCGAAGGCGAAGTCGCGCCCCTGGCCGGGCGCAGGCGCCCAGGTGGGGATGCGGAATCCATCCACGTTGTCGCGCACCGTGTCGCGATAACCGTCCCAGTCGCTGACCACGCTGGGCAGGCCGGCGGCCATGGCCTCCACCGGGGTCAGGCCAAAAGTCTCCTGCACATTGTCGGACAGGCTGATGAACAGGTCGGCGACGGACCAGATGGAGAACCGGGTCTCTACCGGGCGTCCGTCGACCACGACGTAGCGCACCGAAGGACAGAGGGTGCGGGCGCCGTCGTGGTAGCGCGCCTCGGCCTGTGCGTCCTCCGCCCAGCCTGACAATACCCACCAGATCTCGCGGCCGGTCTCGCGGGCTGCTGCCTCGAGGGCCAGCGCCATGACGCCAGGGTTCATCTTGCCCAGAGCGCTGAAGCGGCCGACGTAAAGCGCCACGACGGCGTCGGCCGGGATGCCGAGCTGTTCGCGCCACGCCGCGCGCTGGGCGTCGGTACGGGCGAAGTCGGTGGTGTTAATCCCGAGGGGGATGGTGACCCGCTGAGGTTCCGGCGTGCGCCTGGGGCCGAACTGGAAGGCCAGGTAGTCGCGGATGGCGTCGAGCTGCGCCTCGACCGCGGCGCGCACCGCCTCTGAGGTGCAGATCAGGGCGTCATGCGCCTGGGTCGGCGTGAGCAGCAGCTGGCCGATATCGGCCTGGATCTCGGCGCTGGCGGTGGTGTGGGTGACGCCGCAGATCGAGTAGGCATTGGTGCCGAACGGCGCGCGTTGCCAGGCCTCGCGGCCAACGAAAGGGCCTGGCAAATAGACCGCGCCTGCCTCGCCCAGTCGTCCCCGGTCGCGCATGCCGATCCAGGCGCGCGGACGCGGGTCGCCGTGCAGTGCGTCGACCATCGCCTCGAGTTCCGGCAACGATCTGGAGGCCACATTCCAGAAGCGAAAGTGATCGACGTCGCCGTGCCGCAGGAAGCCGCGCAGGAAGCTCTCGCCCGCCGAATGTCGGCCCATCAGCACGTCGCCGCTGGTCAGGTAGGCTTCCGGATCCAGGTAGATGGCGGCGTTGGACATCTTGAGGCTGCACGCTCGGCGGGATCGCAGGGAGACCCCAAAAGAAAAGGACCGCCCCGAAGGACGGCCCTCAACCTTAGTCGTATCGGAAGCGAACCTTAGACGATGTTCGTGTCCGAGATGTCGTTGATCGTGCGGCCCACTAGGACCACTGCGTCTTCATAGGTGCCATTGTTGGCGCCGGTGTCGACGAACACTACCACGTCGCTGCCGACCTGCACCGCAACCACATCGGCCGTGCCAGCGCCGATGATCCCGTTGGCGAAGGTTTCCGCCGTGGCGAAGTCAGCCTGGGTGCTCTCCGTGTAGGTGACGCCGGCCGCCGCGAAGTCGAGGCGATCGGTGGCTTCCCAGTCGTTGATCAGGTCGAAGGACCCGACCGTTGAACCGGAGTCCGAGGCGCCGAACACGAAGCGATCCTGGCCCGCACCACCGGTCAGCTGATCCTTGCCGCCGGCGCCGGAGATGGTGTCGTTGCCAGCCCCGCCGCTGATGGTGTCGCGCGCTGCGCCGCCAGTGAGGATGTCGCCGCCGTCATCGCCGGAGATGTTGGCCGCGCTGGCCGTGTCGCCGCCACCGGTGATGGTGTCGTCGCCCGTGCCGCCGACCGCCACATCGGCGCCTGGTCCGGCTCCGCCGTTGCCCAGGGTGATGTTGTCGTCACCCGCACCGCCGGTCACGGAGTCATAGCCCGCGGCCGAGACGATGACGTCGTCGCCATCTTCACCGAAGATGGTGTCGACGCCGGCGCCGCCGGTGATGTTGTCGTCACCCTCGTTGCCGTTGAGCGTGTCCGCACCGCCGTTGCCGGCGATGACGTCGTTGTTCTGGCCGCCCAGCAGGACGTCGCCGCCCGTGGCGTTT
>NZ_JAUYQL010000037.1 GCF_030697305.1 Phenylobacterium sp. | reverse complement strand
GCGCGGCGTGGCGATTGGCCGGTACGCCGGCGCGCGCCGCGGAGACATCGTGCGACTGCTCAGCGCGTCGCGCCACAACGGTCGGATCTCCTGGCTCTCAGGCAAGCGCAAGGTCGTCGTCGATATGCCTGAGGACCCGCTGCTGACGGCGTGGCTCGACGCCACGCCGGCGACCCAGCCGCTGTCTCGTTGGCAAGCCGGCCAACAGCGCCGGCTGGGCGTGTTCCGGCTGCCGACGAAGACCCTGGTCTACAACATTTCCGGCCGGCCCTACACCGAAGACGGGCTCGGGCAGGAACTCGCGAAACTCATCGCTACCCTCCATGCCGAAGGGAAGCTCGCTACGGCCGCGTACGATCTGCATGGCCTGCGTCACACGTTCGGCGTCGAAGCGGCCCTGGCGGGCTGCACGGACGCCCAGGGCGGCGCGCTGATGGGCCACGGGAGCCCGAACTCCTTCGCGGTCTATCGCCGCCAGGCGAGCCGATTGCAAATGTCTGATGATGGTGCGGCGCTGATCGCGGCGCTGCGGGAACGCATTGGCGGAACGCCGCTCGAACGCGAAATGTCTAACGGGTGTCTAAAAGCGTCTAACAGCTCCGACACCGTCGTGGCGCTGCGCGGATAATTCTGCCGCTCAATCAACGGCCTTCGCGTGGTACCGCCTCCCCGGTTTGAACGGGGGACCTCTAGATCCACAATCTAGCGCTCTAACCAACTGAGCTAAGGCGGCCCGACGCGAGGGACAGGTTCTAGTCGCGAGGGCCGCGGCGATCAAGCAGTGCTTGCCCGCCGCGTTACGCAACAAAAAGACCCCGGAAGCGCAGGCTTCCGGGGTCGATTGTAAAGGCCGTCGCCGGTCGTGATCCGAACTAGCCTTGCGGCAATTTGAACACGATCGGGATCCGGACCGAACCGCCCGACACCGGAGTGCCGTCGCGAGTCATGGGCCGCATCTTGAACAGCCGGGACATCCGCATGGCGGCGGTGCCGAAGTCCTGATTGCTCGGGTCTTCCGAGACAATCGAACAGGCTTCCAGGCCACCCTTGGCGTTGACCGTGCAGTTGAGCGTCGCACGCCCCTCCACGTTCATCCGCTGCGCGCGTTCCGGATAGTAGCGGGCGATATCTTCGCCGCTCGGTTTGCGTTGCCAATCCGGGTTCTGGATCACCGTCGGACGCACAGGCTCGGCCGGGGCCGGAGCCGGCGGCGCGGGCTGCTCGACCCGCTTTTCAACGGGAGGAAGCGGCAGCGGCGGGATCGTCGACGGAAGATCCGGTGCAGAGACCGGAGGCCTCGGCTGGATTTTCGGCGGCGGCGGCGGAGGCGTGTTCGGCGGCGGAGGCGGCGGAGGCGGAGGCGGAGGCGGCGCAGGCTTGATCAGGGCGACGTCGGTAATGTCGTCCTGATATTCCTTGTATGTCGGCTCGAACTTCGTTTTCCAGAGATAGACGCCGAGGCCGACGTGAACCAGCACCGAGCCGATGATGGCGACCACGATGCCTTTGTTGGCCTTCTTCCTTACCGGCTCATCGAACGGGTTGTGGTGACTGATGTCTGTCATGCGCTGCCCCGATCAACTCTGCTTGTCTTCGCCGACCAGCGCGACGCTGTAGAAGCCGTTGTCCTGGAGCATGTTCATGACGCCCATGAAGTCGCCGTACATGACGTCCTTGTCGGCCCGGATGAAGATCCGCTCCTTGCCCGGGTTACGCTTGGTCCCGATCGACTTACGGAGATCGTCGCCCAGAGTAGACAGGTCCGTCGCGAAGTCCCCGATGTACAGCCGACCCGAATTCTGGATCGAGATATAGACCGGCTTGGGCGGGTTGGTGCCCGGTTTGGAGACGGCGGGAGGCAGAACGACCTGCACCGTCACGCTGGCCAGAGGTGCGGCCACCATGAAGATGATCAGGAGAACCAGCATCACGTCCACGAAGGGCGTGACGTTGATCTCGCTCATCGCATCAACGCCACCTTTGCCGCCCCCAGATCCTGAGAGTTTAGCGGCCATGTGACTTAGGCCCCTTTGTCGAGCTGCCGGGAGATGGCGTTCATCAATTCAGCCACGAACCCATCCGTACGCGCGCCGTAGGCGGAGATACGGGTCTGGAAGTAGTTGTAGAAGATAACCGCCGGGATGGCGGCGAAGAGGCCGATGCCGGTGGCCAGCAGCGCCTCGGCGATGCCGGGGGCGACGACGGCCAGGTTGGTGGTGTTGGTGTTCGCGATGCCGATGAACGAGTTCATGATCCCGTAGACGGTGCCGAACAGGCCGATGAACGGACCCGAAGAACCAACCGAGGCCAGGAACTGCATGCCGCTGGACAGGCGCTTGGCGAGGGAGGACTGCACCGCGCCAACCGCCGACATGGCGCGCTGGATGGTGGAGTCGCGGTGCTCGCCGCTGACCGACAGGCCAGCCTGACGCGATAGCTCGACTTCCTGAGCCGCCGCGGCGGCCATATCGGCCATTGGGTTGCCCTCGAATTCTTCAGCGGTGGCGATCTTGCCCATGTCGCTGATCGAGCGGGCGCCGCGGAACGCTTCGACGAAGCGGTCGGAGGCTTTGTTCAGCGCGCCGAACTCGAGCATCTTTGTGACCAACAGGGTCCACGAGAAGATCGAGGCCAGAACCAGGCCGATCATGACCACCTTAACCACCGGCTGGGCGTCCATGAACATCGTCATGACGGTCAGCTTGCCGGCATGCTTGATGGTCTCGGGCGCCGCCTCAGCGGCGGGGGCGGGGGCGTCCGCGGCCGGAGCAGCGGCGGCGTCAGCGGCAGGCGCCGCAGCAGCGTCGGCCGGGGCCGCGGCGGGAGCAGCAGCAGCGTCAGCAGCCGGAGCGGCCGCAGGAGCGGCGCTCTGGGCGAACGCCGGCGCACTCCCCAACAGCGCACTTGCGCCGAGCAGGGCGATGAAAGGGGTCGTCCGTTTGTTGTCGAGCATCTGTCGCCAGTTCCTGATTGGTCTAGCACGTTGGACCGAGGGGTCGTCGCGCGAGAGCGTCTCCACCCCAGTTGAAAACAAGCCCGCCGGCCCGATCCGAAACCGAACCAGGTCGACAGAGCCGCCGTCGCTGCGCCGACCCGCACCGCTTTCTTCAGCAGCGCTGAAGATCGACGTTACGAAGGCGCGCAACTTCGAGTCCCCTCGGGAACCACGAAATCTTACCGCTGGGTAGCCGTGCGGCTCCGGTCCTTTGGCAACCCCTTGTTAAGGCGTCAAGGGGTGATCGGGCCGTTTAGGCCAAGTAGGGTCCCTCCCCGACAAAGAATGCGGCGGCGCACAATGACGTAGGGGCGGTTAGGTGCTTAAATCAGGCTCAACGCCGCAGTTATGTTGCACCGCAATATAAAACTGACGGAACGTGAATCCTCATAGCTACAAGGTGAGCCGCGCCTGCCACAGGCGATGTTCTGGTTTTCTTCAGCAGTGACGAGAATCTCTCCGAGACGTTCATCAGGGTACAGCCGCGAGGTCAGCGCAGCTCCGGCGCCTGGGTGACCATTGGGGCCTCAGGATCAGGGGACGGCGGAGGCGTGGCAGGCGTGATCACCGGCGGCTGCCCTGCGGGCGGCACAACCAGCGGTGCGGGCAAGATCGTCACGGCGCGCGGTTCCGCGCCATCTGTGGGCGGCGCAGCCGCGGTCTTGACGGGCGGCGTGGGCGTACGCGCAGCAACCGGAATCGGGGCGGGATGCGATCGGTCCGACACTAAGCCCGCCGGGAGTGCGGCGGCCTGTGGGAGGGGGGGCCGGCTGATGGGCGCCGGGCCGCCGGACGCCACGGAGCCTGCGGGCGGCGGCGGCGCCATCGTGGCCCCTGGCCGGGCAGCCTCCCCTCGCCGGCCCCCGAGCACGGCGACAGCCTGGACGACCACCACGAGGATCACCACCACAGCCGCCGCAAGCGGCAGCAGCGGCAGCCGGCGACGTGGGCGCCGCGTAGCCGGACGCTGGGGAGCGAAGACCGGTGGCGCGGCCTCCGGCACAGACGCTGCGCGCTCAGATGGGATGGGCGCGAGGGCGGTCGGCCGATGCGCCACAGAAGGCTCGAGCTCCCCCGGAGCGCGGGCGACGGCCGCTGACGGCTGAGGTTCCTGGGCCATCGGCGCCGGTGCAGCGAGTGGTTGAGACGCCGGCGCGGCGCGGATCGGGATCAACGATCCAGACAGGATCCCCCGGCCGCTCAGCCGTGCCGGCGCGGCGCGCTGTATCTCGCCTGGCGGCGGCGTTGCGGGCCGAGGCGGCGGCGCGCGGGAGCCCGACTGCGGCAGCGCGCCGATGCGGAACGGCGCCTGCCGCGCGCGGCCCCAGGGGCTGGCGCGTTCGAAGGGGTTGGAAGGCT
>NZ_JAUYQL010000031.1 GCF_030697305.1 Phenylobacterium sp. | reverse complement strand
GGCGCGGTGATGGTGCAGACGGCGCTGGCCCGGTCGATCAACACCGTGGCGGTGCGGCTGGCCCAGGAGGTCGGCCCTGCGGCGATCGGCTCGCTGGTCCGGCGTTTCGGCTTCACCAGCCTACCGGACGAGCCGGGTCTGTCGGTGGCGTTGGGCGCCTACGAAGTCAGCGTGCTGGAGATGGCCAGCGCCTTCCAGGTGTTCCAGCAGGCCGGCGGGCGCGTGCAGCCCTACATCATCGAGGAAGTCCGCACGGTCAGCGGCGAACGCGTGGTGATCCATCTGCCCAGCGCGCCGGCCCCCGCCTACGACGCGGCGCGCGCCGGGTTGATGCTGCGGATGATGCAGGGTGTGATCACCTCGGGCACCGGCAAGCGCGCGAATTTCGGCTGGCCGGCGGCGGGCAAGACCGGCACCAGCCAGAACTGGCGCGACGCCTGGTTCGTCGGTTTCACGCCGGAGTTCGCCACCGCCGTCTGGGTGGGCAACGACGACGGCCGCTCGATGCGCAAGGTGACCGGCGGCGACGCCCCGGCGCGGATGTGGCGCAGGTTCATGGTGGTCGCCCACCAGGGACTGGCGCCGCGCGACTTCGACTGGCTGCTGCCCAGCGTCACCGCGGCGCCGGACGGGCTCGGTCCGTTAGAGCCTGAAGCGCCGTCCGCCGAAGAGGCTGAACAGGGCGGATTCTACGAAGACCTGTCCGCCGCCTTCGCCCGCACCTCGGCCGACGAAGGCGACGCGGCCTGGTCGCAAGGCGCGGAGACCGAACCGCCGTTCTGAGGCTAATCTGGCGACGCCGCTTGCGGGCGGCGCAAAGGGCGCTATCTCCCTGCGCTGGATGAAGCCTCCCATTCTCGCCCTCAAGGACGTCCGTCTGGCCGACGGTCCGCTGATGCTGTTCGACGGCGTCGACCTGGCGCTGGAGCCACGCGCCCGCGCCTGCCTGGTGGGCCGCAACGGGACCGGCAAGTCGACCCTGCTGCGCATGCTGGCCGGCCAGGCAGAGCCGGACGCGGGCGAACGCACGGCCAGCCCCGGCGCGCACATCGCCTTCGTGCCGCAAGAACCGTTGATCACCGGTGAGACGCTGCTGGATTACGCCACCGCCGGCGGCGCGGCCGACCACGAGGCCAGCGCGTCGCTGGAGGCTTTCGGGGTCGATCCCGCCAAAGCCGCGATCGGCCTCTCCGGCGGCGAGATCCGCCGCGCGGCGCTGGCGCGCGCTTTCGCCGAGAAGCCGGACGTGCTGCTGCTCGACGAGCCCACCAACCACCTCGACATCCTGGCCATCGAAATCCTCGAGACCGAGCTGCGCGCCTCGCGCGCCGCGGCCCTGATCGTCAGCCACGACCGCGCCTTCCTGGAGCGGGTGACCGGGCGTTGCTTCTGGCTGGAGCACCGCACGGTGCGCCGTCTGGACAAGGGCTTCGCGGCCTTCGACGAGTGGGCCGAGCAGATCAACCACGCCGAGGCTGAGGAAGGCCGCAAGCTCGACAAGTCGTTGCAGCGCGAACAGCACTGGATGGCGCGCGGCGTCACCGGCAGGCGCGCACGCAACGAAGGCCGCCGCCGGCGTCTCGTCGCCTTGCGCGAGGCCAAGGCCGACCGGCTGCGCGAGGTGCGCGGCGGCCTGGGCATGGAGATCGCCAACGCCGGCGTCTCCGGCCAGCGGGTCGCCGAGGTCAAGTCGATCGCCAAGGCGTTCGGCGCACGCACCGTGCTGAAGGACTTCAGCACCCGCATCCTGCGCGGCGACCGCGTCGCCGTGGTGGGTCCGAACGGCGCCGGCAAGACCACGCTGGTCAAGCTGCTGCTGGGCCAGCTCGCCCCCGACAGCGGCGAGGTGAAGCTGGGGACGGGGTTGGAGATCGCCTACATTGATCAGGCGCGCGCCGACCTTTCACCCGAGGCGACGCTGAAGGACATCCTCACCCCCCTGGGCGGCGACCAGGTGATGGTGCGCGGCCAGCCCAAGCACGTCACCGCCTACGCCAAGGAGTTCCTGTTCCGCGAGAGCCAGATGCGCCAGCCGGTGCGCAGCCTCTCCGGCGGCGAACGCAACCGCCTGCTGCTGGCCGCGGCGCTGGCCAAACCCGCCAATGTCATGGTCCTCGACGAGCCGACCAACGACCTGGACATGGACACCCTCGACCTGCTCGAGGATCTGCTGGCCGACTATGAGGGGACGCTGATCCTGGTCAGCCACGACCGCGACTTCATCGACCGGCTGGCCACATCGACGATTGCGCTGGACGGCTCGGGCCGTGTGGTGGAGACGCCGGGCGGATGGCAGGATTTCCTGACCCAGAACCCCGGGTTCTTCCAGGCGGTGGCCTCGTCGCCCGCGAGAGGCGCGCCAGCCAAGGCCGCGCCGGCTCCTCCAGCCGCGCCAGCCCGCGCCGTTAAGCTGTCATACAAGGACCAGCGTCGGCTCGAGGAATTGGAGGCGCTGAGCCAGTCCCTGCCCGGCCGCATCGCGGCGCTCGAATTGGAGCTGGCCGATCCGGGACTCTACGGCCGTGACCCGGCGGCGTTCCAGCGTGTGAGCAAGACCCTAGACGCCGCGCGCCGCCAGCTCGCCGACGCCGAGGAGGAATGGCTGTCCCTGGAAGAGCGGCGCGAGGCGATGGCGGCCGGCCGCTGAGGGAGCGCAGAAGCTTCACGCGGAGTTGAACGCGTCGGCGCGAGGCCTCGCGCGCATCGGTGGATGATCGTTAACTTTTGATTCAACTGCGGAATCCGAGCCTCATGCGCAGGCGGTCCACAGGTCATCAACCGAATCATCCTCAGCGGGGCGAATTCGGGCGGTTGCTTCATACAAGGTTTGGAGCCAAGGTCAAGACGTCGAAGGGAATGCAGCGCACGCGGACCGGGCGACCGGAAAGCAGAAGCGAGCGGTTCACGAAGCGACGAGGCCGGGGCGACCCAGCCACGTTCGAACCGAGAACCCTGGACGCGATGGAAACCTACGGGGAAGCCCGTCAATCGAAGTCGCGGACCACCTGGAGACGCAGAACCCGCAAGGGGTCTGGATGAGAGGGCGACGCATCGGGCGACCGAAGCGCCGCCCTCTTGCTATTCGGCGTCCTGTTGCATGCGGCGCCTTGGAAGACGCCGCCTGCCGCCTTAGGCTCCCGCACGCTCAAGCTCGGGAATTCCACATGCTCCCCCTCCGACTGATCGCCACCGCCCTGGCGACCGCCATGCTCTGCGCCTGCCAGCCCGCCGCGTCGGACAAGACGGCGGCCGCCCCGCAGCCCGGCGAATCCACCGCCATCCGCTTCGCCACCGACTGGCGCGCCCAGGCCGAACAGGGCGGATTCTATCAGGCCCTTGCGACCGGCGAGTACGCCAAGCGTGGCCTCAAGGTGGAGATCATCCAGGGCGGTCCTGGTGTGAACGTGCCGCAACTGCTGGCCGCCGGTTCGGTGGATATGGGCATGGGCTCCAACAGTTTCATCGTCATGAACCTCGCCCAGGAGAAGGCGCCGGTGAAGGCGGTGGCGGCGTTCATGCAGAAGGACCCGCAGGTGCTGATCGCCCATCCGGATCAGGGGATCGAGAAGATCGCCGATCTGAAGGGCCATCCGATCCTGCTCGCCGACGCTTCGGTCACCGCCTTCTGGGTTTGGTTGAAGGCGAAGTACGGATTCACCGACGATCAGGTGCGCAAGTACACCTTCAACTCCGCGCCGTTCCTGGCCGACAAGCGGGTCGCCCAGCAGGGCTATCTGACGTCGGAGCCCTACACCCTGGAGAAGGAGGCCAGGCTCAAGCCCAAGGTGCTCCTGTTGGCCGACGAGGGCTTCCCTGGCTACGCCGCCATGGTGCTGGCCTCGACGAGGCTGATCGAAAAGGACCCGAAGTCGGTGCAGGCATTCGTGGAGGGCTCAGCCGCCGGCTGGAAAAGCTACATCGACGGCGACGCCGCCCCCGGTGACGCGCTGATCCGCAAGGCGAACCCGGAGATGACCCAGGACGTGCTCGACCAGGCGCGCGCAAAGATCAAGGCCGCCGGCCTGGTCGATGGCGGCGATGCGGCGAAGGCTGGGCTGGGTGTG
>NZ_JAUYQL010000013.1 GCF_030697305.1 Phenylobacterium sp. | reverse complement strand
GCCCGAACAACGCCTCGCCGCCGCCGAGCGCGTGATGTGCGAACTGGCGAAACTAGCCGCCTGACCCTGACCTCTTCACTCCCTTCCCCCCTCCAGGCGGAAGGGAGATCGGTGACTTCTTCGCCTTCGCCGCCTGCACTTCGATCTCGGCGAGCATGCCGGGCTGGACGAGGGCGGCGACCTGCATGGTGACGCGGGCCGGCTTATTGGGCTGAGCCGGCGTGCCGAACGCCTGGGTGTAGGCCTCCATCATGCCGGCGAAATCCATCGCTCCACCCTTGGCTGGGTCGCCGACCAGGTAGACCCGCATCATCACCACGTCGCCGAAGCCGTAGCCCTGGGCTTTCAAGGCTTCCTCGAGGCGCTTCAACACACCGGTCACCTGGGTCTTGGTGTCGCCAAACACTAGCGGCGTGCCCTTGGGCGCGCCGGCGTTGAGCGCCGGCGGCGTCATGCCGCTGACGTAGAGCATGTCCGATCCCGCCGGCACGGCGACGGCTTGAGAGATGGCCGATGTCGGCGCACCGACGTGGACGTTCTGGGCCAGAGCGAGCGGGCCGGCGGCGAGCGCGAGCAGCAGGCCCGCGGGCAGGGCGTTGAGGCTGGACATGGTTGGCTCCCTGATGTGTTGCAGCTCTATGCGGCTGTGCTGTTGGCTTTCACGACGGCGGAGGGCGAGATCCGTTCGGCGATCTGGGCGATGGTGCGGTGGGCGGAACAGACCGCGCCCTCCTGCCAGCCCGGCATCTGGCTCAAGTGCGCGCCGGTGAAGTAGACGCGTCCGTCCGGCTGGTTCAACAGCGCGAACGCCGGCCCGTCGATCGGGCCCTCACGGCCGTTCGGATCGCGCGCCGGCCAGGGACCCAGGCTGAAGGGCGCCTTGCTCCAGTTGACCACCACCGGCTTGGCCAGGTCCGCTTCGTGCCCGGGATGCAGCTTGCCGACCATGGCGCGGGCCATGGCGATCTGCTCGGCCATCGGCCGCGCTGCGAACGCCGCCGCGCGTGGACCCGAGCCGTAGCAGGCCAGCAGCATGCCCCGCTCGGTGTGCAAGCCGGCGGACGGGTACCAGACCAGGCTGGTCTCGCCGCCGACGAAGGAGATGCCGCCGAAGATCTGCTCCCGCTCCCAGAACCGCGGGGCCTCGAAGCCGATCTTGTTGGAGTGGTCATAGGCCGTGCCGGCGATGGCCGCCTTCACCGGCTTGTCGAGGTTGCTGTCGATGCCTGCCAGCACCACCAAGGGGATGGTGACGATGGCGAAGTCGGCCTCGGCCGCCTGGCGCTTGCCGCTTACGCGGTCGCGCCATTCGACCCGCACCCCGTCGGCGCGTTTGTCGATGCGCAGGACCTGGGCGTTGCGGATCACCGGGCTCCTGATCGCCCGGCCGAAGGCGGCGGGGATCTGGTCCATGCCGCCGACCGGCTGGAACATGGTCGCCTGCATGGTGATCTGATCTTCGAAGACGATCGAGCCCAACTGCTTGTGACGCAGCAGTTCCGCGCGGGCGACCGGTGGGCGATGCCTGGCGAACTGCCGCGCAGCGCCCGGGGCCTGGACGAAACCCGAGCGCTCCGTGCCGTGGAACCTCATGTCGTCGGCGAGGTCGCCGTAGGTCCGCAGGAACGGCGCCAGCGCCGCCTTCTCGTCGCCGGTCAGGTCCTGGTCGAGCGCGCCCTGGCTCACCGCCTTGGCCAAGAGTTCTGACAGATAGCCGCGGGTGTCGTTGACCGCCTGGCGCATCTGCACCGGCGCGCCGCCGTTGGCGTCCTGGTCCCACAGATAGGCGCTGCGGCTAGCGTTGATCTCCACCTCCAGCGGCACGCCGAGCTCCCGGCAATAGCCCAGCAGGCCTTCATGGTGGCTTGGTATGCGGGCGGGCCCGGCGTTCATGTAGACGCCATCGGTGAAGTCCACGGTCTGGTCCGCCTCGCCGACCATCTCGACCTTGGAGCCGCCGCGCAGCGTCCAGTTGCGACCGCCCAGACGATCGCGCGCCTCCAGCAAGGTGACGGTGAAGCCGGCGCGCTCCAGCCGGTACGCCGCAACCAGCCCGGCGATCCCGGCGCCCGGGATCACCACGCGTTTGCCGGCGCCGAAATGCGCTGGCAGGGCGGGCGCGGCTTGCGCCGGTGCGCTGGCCATCAGGCCCAGCAGGCTCATCGCCGAATAGGCCGCCGAGTAGCCGCCGGCGGCGGCTGCGCGATGCAGGAACCTGCGGCGGCTCAACCCCATGTCGACCACTCCAACGCGGAAACGCGCTGGCGTTCCGCACCGTCAGCAGCGCTCCGTGCGGCCCATGTGACAAGCTGCAGGCGGCCTTGCGACTCCGGTTCGCGCGAGCGGCCCAAGGAACAGGCGCCGGCGCCTTTTCCGAGCCCGGCCGCGGCTTGACAGCGATCACCGCGCCCGGCTTGTCGGTCGCCAAGTCCGTGTCAGCGGCGAGCTCTCAAAGGGAGGCCAGCCCGTGCCCATCTTCTATCCGGACATCCTCCAGCAGGGCACGGCCGCCCGGCCGTTCAGCTATGGCGACAAGGATGTGATGCTCTATGCGGTCGGCATCGGCATGGGCGCCAATCCGCTGGATGAGCGCGAGTTGAGGTTCGTCTACGAGAACGGCCTGAAGGTCGTGCCGACCGCCGTCACGGTGCTGGCCGACAGCGTCATGCGCGGGGTGAGCGCGGCCGTGCCCGACGGCCTGCGCTTCAGCACCTGGGACATGTTCAAAATGCTGCACGGCGAGCAGAAGGTGGAGATCCACAAGCCTCTGCCGGCGCAGGGCGGATTCACTTTCACCGACCAGATCGTCGGCGCCTTCGACAAGGGACCCGACAAGGGCGCGATCATCCTCAGCGAATCCAAGTGGTTCGACGCCGCGGGCGACGTGGCGGTGACGCTGACCACCACCCGCTTCGCCCGCGGCGACGGCGGGTTCGGCGGACCGGCCGATGGCGCGCCCAAGCCGCACCCGACGCCGACCCGTGCGCCAGATATGTCGCTGGACATCGTCACCCGCCCCGACCAGGCGGTGATCTACCGGCTTAGCGGCGACCTCAATCCGCTGCACATCGACCAGGCGTTCGCCCGGAAGGGCGGCTTTGATCAGCCGATCCTGCACGGCCTGTGCACCTATGGGATCACCTGCCGGGCAGTGATGCAGGGGATGCTGGATTACGACTCGGAGTCGATCGCCAGCCACCAGGTGCGCTTCTCCTCGCCTGTGTATCCAGGAGAGACGGTCACGGTGGACATGTGGCGAGACGGCAAGGAGATCGCCTTCGAGGCGCGGATCAAGGCGCGTGACCTGTACGTGATCCGCAACGGTCTGACGCGCCTGCGCTAGGCGTCGGCTCCGCCGCTGACGAACCGGCGCACGGCGATGTCGACCAGCTCCGGCGGCGCGGTGTGGCCGCCGGGGAACTCCTTATAGAGCACGTCGTATCCGGCGCGGGCGAGCTGGCGGGCCGCCGGCCGCGCGCACATGTCAATCGGCAGCACCCGGTCGCGCTCGCCGTGCGAGATGAAGATGCGCGGGCGCCCGACCGCGCCGAGGTTCATCGAGAACCCGGGCGAGAAGGCGATCGCGTCGCTGAACAGGTCGCCGTTGCTCAAGCCTATGCTCAGCGCATAGGACGCGCCGTCTGAGAAGCCTGAGACGCCGACGCGCCCAGGGTCCACGGGGTGCTCGGCGAAGATCAGCTTCAGCGACTCGTCGATGAACTTCACGTCGGGGCCGAAGCCGCCCTCCATGATGTCCCAGGTCATGCCCAGCGACTTGGGCGCGAACACCAGGAAGCCCAACTCGTCGGCGAGCGGCGCGATCATCGGCAAGGTCCGTTGGGGCAAGCCGCCGGCGCCGTGGAACAGCACCAGCAGCGGCACCGACGCCGCGTCCCGACAGGAGGCGGGTGCGTAGAACTCGGTCTCCCAGTCGCCGGTCTCGATCCAGTCGCTGCGGGAATAGTCCCGCGCCTCGACGTCTGGAGCACGCACCGTCAGCCGGCCCAGCGATGCGGGCTCTTCGTCCGTGGGTGGTGAGGGACCGTCCGACGCCATCCGTTGCTCCTGCGAACTGCAGCGCCGATCTTCCGGCGCGGCGTCGCCGATGTACAGTGCTTCAGCCGGCCTGGCGGGTGTCCGCGCGGGCGGCCGCCTGTTCCAGCGCGCGGCCGACGCTTTCGGCGCCGTTGACCTCGGCGACGCCGATGTCGAATTCGACCACGAAGGGCGGCTTGCCCTCGCCGGCCTCGAAGGCCGTGCAGCCGATCACGGCGGCGATCCGCTCTCCGGCGCCGCGCGCAGCGCCCTGCGGCGTCGCGGGCAGGGCGAGGGCGAACACCTCGGTGGAGAGGCGTGACGCGGTGTCCTCCACCCGCACCAGCCGGCCGATCATCGAGCCAATCTGTGGGATCGCCCGGTCCAGCCAGCCGTTGGCTCGCGCGGCCAGCACCTCAGGCCGATCGGAGACCTTGAGCACGCACACCGACAGGGGCCGGTTGCGCACACGCGCCGCCTGAGCGAGGCGCGCCAGATGGGCGGCGAACAGATCGCGGGTGAACAGGCCGGTGGCGGCGTCCATCAAGCCGGAGCTGCGGGCCTTCTCCAGCGCCTTGCGCACCGCCGTCTGCCGGCGATAGCTGCGGGCGAGCTCGATCACCTGCTTGGCGGTCTCGACCTCGGGCGTCTCGGGCGAGGCGACGTCGGTGACCCCGCGATGATAGGCCTCCGACATGGTGATGTAGGACTCCTCGCGCATGTAGAGCAGCGCGGGCGTGTGGTAGAGGCGGGTGTTGCGGCGCATGCCCGCGGCGATCGACAGCGCCTCGTGCGAATTATCGCCCGCCCACAGGACCACGGCGTCGAACGGCCGCTCGTGCAGGTAGTCGAAGGCGGTGTAGGCGGTGAAGGCGCCGACCACCTCGGCCCCGCTGCGGGCGAGCGCGTTGGACAGCGCCAGGAACTGCGGCGCGGGCTCGCCGATGGCCAGGATGCGGAACGGGCTCGCGTCCGGGTCGGGCATGTCAAGCCGCCGCCCCCGGTCGGCGAAGGTGTCCAGGCGAAGCTCGAACTCCTCCTCCGCCACCGCGGTGCGCACCAGTGTCTCCAGCCTCAGCACGGCCTGGGCGGGGTGCAAGGGCGCGGTGAGCGTCAGGTCGTAGGCGTGGGCCTCCTGCGAGGTCTCGAGATCGCCGACCGCGATCACTGGCAAGCGGCGCGGGGCGCAGGCGGTCTTCAGGCGCCGGGCGAGAGCCGGGGAGTCACCGCCATAGCTGGCGACGTCGATGATCGCAGCCTCGATCTGAAGGTCGGCCAGCGCAGCGGCGGCGGCGTAGGGGCCGCGCGCGGTGACCGTGCGCCAGCCCAGACGGTCGAGACCTTCGGCCAGCGGGCCGGCGACCGTGTCGTCGCGCGCCACGATCAGCACACGCGCCTGGACCGCCTCCGTCATGGTCTTATCCGATCCTCGTCGCTCGACGCGTGGGTTGGCGCCCGCTGTGGGCGGAGAATCGCCAAACAGCAAGGATAACGCGTGGTCCGCGACGGTGACAGCGCTGCAAGGATGGCAAGCTCGTCTCCATCGCTTCGATTGGTCGCAGACCTACGCCCTGCCACGCGAGAAGACGGACCTCAGCGACCCGGCCTTCGTCGCGTAGGAGACAGTCCGGCCACGTATTCCTTGTCTGAAGGCGGCGTTCAGCGTGGGTTCAGCCGGCGGGCGTCAAACCTTCAGGACGGTCTTCCGCCGTTATCTCCCGTCCCTCGAAGCGGCGGCGGACCTGATGGACAGACACGCCCATCGACGGCGCGTCGCTCTTACGGGCGGCGCGCCGTCTCTATTGCGGGCCTTGCTTCCCTGCGATCGCCTGTCAGAAGCTGTCCGCACATGACGATCCAGCGTATCCTGCGGCGTATCCAAGACCTCGACCTCGATCCGGCGCACCTGGCGCAGCGAGGGGTCAAGATCTCCGCCAAGGCCCTGACGCGGCTGTGGGGCCGCGATGTCATGCTTTATGTGGGCGGCGTGTCGTTCTTCGCCCTGCTGGCGGCGTTTCCGGCGCTGGCGATCCTCATCGGTCTCTATGGACTGCTGGCCGATCCTGCCCAGGCGGCGAGCCAGGTCGAAGCCATGGCCCACGTCATGCCGCCCGGCGCGCGCGAAATCGTCGAGGGCGAACTGACCAGGCTGGCCAGCGCGCCGTTGCGGGTTTCGGCGCAAAGCGGCGTCGCCCTGGTCATCGGGATCTACGCGACGCATCGCGGCGTGAAGGCGTTGCTGGCCGGGTTGTCGTTCATCCACGAAGAGGACGAACAGCGCGGCTTCGTCGGCTTCAACCTGATGGCGCTGCTGGCGCTGATCGCCGCTTTCGCGATGCTGGCGGTGCTGTCGGGGGTGTTCTTCGCCCTGCGGCTGATCGGCGGCGCATTCCACTTGAGGCCGCTAGCGGGCGCGCCGTGGCTGTACAGCGAATGGACCTGGGCGAGCCTGGGCCTGACCATCGCCATGACCCTGATCTATCGCTTCGCCATGTCGCGCAGGCCGGTTGCGTGGCGCGCCTCGGTGTTGGGCGGGATCGCGGCGACCCTGATGACGCTGCTGGTGTCCTGGGCCAGCGCCTTCTACGTCGAACAGATCGCCCAACTCGGTGCGACCTATGGCTCGGTGGCGACCGTAGTGGTGCTGCTGATCTGGCTGTCTTGGACCGTGAATGCGGTGTTCTACGGCGGCGCGCTGGCGACCGAAGTGGAGATCGCCATCGACCAGTACGAGATGAAGCTGGGGCTGATCGCCGATCAGCGCGGCGACGAGCCGATCATTTCTCCACCAGGAAGCTGAGGACGCCTTCGGCTTCGCCTTGCTCCAGCACGGTGGCGCCGACGCCCGCGGCGAAGTGCGGCACGTCGATGCGGGCTAGCGGGTCATCGGCCAGCAAACGCAGGCGCGCGCCCGATGGCGCGGCTTCCAGTGCCCGGCGCAAGCGCAGCGTCGGCACCGGGCAGCGGTGCCCGCGGGCGTCGACGAGGATCTCCGGCTCGGACATGCGTTCCGGTTAGCGCTCCAGGCAAGCGCTCGGCAAGGACGGAACCAAAGCTGGGCCTTTGCGCGTTTTCTCGCGACACCTAAACTAGGGGGAAGCATGGCCATTCCGGCCGACGTCTTCACCACAAACGTACCCGCGCGCCTGGACCGCCTTCCGTGGAGCCGCTTCCATTGGCTGGTGGTGGGTGCGCTTGGCGTAACGTGGATCTTGGACGGGCTCGAGGTCACGCTGGTCGGCTCGCTCTCGCCGGCGATCGCCGGGCCCGATGGGCTGAACCTCACCGCCGCGCAGATCGGCCTGACCGGCAGCGCCTACATCCTGGGCGCGGTGCTGGGGGCGCTGGTGTTCGGCCGGCTGACCGACACCTTCGGTCGGCGACGATTGTTCACGATCACCGTCGCGGTCTATCTGGTCGCCACCATAGCCACTGGATTTTCCTGGGATTTCTGGTCGTTCATGCTGTTCCGATTCCTGACCGGCGCCGGCATCGGCGGCGAGTACGGGGCGGTCAATTCCGCGATCCAGGAGCTGATTCCCGCCCGGCGGCGGGGCTACACGGACCTGGCGATCAACGGCAGTTTCTGGGTCGGCGCGGCGCTGGGCGCGATGGGCTCGCTGGTGGTGCTCAATCCTGAGGTGGTCTCGCAGGAGTGGGGCTGGCGACTGGCGTTCATCATCGGCGGCGCACTGGCGGTGATCATCATCTTCGTGCGGCGGTTCATCCCAGAGAGCCCGCGCTGGCTGATGACCCATGGCCGAGAGGCCGAGGCCGAAGCGGTGATCGAGGCGATAGAGGCCAGCGTCGCTCGAGAGACCGGCCAAGCGACGCCGCCACACGCCGACCTCGCCAGCCTGCGCCTCATCCGCCGCGCCCGAACAAGCTGGTGGGAGATCGTCACCTCGCTGTTTCGCCTCTATCCCAAGCGCACGGTGCTGGGGGTGGTGCTGATGTCGACGCAGGCGTTCTGCTACAACGCGATCTTCTTCACCTACGCGCTGATCCTCACCCGTTTCTATGGCGTCGCGCCGCAGTCGATCGGGTGGTTCATCCTGCCGTTCGCATTGGGGAACTTCACCGGGCCGCTGCTTCTGGGCGGCCTGTTCGACTCGGTCGGACGCCGGATCATGATCGCTGCGACCTATGGGCTGGCAGGCGTACTGCTGTGCGTCACAGGCTGGATGTTCGCGCAAGGGATGCTGGGCGCGACCACCCAGACCGTGGCCTGGACGGTGATCTTCTTTTTCGCCTCGGCCGGCGCGAGCGCAGCCTACCTGACCGTTGGCGAGTGTTTCCCGCTGGAGACGCGCGCGGTGACCATTTCGCTGTTCTACGCCTTTGGCACCCTGCTGGGCGGCGTCGGCGGGCCGGCGCTGTTCGGCGCGTTGATCGACACCGGCGAACGGGGCCAGATCTTCCTGGGCTATCTGCTGGGCGGAGGGCTGATGGTGGCGGCCTCGATCGTCACGCTGTTTCTAGGTGTGAACGCCGAGCGCAGGCCGTTGGAGGAGGTAGCTCCGCCGCTGTCGCTCGCCGCCGATTAGGATGTGGTGGCCGGCGCGCGTAGGCGCGTCAGGCTGATGCCCGACCCCACCGCCGCCACGCAAGCGCCGACGAACAGCGCCATGCGCGGCGCGCCAGTGGAAAAACTGTGGAACATCAAGGCGACGCTGGTGGACCCTAAAGTCTGGCCGAGGACGCGCGCGCTCGCCACGAGACCCGCCGCCCCGCCGCTGCGCTCCAGCGGCGCCGAGGTCATGATCGTGCGGTTGTTGGGGGTCTGGTAGAATCCGAAGCCCACGCCGCACACCGCCAAAGGCCAGGCCAGATCGAAGTTCGACGCCGTGGGCGGCTGCAGTCCGATCAGCAACAGGCCGCATCCCATCACCGCCAGCCCTATGCCGCCCAGCACGCCAGCCGGATAGCGGTCGGCCAGCCGTCCGGCCACCGGCGCCATCACTGTCGTCGCCAGCGCCCACACCGTGAGCAGCAGGCCGGTCTCCACCGTGGTGCGCCCCATCGTCCCCTGCAGGAGGAACGGGAGCGCGATCAACCCCATCGTCTGGGCGCTGAACGACATGATCGCGGTCAGCGCCGACAGGCCGATGATCGGGATGCGGATCAGGTCGAGCGGTAGCAGGGGCGTGCGCATGCCGAGCTCTCGGCGGACCAGCACGACGCCCACGGCGAGGGCGCCGGCGAGCTCGGCCAGCGCCGGACGCACGTCATCGGCGCCCAAGCCGCGCAATCCGACGACCAGCAGGCCGAACGTGGCTGCGGTCAGTACGGCGCTGCGCCAGTCGAACGTACGATCGGACCCTGGCGTCGCGGGCAGGGCGAAGGCGCCCACCACCGTGGCGGCGATCCCGAGCGGGACGTTCATGGCGAACAGCCAGTGCCAGCTCGCCACCCCCAGAATCAGTGATCCGATGGCGGGCGCAGCTGTGCTGGTGGAGGTGACGATCAGCACCATGACGCCCATGCCGCGCCCCAGCTGGCGATGCGGCCATATCACTCGGACCATGGCCGCGTTCAGGCTCATGATCCCGCTGGCTCCAAGACCCTGCAGCATCCGCGCGGCGATCAGCTCCGGCAGCGTCTGCGACAGCGCCGCGCCCAGCGAGGCCAGGCTGAAGACCACCACGCCGGTCTGGTAGATGCGCCGATAGCCGATCCGGTCACCCAGCGCCGCCAGCGGCATCAAGGTGACCATCATCACGAGCTGTGAGGCGTTGACGATCCAGATCGAGGCCGCGTCGGAGATCTGCATGTCTCGGGCGATGACCGGCAAGGCGACAGTGGCGACCGCGCCGTCCAGCACGGCGAGCCCGATCGAGAGGCTGAGCGCCAGCATGGCCCAGTGACGGCGAGGGGTCGGCAAACCGCCTTCGGAATCGTTCATGCGGCCTTCATTGGTCTGTCCAATGGACGGTAGGCCATTCGATCGGCGCGCACGCAAGCCGCTTCACATTTCGAGCGCACTGGGAAATGGTCCGCCGACCCCACGCGAAAGGAAACGTCCGATGAAGACCCGCGCCGCCGTCGCCTTCGCGCCCAAGACGCCGCTCGAGATCGTCGAACTGGACCTGGAAGGCCCCCGTGCGGGCGAAGTGCTGGTGGAGATCAAGGCGACGGGCGTGTGCCACACCGACGCCTACACCCTCGATGGCCTTGATTCGGAGGGCATCTTCCCGTCGATCCTCGGGCACGAGGGCGCGGGCGTGGTCGTCGAGGTGGGTCCGGGGGTCACGTCGGTGGCGCCGGGCGACCATGTGATCCCGCTCTACACGCCGGAATGTCGACAGTGCAAAAGCTGCCTGTCACGCAAGACCAATCTGTGCACGGCGATCCGCGGCACCCAGGGACGGGGCGTGATGCCCGACGGCACCAGCCGCTTCAGTTACCGAGGCCAGACGGTCCACCACTACATGGGCTGCTCGACCTTCTCGAACTACACGGTGTTGCCGGAGATCGCGGTGGCCAAGATCCGGTCCGACGCGCCGTTCGACAAGGCCTGCTACATCGGCTGCGGCGTGACCACGGGCGTGGGCGCGGTGGTCAATACGGCGAAGGTCGAGGCGGGCGCGAACTGCATCGTCTTCGGCCTGGGCGGCATCGGCTTGAACGTGGTCCAGGGCCTGAAGATGGTGGGCGCCGGCATGATCGTCGGCGTCGATCTCAACCCGGCGCGCGAAGCTTGGGGCCGCCAGTTCGGCATGACCCACTTCGTCAATCCCTCAACGATCCCGGGAGATGTCGTGCCGCATCTGGTCGAGCTTACCGGCGGCGGCGCGGACTACACCTTCGACTGCACCGGCAACGTTCAGGTGATGCGCCAGGCGCTGGAGGCCTGCCATCGCGGTTGGGGCGAAAGCATCATCATCGGGGTCGCCGAGGCCGGGCGCGAGATCGCCACCCGGCCTTTCCAGCTGGTCACCGGGCGAGTCTGGCGCGGCACGGCGTTCGGCGGCGCGCGCGGGCGCACTGACGTGCCGACCATCGTCGACTGGTACATGGACGGGAAGATCCAGATCGACCCGATGATCACCCACACCCTGCCGCTGGAGCGGATCAACGAGGCGTTCGACCTGATGCACGCGGGCGAAAGCATCCGCACCGTCGTGGTGTTCTGATCGCCTACACTGCGCCCAGGGCGCGCAGCATCGGCAGCTTGGTGCGATTGAATGTCGCGACGCGGGCGGCGAGTTCGGCCTCGTTGCCGGCCTGATCGTCGAGTGTGCGTCCGTCCTTCAACAGGCGACGCCCGGTTGCGGCCATGACTTCCCAACCTTCCCGTGCGGCCTGGGCCACATCATCCACGCCTCGCAGTGCGGCGCCCAGCGCCAACAGGTCTGCGAGATCGACCCGCACCGCCGTGCCGGCGAGCGGCGCGGCGATGTAGCTCGATACTTCACCGAAGCGCGCGCGGTCGGCGACGGCGCGATTGAACCTTGGCGCGGAGGCGTCCGTCACGCCCTGGCGCATCACCGGATGAACCTGGCGACTGTTGACCAGCAGGATCAGCGCCTGCAGCACCGCACCTTCACGCGCGCCGAGCAGGGCGGGGCGATTGCGCAGGTCACCGTAGGTCAGCGGGCCCTCCGCCAGAGCGTCGACGATCGGCTGGTAGATTGCGGGCTGGCCTTTGAGTTGGCCGATGGGGACGGGAATTTCGAACGTCGCCGCCTCTGGCGCGACAAGCAGGGTGAAGCGCGTATCGTCCAGCATGGCTTCGCGTTCCGGCCGGCCGGGCGCATTGCGGCCGCGCACGAACACGTCGCGCCTGAATGGCTTGTTGCCCGCGTAGTCGAGCAGGGTCTCGCGCCAGACCGGATCTCCGGCGGCCTGGATCATCGGCTGCAGCGCGGCGGGCGCGGCCAGGTGCGGCATGTCGTCGGCGACGTTGGCGGAGGCTGCGAACGAGAGGCGAGCGCCCTCCATCTCGCGGGCGACGTCGGCGTGATAGTGCGGGCGGCTGTGGTCGTTGAGATACTCATGGATCAGGTACACGGGGTCCTGCTTGAGCGTCTCGGCGATGCGCGGACCCATCAGCGGCACGCTGCCGAAAAATCCGCCGTCCGACTGGAGCATCTGCTGCGCGGTGCGGAAGGCGTTGAGGATCTCGATTCTGGGCGGGCCTGGGGCGCGGTCCACGAACTCGGCCACGAACCGTTGCAGTGGCGCTAGCGCCGCCCAGCCTGGCAGGCAATTGTAGGACACGTAGACCATGCCGCCTGGCTTCAGCAGCCGGTCGAGCAACTGCACGATCACCGCGCGGTTCTCGGAGCTCACCCAGCTGTAGACTCCGTGCAGGGCGATGACGTCGAACTTCGGCAGGGCGGCGGCGGGAAGCCCCAGCATCTGCTCGAAACTGTAGTCCTCGAAGACGATGTTGGTGAGGCCCGCGGTACGAGCCAGCCGGCGGGCGTTGTCGATCTGGCCCGGGTGGAAGTCGACGCCCCAGAAATCCATGCCAGGGTTGGCGGCGGCCAGTAGGTTGAGGCCGAAGCCCTGACCACATCCAAGCTCCAGATACGTCGAACCGGCCTCCAGCGACGGCGGGCGCACGCCCTGCCTCAAGCAGGCGAACGCCAGATAGCCAGGCGCGAGTTCGGCGTAGAACTTGTCGGTGTACTGGACGTCGGTGACGTACCCATCAGACCAGGCGGCCATGCCTTGTTTCCACCTCGCGCATCTGGGCCCCGACGTGTGGCCGCCCGATCGGCGATCTGCGCTGTTTCGCGCGCGGCTGACAAGGACTGCGACGGGCGCTTGGCGTGCGGCGTTAACCGGGCGTAGTCTCGACATCCAAGGCGGCGCAGGTCCGCAAGGGCGTGCAGTCGCCGGTCACGTGCGTTTGAGGATGCGCCCCGCATCTCGAAAGCCTGGCGTCATCCCGACGTACAAACGACGGGAGGATCGGCATGCAAACTCAAAACCTGGGTTCCGTACGCGCGCTGGCGCTGGTGGGACCGACCGGCGCCGGCAAGACCGCGCTTCTTGAATCCATGTTGCAGGCGGTAAGCGGAGCCGAGCGGCGCGCGGGCGGCGGCGACCGGGTCGCCGATAACAGCCCCGAGGCGCGCGCCCGCGGTCATTCCGTCGAACTGAACCTGGCCGGGTTCGAGTTCATGGGCGACCGCTACGTCGCGGTGGACTGCCCCGGCTCGGTGGAGTTTTCGGCCGAGGCCGACGCCGCATTGCCGATGGTCGACCTGGCGATCGTCGTGGCCGAGCCTGAAGCAGCCAAGGCGATCCTGCTGCAGCCGGCGATGCAGGCGCTGGAGCGCCTGGGCGTGCCGCGCGCGCTGTTCATCAACAAGATGGACCAGGCCCGAGGCTCGCTCGACGAGTTGCTGGCCGCCTTGGCGCCCGCCAGCGCCGCGCCGTTGGTGGCGCGTCAGATCCCCATCTGGGAGGGCGAGCGCGTCACCGGCTTCGTCGACCTGGCGCTGGAGCGCGCCTTCGTCCACCGGCCCGGCGCCCAGGCCGAACGCATCGATATCTCGCCGGAACTGGCGACGCTGGAAGCCGACGCCCGCTTCCACATGTTGGAGCAGCTGGCCGACTTCGACGACGAGTTGATGGAGCAACTGATCTCCGACGTCACACCGGCGCGCGACATGGTCTTCGCCGACCTCGTGCGCGAGATGAACGAGGGCCTGATCGTGCCAGTGTTCTTCGGCTCGGCGCAGACCGGATTCGGCATCGGCCGGCTGCTGAAAGCCCTGCGTCACGAGACGCCGGCGCCGGAGCGCGCCGCGCGCCGCCTGGGTCTTGAGGCGCCCGGCGCCTGCGTGCTGAAGACCACCTACGCCGGGCAGGCCGGCAAGCTCGCCTATGTGCGCACCTTCGGCGCCAAGATGGCCGATGGCGCGGATCTGCTGACCTCGAGGGGTGAACGCACCCGGGTCGGCGGATTGTTCGCAGTACACGGCGCGGTCCTGAAGAAGATCGCCGCCGCCGAGCCCGGCGACATCGTAGCGATCGGCAAGCTCGAACAGGCCTGTGTCGGCGAGGTGATGTCGCTGGCCGGGAAGCCTCAAATGCGGCCGTCGCCCGACGCGCGGCCACCCTTGTTCGCGCTCGCGGTCGCCGCCAGCAACCGGCAGGACGATGTGCGGTTGTCCGGCGCGCTGGCCAAGCTGGTCGAGGAGGACCCAGGCCTGTCGCTGAAGCACGACGCGGAGCTTGGCCAGGTGCTGCTGACCGGCCAGGGCGAGGGCCATGTGCGCCTGGCCCTGGACCGCCTGAAGCGCCGCTTCGGCGTCGAGATCGCCACCACGCGCCCGCGTACGCCGTACCGTGAGGCGCCGGTGAAGTCGGTGACCCAGCGCGGCCGCCACAAGAAGCAGACCGGCGGCCACGGCCAGTTCGGCGACGTGGTCATCGAACTGCGGCCCTTGGCGCGCGGCGAGGGCTTCGTGTTCGTCTCGAAGATCGCCGGCGGCGTCGTGCCCAAACAATGGGTGCCGGCCGTGGAGCAGGGGATCCGCGACGGCCTCGCCAAGGGACCGCTGGGCTTTCCGGTGGTGGACCTGGAGGTGGCGCTGGTCGACGGCTCGCACCACAGCGTCGATTCGTCCGAAATGGCGTTCCGCGCCGCCGGACGCCTGGCGATCGAGGAAGCCCTGCGCAGCGCCGGCACCATCCTGCTGGAGCCGATCGAACGGTTGTCGGTCTACGCGCCGTCGGTGTTCCTGTCGAACGTCACCTCCAGCCTGTCCTCGCGCCGCGGCCAGATTCTGGGTTTCAGCCCGCGCGAGGGCTGGTCGAACTGGGACACCATCGAGGCCTATCTGCCACAAGGCGAGCGTCACGACCTGATCGCCGAGCTGCGGTCGATCACCCAGGGGCTCGGCGCGTTCGAGGGCCGTTACGACCACATGTCAGAACTGGCTGGCCGGCTGGCGGAGGAGGCAGCCCATCAGGGCGGCGCGACGGCCTGACTAGCCGCCGGGCTTCAATCGTTTGGCGTTGGCGACCACGCCGGCGTGAAACGGATTCAGGGCGGCCAGGCCCGTATCCATGCTGAGCGCGATCATCGCCAGGCTGTGCGACAGGGCGCGGCCAAAGAAGCGGGCGGTCGCTTCGCCCTGGACGATGCCCGCCTCGATCGGCGAGCGCGAGCCTGCGAGATCGGCAATGCCGTCGCCGAGGCTGGCGGTCTCACGCAAGGCGTAGGAAGACGCCTCGGCGGCGAATGCGACGCTGGAACGGGCGAGGGCCACACCCGCGGCCAGACTTGCGCCGGCCTTCTCGGCGATCATTGTCCCGGCCTCCGTCGCCGCGGCGATCGAGGGCGCATGCATCGCCTTCGCGCCGATCGTCAGCCGCTCGGAAATCACTGCGGCGGAGGCGACGGTGATCTCGTGAGCCTGTTGAGCCGCGCTCGCGGCTTGCTGACGGATTCGTTCGGCGTTGGCGCGATCATTTGGCGACATGCGATTCCTTCGATTGCACAGCGAACGCGGTTAAGCTCTTTGTGCGTTGCGGCGCAGCGTCTGCTGCCGACGCGCGCAACTTAACGATCCTGGGTTTGTGAGAGCGTAAAATTTCTCGTCTGACACTGAACTCCTCTGACAAGGTTGCGGTTAAGGACGCGCAAACCACGAAGGGGGCCGGGCTCGGATTGGAGCCAACATTCAGGATGGCCGAGCTCACCTACTCAGATTCCGCTTTGGACGACGGTCGCCTGCGCACGCGTTCACGGCCCTCGCTGAGCGCTGCGATTGCGAGCGTGTTCGGCGCGATGGTCACCTTGACGATCGCCGTCTTCATCATGCCGCTGCTGCTGGTCATCGCGCTGTTGATCATGGCGCAGGACGGCGGCCCGGCGCTGTTTCGCCATCGGCGTCTCGGCAAGGGCGGCAAGCCCTTCTATTGCCTGAAGTTCCGCACCATGGTGGTTGACGCCGAAACTCAGCTCGCCGGCCTGCTGGCCGCTGACCCGGAGCTGCGTCAGGAATGGCAGAACGCCCACAAGCTGCGTCATGACCCTCGCGTGACGCCGCTCGGCAGGTTCCTGCGCCGTTCCAGCCTCGATGAGCTGCCGCAGCTGTTCAATCTGCTGCGCGGCGAGATGAGCCTGGTGGGCCCGCGTCCGATCGTGGAGGCCGAAGTCGACCGCTACGGCTGGCGCTTCCGCCACTACTGCGCGGTCACGCCGGGGATCACTGGCCTGTGGCAGGTCAGCGGACGCAACGACATCAGCTACCGCACGCGGGTGGCGATGGACACACTCTACGCGCGTCGCAAGAGCCCGCTGTTCGACGCGTGGTTGCTGATCAGCACCTTGCCGGCGGTTTTGCGCCGCCGCGGCTCTTACTGACCAGAGCCTCCGCGCCGGCTATGGTCGGCGGGTGCAACCGCTCTCACCCCCTGCAGACTCCGCCCTCGACCTGATCGGCCGCACCCCGATGCTGGAGCTCACCGGCTTCGACACGGGGCTCTGTCGGCTGTTCGTCAAGCTGGAGAGCGCCAATCCCGGCGGCTCGATCAAGGACCGCATCGCCCGCTCGATGATCGAGGCCGCCGAGGCCGACGGGTCGCTGAAGCCCGGCGGGACGATCGTCGAGGCGACAGCGGGCAACACCGGGTTGGGCCTGGCGCAGGTCGGCGTGCTGAAGGGATATCGTCTGCTGCTGGTGGTGCCCGACAAGATGGCGCGCGAGAAGATCCAGCACCTGCGCGCTCTGGGCGTCGACGTGCGGATCACCCGCTCCGACGTCGGCAAGGGCCATCCGGAATACTACCAGGACATGGCCCAGGCGCTGGCCGAAACCCTGCCGGGCGCCATCTACATCAACCAGTTCGCCAATCCGGCCAATCCGTTGGCGCACGAGACCACGACCGGTCCTGAGCTGTTCGAGCAGATGGGTGGCGACATCGACGCCATGGTGGTGGGCGTCGGGTCTGGCGGCACGCTGACCGGGCTCGGCCGTTATTTCGCGCGCGTGTCGCCGAAGACCCGGATGATCCTGGCTGACCCGCAAGGCTCGATCCTGGCCCCGCTGGTGGAGACCGGCGAGACCATCGAGCCCGGCTCCTGGGTGGTCGAGGGCATCGGCGAGGATTTCGTGCCGCCCAACTGCGACCTGTCGCTGGTCGCCAAGGCCTACACGATCCCCGATCGCGAAAGCATCGCCGCGGCGCGCCTGCTGCTGACCAGGGCCGGGGTGTTGGGCGGATCGTCCAGCGGCACTTTGCTGGCTGGCGCGCTGCGCTATTGCCGAGAGCAGACCGAGCCCAAGCGGGTCGTCACCCTGGTCTGCGACACCGGCTCGAAATACCTGTCGAAGGTCTACAACGACCTGTGGCTGGCCGAACAGGGGCTGACCGATCGGCCGCTGCATGGCGACCTGCGCGACCTGATCGCCCGCGCCGCCAGCGACGGGGCGGCGGTGACAGTGGGGCCGGACGACACCCTGCTGACTGCCTACAACCGGATGCGCCAGGCGGATGTCTCCCAGCTTCCAGTCCTCGACGACGGACGCCTGGTGGGGCTGATCGACGAGAGCGACCTGCTGGAGGCGGTCGAGGACCGCCGCGCCGAGCGGCGCTTCACCCAGCCGGTGAGCGCGGCGATGACGGCGCGGCTACACACCGTCCAGGCGCACGAACCGCTGGATCGGCTGTTGCCGATCTTCGAGCGCGACGAGGTGGCGATCGTCCTCGAGGGCCGCGAGTTCCTGGGCCTGATCACCCGCATCGACCTGCTCAACTATCTGAGGCGCGAACCGTGACCGAAGATCCCCACGGCAAGAACCGGCTGGCGTTCGCCACCCGCGCGATCCACGGCGGCCAGCACCCTGACCCGTCGACGGGCGCAGTGATCACCCCGATCTACGCGACCTCGACCTACGCCCAGTCGAGCCCGGGCGTGCACCAGGGCTTCGAATATTCCCGCAGCCAGAATCCGACCCGCTTCGCCTTCGAGCGCGCCATCGCGGATCTCGAAGGCGGGACCCGCGGCTACGCCTTCGCCTCCGGCCTCGCGGCGATCGCGACCTTGCTGGAGACCCTCGACGCCGGCGACCACGTGATCGCCAGCGAAGACCTCTACGGAGGCTCCTACCGGCTGTTCGAAGGCGTGCGACGGCGCACCGCGGGGCTGGACTTCAGTTTCGTCGACCTCGCTGATCTGGACGCGGTCGAGGCGGCGATGCGGCCCGGCACCAAGATGATCTGGGTGGAGACGCCGACCAACCCGATGCTGCGGCTGGCCGACCTGCGCGCCATCGCGGATCTCGCCCGACGCGCCGGAGTGATCGCCGCCGCCGACAACACCTTCGCCAGCCCCTACGTGCAGCGGCCGCTGGAGCACGGGTTCGACGTGGTGATGCACTCCACCACTAAGTACGTGGGGGGTCATTCCGACATCGTCGGCGGCGCTTTGGTGGTGGGCGAGAACGCCGCCCTGGCCGAGCGGCTGGGCTACCTGCAGAACGCGCTAGGGGCGGTGGCCTCGCCGTTCGACAGTTTCCTGGCGCTGCGCGGGGTGAAAACCCTGGCCTTGCGGATGGCGCGGCACTGCGAGAACGCGCTGGTAATAGCCCGCTGGCTAGAGCGCCGGGCAGGGGTCGCGCGCGTGATCTATCCGGGGCTCGAGAGCCACCCGCAGCACGCGCTGGCCCAGCGCCAGATGCACGGTTTTGGCGGCATGGTCACCGTGGTGCTCGACCGCGACCTGGAGGCGACCCGCGCCATGCTCGAACGCACGCGCCTGTTCACCCTGGCCGAAAGCCTCGGCGGCGTCGAAAGCCTGATCGAGCACCCGGCGATCATGACCCACGCCTCGATTCCTCCGGAGAATCGCGCCCGCCTCGGAATCGCCGACGGCCTGATCCGCTTGTCGGTAGGCGTCGAGGACGCGAGCGACCTGATCGCCGACCTGGACCAGGCGATCGGGTAGGCCGCAGCGGCGGGATCAGTGTTCGCCTCACCGTTGCGAAGCATTCGCAATTGAGCCGGAAAGCCGGAAAGCCAGCAAGTCGCCGCCCTGTCTGTTGCACTCGAGAAATGCGCAACCCAAGCAGCGAATAGGTATTGCCGCTGTAGGAATTAAGGTCCTACCATCCTTGCGAACGCCGCGTCGTGGCTGGGGAGCCGGGTTTCAATCGCCGGGTCTTCGTCGCCGCGAGAGTAGAGCGTCGAACGAGGAAACGCGATTTTGCAGCGCACCCACACCGAGGGGCCCGACTACTTTCACAAGGTCGTCGATTGCCAATGGGCTTGTCCGGCTCACACGCCGGTTCCCGAATACATCCGACTGATCGCTGACGGCCGCTACACCGACGCCTATATGGTGAACTGGAAGTCGAACGTATTCCCCGGAATCCTGGGGCGCACATGCGACCGCCCATGCGAGCCTGCCTGCCGACGCGGCCGCGTCGAGGACGAACCGGTGGCGATCTGTCGCCTGAAGCGCGTGGCGGCCGACAACAAGGACGACATCACCGCCTTCCTGCCCCAACCGCCA
The DNA here is from genome assembly GCF_030697305.1 of Phenylobacterium sp. Lineage (GTDB taxonomy): Bacteria > Pseudomonadota > Alphaproteobacteria > Caulobacterales > Caulobacteraceae > Phenylobacterium. Next base: position 4,005 of record NZ_JAUYQL010000013.1, on the reverse strand, counting down.
GTCGTGCGTAACGGCAAGCGTGTGGCGCTGGTGGGCGCGGGCCCGGCCTCGCTGGCGGTGGCGCGCGACCTGGCCCCGCTAGGCTACGACCTGGTGGTGTTCGACGCCGACGCAAAGGCCGGCGGCATGATCCGCAGCCAGATCCCCCGCTTCCGCCTGCCGGAAGAGGTGATCGATGAAGAGGTCGGTTACGTCACCGGCCTGGGCCTGGAGATGCGGCTCGGCCAGCGGATCGACAGCCTGAAGGCGCTGACCGCGCAGGGGTTCGACGCGATCTTCGTCGGCACCGGCGCGCCGCGCGGCCGAGACCTGGAGATTCCCGGCCGCCAGGAGGCCGCCGCCAACATCCACATCGGCATCGACTGGCTCTCCAGCGTCTCGTTCGGCCACATCGACCGCATCGGCCGTCGGGTGATCGTGCTGGGCGGCGGCAACACCGCCATGGACTGCTGCCGCACCTCGCGACGCCTGGGCGGCGAAGAGGTGAAGGTCGTCGTGCGCTCCGGCTTCGAGGAGATGAAGGCGAGCCCGTGGGAGAAGGAAGACGCGCTGCACGAGGATATCCCGATCCTCAACTACCTGGTGCCCAAGGAATTCGCCCACGCCAACGGCCGCCTCACCGGCGTGGTCTTCGAGAAGGTGGTCGCGGAATACGATGACCGTGGCCGCCGACGCCTGGTCCCCTCAGGCGAGCCCGATCAGCTTATCGAGTGCGACGACGTGCTGGTGGCGGTGGGCCAGGAGAACGCCTTCCCCTGGATCGAGCGCGATATCGGCATGGAGTTCGTCGAGTGGGCGATGCCAAAGGTCGACCCGGTCACCATGCAGTCGACGCTGCCCAGCGTCTTCTTCGGCGGCGACGCGGCGTTCGGACCCAAGAACATCATCTGGGCGGTGGCGCACGGGCGCGATGCTGCGATCTCCATCGACCTCTTCTGCCGCGGCGTCGACGTGGCCGACCGGCCCTCGCCGGAGGCCATCCTCACCAGCCAGAAGATGGGCATCCACGAGTGGAGCTACGACAACGACATCGCCAATGACCATCGCTACCGCGTGCCCCTGCGCGACAAGGCTGTCGCGCTCAAGGACGTGCGTATCGAGGTGGAGTTGGGCTACGGCCGCGAGATGGCCTATCGCGAGGCGCAGCGCTGCCTGAACTGCGACGTCGAGACGGTGTTCACCGAGCCGCTGTGCATCGAATGCGACGCCTGCGTCGACATCTGCCCGGTCGACTGCATCACCTTCACTGACGACGGCGAGGAAGATGACCTGCGCACCCGGCTGAACGCCCCGGCGCAGAACCTCACCCAGGACATCTACGTCTCCAGCGCGCTGAAGACCGGCCGGGTGATGGTCAAGGACGAGGACGTCTGCCTGCACTGCGGGCTGTGCGCGGAACGCTGTCCAACGGGGGCCTGGGACATGCAGAAATTCGCCCTGGAGATGGCGGTGGCCGGCGCGGGAGGCGGGGCATGCCAAAGCCGCTAGAAGCCGTCAACGACTTCGTCGTCAAGTTCGCCAACGTCAACGGATCGGGCTCGGCCAGCGCTAACGGCCTGTTCGCCAAGTCGATCCTGCGGATGGGCGTGCCGGTAGCGGCGCGCAACATCTTCCCGTCCAACATCCAGGGTCTGCCGACATGGTTCGAGGTGCGGGTGACCGAGGCCGGACGGCTGGGCCGGCGCGGTGGCGTCGATCTGATGGTTGCCATGAACCCGCAAACCTGGGACCGCGACGTCGCCGAGATCGAGCCCGGTGGCTATCTGTTCTATGATTCAACCAAGCCGATGCCGCCTTCTAAGTTCCGCGCCGACGTGGGCGTGGTCGGCGTGCCGCTGACGGCGATCTGCAACGCGGCCTATTCGATCCCGCGCGAGCGACAGCTGTTCAAGAATATCGTCTATGTGGGCGCGCTATCCGGCCTGCTGGGCATCGAGGCGGCGGTGCTGGAGCAACTGCTGGCAGAGCAGTTCGAAGGCCGTGAGCGGCTGATCAAGACTAATGTCGAGGCCCTGCACATGGGGCGCACCCACGTCGACGAGCACATGGCCAAGCTGGGCCTCCAGGTGCGTCGATCGTCCGAGGTGCGCGATCGCATCTTCGTCGACGGCAACACCGCCGCGGGCTTGGGCGCCGTCTACGGCGGGGCGACTGTGTGCGCCTGGTATCCGATCACGCCGTCGACCTCTTTGGCGGAGGCCTTCACCGCCTTCTGCGAGGACTACCGCACCGATCCTGAAACCGGGCGCGCCCGCTACGCCATCGTCCAGGCCGAGGATGAGATCGCCTCGATCGGCATGGTGGTGGGCGCCGGCTGGAACGGGGCCAGGGCCTTCACCTGCACGTCCGGTCCGGGGGTGTCGCTGATGCAGGAGTTCATCGGCCTGTCCTATTTCGCCGAGATCCCAGCGGTGATCTTCGACGTGCAGCGCGGCGGGCCATCCACTGGCATGCCGACCCGCACGCAGCAGGCCGACCTGATCGGCGCGGCCTACGCCAGCCACGGCGACACCAAGCATCCGATGCTGTTGCCCGCCGATCCCGGCGAGTGCTTCGAGATGGCGGCGCAGGCGTTCGATCTGGCGGACCGGCTGCAGACCACGGTCTTCGTCATGCTCGACCTCGACATCGGCATGAACGAGTGGCTGACCGAGCCCTTCGCCTGGGACGAGACCCGCAAGCTCGACCGCGGCAAGGTGATGACCTTCGACGAACTGGAGGCAGGCCGCGACTTCGGCCGCTACCTCGACGTCGATGGCGACGGGATCCCGTTCCGCACCTATCCGGGCGTCCATCCCACCAAGGGCGGCTATTTCACCCGCGGAACCTCACGCAACCCCTACGCCCGCTACAGCGAGGAGGGGTCGGTCTACGTCGACAATGTCCAGCGGCTGCTGCGCAAGTTCGAGACCGCCAAAGGCTTGGTCCCGGGCCCGGTGGCCAGGCCCGCGCGACGGCCGACGCGAGACGGGGTGATCTACTACGGCTCGACGACGCCCTCCATGCACGAGGCGTTGGACGCCCTGGAGGCCCAGGGCCGCGACCTCGATGCGCTGCGCGTGCGAGGGTTCCCCTTCGCCGACGAGATCGAGGCGTTCATCGCTGCGCACGAGCGAGTGTTCGTGGTCGAGCAGAACCGCGACTCACAGTTGCGCATGCTGATCGTCAATGAATGCGGGGTCGATCCCGCCAAGCTGGTGCGGGTGCTGCACTACGACGGCACGCCGATCACCGCGCGGTTCATTGCGGGCGCGATCGGTGCGCTGATGGACGGCGCGCACGTCGCCGACGCCGCGATCACGGAGGCCGCCGAATGACCTACATCGTCAAGCCGCAGTTGCATCACCCGATGCTGGCGACCAACGGCCTGGGCTACACGCGGCGCGACTACGAGGGCTCGGTCTCGACGCTGTGCGCAGGTTGCGGCCACGACTCGATATCCGCCACGATCATCCAGGCCTGCTACGAACTGGAGCTGCCGCCGCACCGTATCGCCAAGCTCTCCGGCATCGGCTGTTCGTCGAAGACGCCGGACTATTTCCTCGGCGCCTCGCACGGCTTCAACACCGTGCACGGGCGTATGCCCTCAGTCCTGACCGGCGCGAACCTCGCCAACCGCGAGCTGATCTATCTAGGGGTCTCCGGCGACGGCGACAGCGCGTCCATCGGCCTGGGCCAGTTTGCCCACGCGATCCGGCGCGGCGTCAACATGACCTATATCGTCGAGAACAACGGCGTGTACGGCCTGACCAAGGGCCAGTTCTCCGCCACTGCCGACCGTGGCGCCAAGAACAAGCGCGGGGTGGAGAACATGGACGAGGCGATCGACATGGTCGGCATCGCCATCCAGCTCGGCGCCACCTATGTCGGGCGCAGCTTCTCCGGCGACAAGAACCAGCTGGTGCCGCTGATCAAGGGCGCCTTGCAGCACAACGGCGCGGCGTTCATCGACTGCATCTCGCCCTGCGTGATGTTCAACAACCACGACGGCAGCACCAAGAGCTA
>NZ_JAUYQL010000114.1 GCF_030697305.1 Phenylobacterium sp. | reverse complement strand
CGGTAGCCGAGGTTCAGTTCGAGGGTCTTCGCGAACGGCGCGTCCTTGACCAGCGGGATCAGCGCTTCGCCGAAGAAGTCCTTGAAGCTGCTGGTGCCGTCTTCCGGATCCTCCAGGGTGAAGCCGGAGATGTTCTCCGCGCCCGAGCCCGGGTTCGCCTTGGATTCGAAGCTGCGATACTCGGCGCCGACCACCACCGACAGCGGGCCGGCGGGCAGGTCCATCACGTCGCCTGAGACGTAGACCTGGCCGATCTGCTGGATCAGGTCGCGGGTCGGCTGCAGGTCTACCCGCAGGAAGGTGCGGCAGGCGATCGACAGCGGATTCGCGCCGAACGGGTTGAAGCCGCCCGCACATAGTGCGTTTCCGCCGTCCGCCGCCGAGAGCAGCTGTTCCAACTTCACCAGATCGACGTTGCCGCTCTGGGTGTTGATGATCTTGGTGCGGCCCTCGGAGACATAACCCTCGACGCGCCAGCCGGTGTCGCCGATCGGCATGCGCAGGCCGGCGAGGTACTGGGTGACGGTGTTCTCGTAGTTTTCCTGGCGCAGGCCGATCTCCAGCGTGCGGGTGCGCATCTGGAAGGGTTCGTTGGCGCCCGAACCGGCGAGGTTCGGGTTGTCGCCGGTGCGGGAGTTCAGCAGCGTTCGCAGGTCAGCCGGGATGAACGGGTTGGTGACCGGGATCACCACGGAGCTGAACGAGCCGCCGGTGACCAGCCCGGGCGCGATCGTCGGCGTGATGGTGCGCGTCGGAACTGGCGTCGGCGCGAGCGCAGTGGCCGCGGTGTACTGGGTCCACGCCGCCTGGGCGAACACTTCGACGTCGTTGTCGAACTTGTAGTTGAACTTCGTCATGAACGACTTCCGATCCAGCGGAAGCGTCAGGATGTTCACGTAGTCGAAGTTGTACATGTAGAGATCAGGGAAGAAGTTGGCGTTGACGCTGGGGTCACTCGCCGGCTTCCTGAGGTTCTGCACGTTGCGCGGGTCGTTGAAGACGCCGCGATAGAACAGCGATCCGTCCTGGTTGAAGCCGAGCGTCTGCGAGGCGCGCACGATCGGCGCGTTGGAGCCGTAAGACGGCTGCGCGAACAGCGCGTTGATCGCATCGTTGCTCGGCGCGTTGCCGGCCGAGAAGGTCAGCAGGCCGTCAGGGTAGAACGAGGTGGTCGAGGTCGCATACTGCGAGAAGTTACGCTGGTTCTTGTACATCGCCTCGCGCACGGAGCGATCGAAGGCGAACACCGCGTTACCGCGGTCGTCGGCGAAGTTGCCGCCGATCACGCCGGAGAACTGGTACTCCTTGGCGTCCCAGAACTCGGTCGAGTTGGAGTAGTTGGCGCGAAGGTCGATGCCTTCGAAGTTACGCTTCAGCTTGATGTTGACCGCGCCGGAAATGGCGTCGGCGCCGTAGGTCGCGCCTGCGCCGCCGGTGATCACTTCGATCGAGTCGATCAGCGCCTGAGGGATGGTGTTGACGTCGACGGTCAGGTCGTTGCGGCTCACCATCGGGCGGCGGCCGTCGATCAGCACCAGGTTGCGGTTGGCGCCCAGGCCACGCAGGTCGATGTTCGCCTGGCCGTCGTTGGGCGGGTTGTTCGAGGTGGTGGTGCCCGCCGGGTTAACCTGCGGCAGGGTGTTCAGGTAGGTCTCCACGGTGATGTCGGCGTTCTGCACCACCTGTTCGCCGGTGACCGTCGCGATCGGGCTGTTGGCGACGTAGTCCTGACGGACGATCCGCGAGCCGGTGACGACGATCTCGGATACCTCGCCGCTCCCTTGCGCCATCGCCGGAGTGGCCGCGAGGACGGAGAAAGCCGCCCCGCAAATCATCGAAGACGCCATCAGGCGTTCGCGTGTCGTTTTGATTTTCAAGCTCTGCATCCCTTATGCGGCCCGACGGTCCAGACCGCAGCGGCCGGTCGCAGCAGGTTTCATTCCCGTGACGCAAATCGCGTGTGGGTTGCGCAAAAGTTACGATCGTTACGAGATGACAATCAACGCGCTTTGGTACGTCGCCGCGTTGTTAGCTGACGCCTGTCTCATTTTCGTCACAGATCGGCCTGCTGAAAACCGGTCCGGAAAAATTCATCCCTTGGCGGCTGGCTGACGGCCCTCGACGCATAGATATCGGCTGCGATGGTGGTCGATTATGTTGTCGACCCAGCCGGTGACCTTGGGGCTGACCAGGTTCTTGTTCACGTAGAAGAACACCGGGGCGACGGGCGCATCCCGCAACATGATCTCCTCGGCCTGGGCGAGGTAGCCGGCCCGTCGCACGGCGTCCGGCTCGTTGTCCGCCCGAGCCAGCAGCGCGTCGTAGGCGGGGTTCTTGTAGTCGCCATAGTTCTGCGAGCCGGTGGACGACTGCTGCAGGTAGAGGAAGCTCATGGCGTCGTTGTAGTCGGCGATCCAGGCCGCATCGGCGACCTCGAAGTCGCGGCTGCGATAGGCGGCGTAAGCGATCTGGGTCTCGTTCTGGGCGAGGCTCGCCTCGACGCCGATCGCCTTCCAGTCGGCCTGCACGGCGGGCATGAACAGGCTGGGATCCGGCGTATTGCGATGCTTGATCTCGACCTTCAGCGGCTTGCCCGGCCCAAAGCCCGCCTGCGCCAGCAGGGCGCGCGCCGCGGCCTGTCTGCGTTCCAGCGGCCAGGCGGCCCAGACGGGCGGCTTGGCGGCCTGGTAGTTGGCCACGCCGGGCGGGACGAAGGTGTAGGCCGGGATCTGGCCGCCGCGCAGCAGCTTGCCAATGATGAAATCGCGGTCGATCGACATATCAAGCGCTATGCGGACGCGACGGTCTTTCAGCGCCGGCACGTTGTTGTTGAACGCCAGGTAGGCGATCCCGAGGTAGGTGTAGGTGCGAACGTAACCCGGCATCTCGGTGCGCAGGAAGGCGATCCGGTTCGACTGGATGTCGTTGTTGATATCCAGCTCGCCGCGCTTCACCCGCCGCTCGGCGCTGATCGCGTCATTGGTCGGATAGTAGCGGATCTGATCCACGCACACCTTGTCCGCATCGTAGAAGCGGGGGTTCTTCACCGCCTCGACGTAGTCTCCCAGCCGCCAGGCGGTGAGCAGATAGGGCCCGTTGGACACGTAGTGCGCAGGCGAGCTCCAGGCGTCGCCCCACTTCTCAACCACATGCTTGGGCACGGGATACATGGTGTGGTGCTTGGCGAGCTCAGGCAGGTAGGGCGCGGGGTGCTCGAGGGTGATTTCCAGAGTGCGCGGGTCGATCGCGCGCACGCCCAGCGTCTCCTTGGCCGCCTTGCCTTCGTTCACGGCCTGGGCGTTCTTCAGCAGGTAGAGCAGCGAGGCGTACTCCGACGCGGTCTGCGGCAGCAGGATGCGGCGCAGGGAATAGACGAAGTCGTCGGCGGTGACGGGCACGCCGTCCGACCACGTCGCCTGACGCAGGTGGAACGTCCAGACCAGGCCGTCGGGGCTGGTCTCCCAACGCTCGGCCATGCCGGGGATCGGCTTTCCTTCGACGTCGTCCTGCACCAGGCCGACCAAGGCGTCGGAGAGGATGCGATCCTCCCAGGTGCCGGTGGTCTTGTGGGGATCCAGCGAGATCGGCTCCGAGCCGTTGCCCATTTCCAGGCAGACCTTGCCCGCGGCGCAGGGCGCACGCGTCGGCTCGGACGCGCCGCAGCCGGCCAGCACCAGCGCCGCGGCCAAAGCGATCGAAAGATTGCGCATCACGTCGCGGACCACCTAGGACTAGTCGGTCCCAACGATGTCACCGAAGGCGCAGGTCGTGACAGCCCCTAAATTCGCGTTGCCCGTGTTGATCGCCGCCGCCCTCTGCGCCGGCGCCGCGTACGCACAGGCGCCAGCCCGGGCGCCGACGATGCAGGCGCTGGCCGACTGCCGCGCGATCACCGATCCGCAAGCCCGCCTCGCCTGCTACGACAAGGCGGCCGCCGCGATGATCGCCGCCGAGGCCCAGGGCGACCTGGTGACCATGGACCGCGAGCAGCGCCGCGCGATGCGCCGCCAGGCGTTCGGCTTCAACATGCCGTCGTTCAGCCTGTTCGATCGCGGCGACCGGCCGGAGGAGGTCGACCGCGTCACCGCCCGTGTCGCCCGCGCCTACCTGCAAGGCGACGGCAAGTGGTCGCTGGAGCTCGAAGACGGCGCGTTGTGGGTGCAGACCGAGAGCGCCACCCTGGGACGTCGGCCGAAGGACGGCTCCACGGTGGAGATCCGCAAGGCGGCGATGGGCAGCTACTTCATCAACATCGACGGCCAGCGGGCGATCCGCGCCAAGCGGGTGAAGTAGGCCTCACCGGTCCTTCGGATCGATCGCGTCGCGCAGGCCGTCGCCGATGAAGTTGAAGCTCATCAGCGTGATCACCATCAGCACCGAGGGGAACACCAGCAGCCACCAGGCCAGCTCCATGTCCTGGGCGCCGTTGGCGATCAGCGTGCCGAGCGAGGCCATCGGCGGCTGCACGCCAAGGCCGAGGAAGCTCAGGAAGCTCTCGGCCAGGATCACCGCGGGGATGGTCAAGGTCACATAGACCACCACCGGACCCAGCAGGTTGGGCACGATGTGACGGAAGATGATCGCCCCCTGCCCCAGCCCCGCGGCGCGGGCCGCCTCGACGAATTCCTTGTGCTTCAGGGTCAGGGTCTGCCCACGGACGATCCGCGACATGGTCAGCCATTCGACCGCCCCGATGGCCACGAAGATCAGGATGAAGTTCGAGCCGAAGGTGACCATCAGCAGGATCACGAAGAAGATGAACGGCAGCGAGTAGAGCACGTCCACCACCCGCATCATCGCCTCGTCCAGGCGGCCGCCGACGAAGCCCGCCACGGCGCCCCAGGCGACGCCGATCACCAGCGACACGAAGGTCGCCACCAGGCCGATGGCCAGCGACACCCGCAGCCCCATCAGCAGGCGCGCCAGCAGGTCCCGCCCCAGCGAATCGGAGCCCAGCAGATGGCCCTCGACCAGCGGCGGCAGCCAGACGTCGTTCTTGTTGATCTCGTCGTAGGCGTAGGGCGTGACGTGCGGTCCGACGATGGCGGCGACCACCAGCACGGCCAGCACGATCATGCCGGCGACGGCGGCGCGGTTGCGCAGCAGACGGCGCGTCGCGTCATCCCACAGGCTGCGGCCCTTGGCGGCCTGCTGCATGAGTTCGGCGCCGCGTTGCGATCCGGGGGCGAGGATGGCGCCGGTCATGCCAACCTCACGCGCGGATCGAGGGTGGCGTACAGCAGGTCGGCCAGCAGGTTCAGCGCCAGGATCAGCGCGGCGTAGAAGATCACCATCCCCATCACCACCGTGTAGTCGCGTTGAAGGGCGCTGATCACGAAGAACTTGCCCAGGCCCGGCAGGTTGAAAATCTTCTCCACCACCAGCGAGCCGGTGATCAGCCCGGCGCAGGCCGGACCCAGGTAGCTGACCAGGGGCAGGATCGCGGCGCGCAGGGCGTGCTTGGCGACGATGCGGCTCTCCGGCAGGCCCTTGGCGCGGGCGGTGCGGACGTAGTTGGAATGCAGCACCTCGATCATCCCGGCCCTCGTCAGGCGCGAGATGATGGCGATCTGCGGCAAGGCGAGGACCGCGATGGGAAGCACCAGATTCGGCAAGGCCCCGCCGTTCCACCCGGCGCTTGGCAGCCAGCCGAGCTTGGAGGCGAAGGCCAGCACCAGCAGCGGCGCGGTGACGAAGGTCGGGATACAGACACCCAGGATCGCCACGGTCATCACGCCATAGTCGATCGCCTGGTTCTGTCGCAGCGCGGCCAGCACACCCAGGGTCACGCCGACGATGCCCGCGATCAGGATCGCCGACAGGCCCAGGGTCAGGCTGACGCCGTAGTTCTCATCGAGGATCTGCAGGACGCTCTTGTCCTTGTATTTCAACGAGGGTCCGAGGTCGCCGTGGGCGACGCCCTTTAGATAGGTGAGGTATTGCTCGCCCAGCGGACGGTCCATGCCGTACTTGGCCATCACGTTGCGCTCGATCTCGGGCGAGAGCTTGCGGTCCATGTCGAAGGGGCTGCCGGGGGCGGCGCGCATCATGAAGAAGGCGACGGTGACCACCAGCAAGAGCGTCGGGATCGCCACCAGGAGCCGGCGGCCGATGAATCGCAACATAGGCTTTAAGCGCCTCGCGTTCGGGCGGCCTTTCGACAGCCGGGCGTTGCGAAACTTTCATTCGCCCCCGATGATGTCAAACGAAGGGTCCCCTCACAGGCATGCCGTAGGTTCCATGAGCGATTTTCGACGCGTCACCGATCAGATCACCGTCAGCCCGCAGATCAGCGAAGCCGACCTCGACGAGGCTGTGCGCCAGGGCTTCAAGCTGGTGATCAACAATCGCCCGGACGGCGAAGATCCGGGTCAGCCGACCAGCGCCGAGATCGAGGCCGCTGCGCGCCAGCGAGGGCTGGAGTACGCGTTCATCCCGGTGCGCGGGGGGCCGACGCCCGACCAGGTCGAGGCGGAACGCAAGCTGCTGGAAAGCGCGCCCGGCCCGGTCCTGGCCTACTGCCGCTCAGGCACCCGCTCGATCATCACCTGGTCCCTGGGCCAGGCGCAGGCCGGCGCGCGCAGCCGCGATGACCTTGTGGGCCTTGGCCGCCAGGCGGGATATGATCTGTCTAGCGTGCTACCGGGCTGAGCCCCCCGGCTAGTGCAGCGCCATCGACGCGCCGGCGGGTATCGGTTCCATCAGATCGGGGTCGCACGAAGCCAGCACCAATACGAGACACGCCAGGCCCGTGAACAAGGTCAGACGCCAATATGAGACAGTCATCGCCATAACCCCGTGCGCGAAGGCCGCTGCATCCGCTCTTCGGGCACACGCTGCGCAATAAGGGCGCCGCGACGCCAAAGGACACGCCATGATCCCCTATGTCCGCGACATCAAATTCGAGTACGGCGCCGTCGATCAGGTCTCGCCGCTGATCCGCAGGGTGGTGGCGAACAACCCCGGCCCGTTCACCTATGTCGGCACCGGCACTTACATCATCGGCCGGGGCGAAGTGGCGGTGATCGATCCCGGCCCGGACATCGAAGAGCATCTGGAGGCGATCCTCAAGGCCGTGGAGGGCGAACGCGTCACCCACATCATGATCACGCATCACCACATAGACCATTCGCCTCTCGCTGCGCCGCTGAAGGCGCGCACCGGGGCGACGATCTATGGCTGCGCGGTGACCAAGGTGGTGGAGGACGACGGCGGGGTGAAGACCGAGGCCGGCTACGACATGGGCTTCAAGCCCGACGTCAGCCTGTGCGACGGCGGCGAAGTCTCTGGACCGGGCTGGACCCTGGAGTCGATTCCGACGCCTGGCCACACCTCCAACCACATCTGCTTCGCGCTGAAGGAAGAGAACGCTCTGTTCACCGGCGACCACATCATGGGCTGGTCGACCACGGTGATCACCCCGCCGGACGGCGACATGAGCGACTACATGGACAGCCTGGACCGCATCCGGGTGCGGGAGTTCGACACCCTGTGGCCGACGCATGGACCGCCGGTGCGAGAGGTCACACCGTTCATCGACGCCTACATCGCGCATCGCCGCGAACGCGAGGCGCAGATCGAGCAGGCCCTGGCCGCCGGCCCCAGCCGCATCCGCGACATGGTGCCGGTGCTGTACGCCGCCGTCGACCCGCGGCTGCATCCGGCCGCCGCGCGCTCGGTGCTGGGCCACATGATCGACCTCGTGCGCCGCGGCCGCGTACTGGCCGATGGCGCCCCGGGCCCCGACAGCGAGTACCGGCTGGCGGGGTAGGCGCTAGCCCTCTTCCGCGTCGCGGAAGTAGGGTTCGACCTCGCCCTGCAGCTTGATGGTCATCGGGTCGCCCTTGCGGTCGACGGTCGAGCCGACGGTCAGCCGCACCCAGCCTTCGCTGACGCAGTATTCCTCGACGTTGGTCTTCTCGACCCCCTTGAAGCGCACGCCGATCCCGCGCTCCAAGATGGCGGCGTCATAGAAGGGGCTCTTGGGATTGGCCGCCAGGCGGTCAGGAAGGGTGTCGCTCATGGCCGCGCTCTTGCCTGCACAGGACCCGCCTAGTCAACGCTGACGATCGGACGTGGCCCGGTCTGGCCATTGAACTGGCCGACGAAAGCCTCGGCCGCGCGCTCGATGCCCTGCACCACTGTGGGCCGATGTTTGAGCTTTCCCTCGCGGATCCACTGGGAGATCTGGCGCCGGGCGGCGGGGAATTCGGCGATGAAGTCCGGGCAGATGAACGCCTGCACGGTCTGGCGCAGCGACGGCTTGAGCGCCGGCATCATAGGAACCGGCGCGCCGTCATAGACCGACATCGCCCCGCAGACCACGACACGGCCAAAGGCGCGCAGGTTGTCGAACCCGGCCAGCAGCGTTTCTCCGCCGACGTTGTCGAAGAACACGTCGACGCCGTCCGGCCGTGCTGCCTTGATCGCGCCACCCAGATCGGAATGGGTCTTGTAGTTGATCGCCGCGTCGTAGCCGCTCTCGGCGACGATGTCGGCGCACTTGTCGTCATCGCCGGCGAGGCCCAGCACATCGCAGTCGTGGATACGGGCGATCTGGCCGACCACGGAGCCCACCGCGCCGGCCGCCGACGACACCAGCACCGTTTCGCCCGCCTTCAGCCGGCCGATCTTCAACAGGCCGAAGTAGGCCGTGAGGCCCGACATGCCCAGCAGCCCGACGCCGGTGGCCAGCGGCACCCCGCCCTCGAACAACTCCGCGTCCAGCTTGTCCAGTTCACCGCCCGGCATCACCGCCACGCTGGCCCAGCCGAGGAAGCCGCTGACCCGGTCGCCGGGCGCGAATTGCGGATGCCGCGAAGCCTCGACCACGCCGACCGCGTTTCCTGGAATGGTGTCGCCCAGCTCGATCCTGGCGGCGTAGGTCGCCGCCATCAGCTTGGCGCGCACGCCCGGCGCCACGGTATGGTGTTCGATGCGCACGCGCACCTCGCCCTCGGCCAGGTCGGCAGGCGTGAAGCTCTGGAGATCGAAGTCGGACGCCTTGAGATCCTTGCCCGGCCGCGAAGCCAGGACCCAACGCCGCGGTCCACCTGTCATCGCGTTTTGCTCCATTTTTTCTGGCGGCATGGGCGAGCGGCGCCCCCGCTTGTCAAGCTGGCGTCGTCGAGCGTGCGTCTTTCGAAAGCGAACTTCAGCGCCGCACCGGCCCGAAGCTTCGCCACAGATACGCGCCCATCAACGCCCCGCTCAGGGCGACCATCGTTAGGGTGGAGGCGCGGGCCGGCGACGCCTCCGCCGCCTCAGCGGGAAAAGGGCCGGGGGCGTCCGCCGGGGCCTCCTCGGCGTTGGGTTGTTCGGGCGAGAGGCCGGCGGCGATCGGCTGCACGACGTGGTTCTTGAACTGCTCGCGGATCAGCTTCTTGTCGATCTTGCCGGTGGCGCCCAGCGGGATGTGATCGACGAACACAACGTCGTCGGGCATCCACCAGCGGGCGATCTTGCCATCGAGGAACTGCAGGAATTCCGAGCGATCGGCACGCTCGTCAGGCTTCAATTGCACCAGGAGCAGCGGGCGCTCGTCCCACTTGGCGTGCGGGATCGCGACGACGGCGGTCATCGCCGCCTTCGGGTGGGCGGCGGCCAGGTTTTCGATCTCGATGGAGCTGATCCATTCGCCGCCGGACTTGATCACGTCCTTCGCCCGGTCGGTGATCTGGATATAGCCCTGATCGTCTATGGAGGCGACGTCGCCGGTGTCGAAGAAGCCATCCGCGTCAAGGATCGCGCGCTCGGCCTCGCGGAAGTACTCGCGGACCACGAACGGCCCGCTGACCTTCAGCCTGCCCGTCGCCTGGCCGTCGTGAGGCAGCACGTGTTCCTGATCGTCCACCAGCTTCAGGTCGATCATCAACGGTGGGCGACCTTGCTTCAGGCGGTAGCGAAGCTGTTCCTCGGCGTCCATGGCCGCGACCGCGCGGTTCGGCGACGACTGGGTGCCCATGGGCGAGGTCTCGGTCATCCCCCAGGCGTGGGTGACGGTGACGCCGTAATCGTCGCGGAAGGCGCGGACCATGTCCTCCGGCACCGCCGATCCGCCGATCACGACCCGGGTCAGCGTGCTGAGCTGCCCGCCCGTCTCGCGCAGATGTTGCAGCAGCATCCGCCAGACCGTCGGCACCGCCGCCGAGAATGTCACGCCCTCGGTCTCGATCAGTTCGTGGACAGACGCGCCGTCCAGGTGCTGTCCCGGCATCACCAGCTTGGCCCCGGCCGCCGGCGCGGAGAAGGCGACCCCCCAGGCGTTGGCGTGGAACATCGGCACCACCGGCAACACCACGTCGCGCGCCGAGATCCCCAGCACGTCGGCGCCCATGGTGCCCAGCGTGTGCAGGAAGTTGGAGCGATGGGAGTAGAGCACGCCTTTCGGGTCGCCGGTGGTGCCAGAGGTGTAGCAAAGCCCGGCCGCGGTGTTCTCGTCGAAGCCGCCCCAGGCGCAGTCCGCACCGTGCTGGGCGAGCAGGGTCTCGAAGCACAGGGCGGCGGGATAGTCCGCCGGCATGTGGGCTTCGTCGGTCATCACCACCAGATGCTCGACGCAGTCCAGCTTGGCGCGGTGCTCCATCAGGATCGGCAGGAAGGTCAGGTCGGTGAAGATGACCTTATCGCGCGCATGGTTGATGATGTAGCAGAGTTGATCGGCGTGCAGCCTGGGGTTCAGGGTGTGGCAGATCGCGCCGATCCCCATGATCCCGTACCATGCTTCCAGGTGCCGGCCGGTATTCCAGGCCAGGGTGGCGACGCGGTCGCCGGGCAGGACGCCCAGCGACAGCAGCGCGTTGCTGAGCTGCTTCGCGCGGCCATGGATCTCGCGATAGGTGGTGCGCACCATCGGGCCTTCGACCGAGCGGCTGACCACCTCGATCCCGCCATGCCAGGACCTGGCGTGGTCGATGATCCGATCGACCGTCAACGGCCAGTCCTGCATCAGGCCCAGCATATGGCTTCCCCCGTCTCCATCCCGTTCCGACGCTAGTCAGGCGCCACGCTTTAGGCAACGCGCGGAAACCCTGAGCGTGCCGCGGCTTCGGCCGAGGTGGACGCATCGAGCCGGCGCCAGGAGATGTCGCCCGCGCCTGCAGCGGCCTGAACGCGCAGGACCTCCACTGTGGCGTCGGATGCGTCGCCGCGCCGGGCGGAGACCCTCGCGGCCAAAACCTCGAATGGCGCTTCCAGCCAGAGGCCGTCGAAAGCGGCTCCCGCCTGGCGGGCGACAGCCTCGACCTCGGCGCGCTGCTCCGGTCGTCGGAAGGTCGCGTCGACCACGACGGAACGCCCTGCCCGCAGCAAGTCGCGCGCCGCCTCGTATAGGGTGGCGTAGACGCGCGCGTCGGCTGCGGAATCGTATCCTGCGGCGGCCAGGGATTGGTCCGGCTCACGGCCGGCCAGCCGTTTGCGCACCTCGTCGCTGCGCAGGATCACCGCGCCCGGCGCAGGCTGCATATCAGGCGCGATCAGCCGCGATACGCTGGTCTTGCCCGCGCCCGACAGCCCGCCGACCGCGATCAGCCGTGGCGGCGCCGACTCAAGGCATCGCCGCGCCGCACGCAGATAGTCCCGGGCCAGATCGTCGTCGCCCCCATGCGCGCTGACGTGCGCGCGCACCCCGGCCCGCAGCGCCATCATCAGCGGCAGGGCCGCGAGGCCGTCGATGATCTGCGTCTCGGACCGCGCCGCCTCGTCAAGGTAGGCCGACTGCACCCGCACGGCGGCGTCCCGACGATCGCGAAAGTCCAGGTCCATCAGCAGGAAGGCCAGGTCGTAGAGGACGTCGATGTCCGACAGGGCGTCATTGAACTCGATGCAGTCGAACAACACCGGGCGACCGCCCTCGAGCAGGATGTTGCCCAGGTGCAGATCGCCATGGCAGCGGCGTACGAAGCCTGCCGCTGAACGCGCCTCCAGCAGCTCGCCGCGCCGTTCCAGCTCAGCCTGCGTCGTGGCGATGACCGCTTCCACCAGGTCGGCGCCCAACCGAACGGCGAGTTCGCGCAGCAGGCTGGCGTTGGACTGCGCGACATAGGCCAGCGCCTCTCGACCGCTGGCCGGGCGCTGTTCGGCGGCGTCATGGCTGCGCGCGATGGTGCGGCCCAGCGCCTCTGCGATGTCGCCGTCCAGAGCCTGCGGTTGGGCCGACAGCACCGCGTCGGGATCAAAGCGCCGCATCTCCAAGACGTGGTCGACCAGGACGCCGGCGCCGTCCAGCTCCAGCACGCCGCCGGGAGCCCGGGTCACTCGCCGCACGGCGCGATAGATGTCCGGAGCGCGAACGCTGTTGAACGCCAACTCGCGGTCGAGCGCCCACTTGCGCTGCTCGACCGTGGAGAAATCCAGATAGCCATAGGCGACATGGCGCTTCGCCTTCAACGCGACATCGCCCGTCAGGAACACCCGCGCGCACGCCGTCTCGATGGTCCGCTCGGCGCGCGCCGACAGCCAGGCCGTGACCTCGGCGTCCGTCCCTTCGCTCAAGGGAACAGGCGCTGCGTGGTCCAGCCGGCGCCGGAACGCGTGAAGGTCAACCGCTCGTGCAGACGGAACGGCCGGTCGCGCCAGAATTCGAAACTCGCGGGCGCCAGGCGGAATCCGGACCAGTGTGGCGGGCGCGGCGGGCGTCCGAGGCCGAACCGTAGTCCCGCCTCGGCGATGCGTCGCTCGAACGCCAACCGATCCGGGAGAGGCCGCGACTGGTCGGACGCCCAGGCGCCGAGCTGGGCCGGCCTAGCCCGCGTCGCCCAATAGGCGTCGGCCTCGTCTGACGTCACCGCGCTGATGGCGCCGCGCACTCGCACCTGCCGGCGCAGCGACTTCCAATGGAACAACAGCGCGGCCTGCGGGTGCGCCGCAAGCTGGCGGCCCTTGGCGCTCTCCACGTTGGTGTAGAAGACGAACCCCTCGGCATCGACGTCCTTCAACAGCACCATGCGCACGTCCGGCAAGCCGTCGGGATCGACGGTCGCTAGCGCCATGGCGTTGGCGTCGTTGGGCTCGTGGGCCAGCGCGTCCTTCAGCCAGTCGGCGAACACCGCGAACGGGTCGTCCTCCCGCAGCGTCGGCGCCGGTTCGGCGCCGGCTACCTGGCGGACGTAGTCATCCTCGCTGGGCGAGGGAGGGATCAGGGCCTTGTCGCTCATGCTCGGGATATAGCGCGGCGCGGCGTTCGGCGGCAGGGACTTAACGCGGCATATACGCTGGCGGCCCTAGCCTTCGGCTCATGGTCGCCAGCGCGCAAAAGATCGGGCCGAACGTCGGACTGTCGCAGGCGCGCGCCCTGCTGGGCGTCGGCTTGCGCGCGGACGCGGCCGAGCTGCGGCGCGCCTTCCACGCCTGCGTGAAGGGCGCGCATCCCGACCGCCCTGGCGGCTCGCCGGAAGCTTTCCGCGATGTCGTCGAGGCTTACCGCGCCCTGCAGGCGCTGACTGGCGCTCCACGCCTGGTGCAACCGCCGGCCGTTCGCGACGCGCACCAGATCGAGGTCCTGACCCTTTCGCCGTTCATCGCCCTTCGCGGCGGCGAGGCCCTGCATCACCGGCCAGATGGCCGTCGTCTTAGGTTGACCCTGCCGGCCGGCCTTCGTCCCGGAGAGACGGTGCGC
The DNA here is from genome assembly GCF_030697305.1 of Phenylobacterium sp. Classification (GTDB taxonomy): domain Bacteria; phylum Pseudomonadota; class Alphaproteobacteria; order Caulobacterales; family Caulobacteraceae; genus Phenylobacterium. The sequence continues at coordinate 4,903 of NZ_JAUYQL010000114.1, read as the reverse complement.
GCCGGCCTCGTCACCCTGCGTGTGGAAATCCGCGGCGACTTCGATCTGTTCGTCCAGGGTGACGACGTGTGGGTCACCGCCGCGCTCGATCCGCGGCTGTTCGCGCTAGGCGGACGCGCAGAGGTGAACACCCCGCTCGGCCTGCGCGAGGTGTGGATCAGCGCCAAGCCCGGCGAGGGCCGCCTGGTGCGACTGACCGGTCAGGGGCTGCCGGCGCGCGGCGGCCGACCGGCCGGCGACCTGATGCTGCGGCTGGTCCCCCGCGCCGCGCCCGCCGACAGCGCTGCAGGCACGCTGCGCCGCCGCTTCGCCGCCGCCTGGGCGGCGTGACGCCGGCGTTGGCGAGCAGCCCTCGAACGCGGTAGAAGCCCGCCCATGTCGCACAACACCTTCGGCCGCCTGTTCCGCGTCACCACCTGGGGCGAAAGCCACGGCCCGGCGCTGGGCTGCGTGGTCGACGGTTGTCCTCCCGGCATCCTGCTGACCGAGGCCGACCTCCAGCAGTGGCTGGACAAGCGTCGCCCTGGCCAGGGCAAGTTCGTCACCCAGCGCCAGGAACCGGATGCGGTGCGCATCCTCTCGGGCGTCTTCGAGGACGAGGCGATCCGCGCGCGGTTCGGCGGCCAGGTGACGACCGGCACGCCGATCTCGCTGATCATCGACAACGTCGACCAGCGCAGCCGCGACTACTCCGAGATCGCAACCTCGTTCCGTCCGGGCCACGCCGACTACGCCTACTTCGCCAAGTACGGCGTGCGCGACTACCGCGGCGGCGGCCGGGCTTCGGCGCGTGAGACCGCGGCGCGGGTGGCGGCCGGCGGGATCGCGCGCAAGCTGTTGGCCGGGGTGACCATCCGCGGCGCGGTGGTGCAGATCGGCCCCCACGCGGTGGACCCCGACCGCTTCGACTGGGCCGAGACCAGCCGCAATCCATTCTGGTGCCCCGACGCGGGGATGGTCGACACCTGGGAATCCCACCTCGAGCAGGTGCGCAAGTCCGGCTCGTCCACCGGCGCCATCGTCGCGGTGGAGGCCACGGGTGTTCCGGCTGGCTGGGGCGCGCCGATCTACGGCAAGCTCGACGCCGAGCTGGCGGCCGCCTTCATGTCCATCAACGCGGCCAAGGGCGTGGAGATCGGCGCCGGCTTCGCCGCCGCGGCCCTATCTGGCGAGGAAAACGCCGACGAGATGCGCATGGGCAACGACGGGCCGATGTTCCTGTCCAACAAGGCTGGCGGCGTTCTGGGCGGCATTTCGACCGGCCAGGCGGTCACCGCGCGGGTGGCGTTCAAGCCGACGTCTTCCATCCTGTCCCTGCGCCGCAGCATCAACGAGGCCGGCGAAGAGATCGAGCTGCGCACCAAGGGGCGGCATGACCCCTGCGTGGGTCTGCGCGCGGTTCCGGTGGTCGAGGCCATGACCGCCTGCGTGCTGGCCGACGCGTTCCTGCAGCACCGCGCTCAACTTGCCCGAGAATCGTTCACGCCAGGGTTAGTTGAAGCTGTGCGTTCGCCCGCGGACTAGGCTAAATGCAGTGTTGCGCGCCATTTTCATGGGCGCCATTAGTCAGGCGATGAATTTCGATTGACCTGTTTCACGACCGACACGTAAGTGAGCGCCGCTCTTTCCTGACGCGACCCGTTCAACTTTAGATTTAAGAGATCGTGCGCTACGAGCTTCTCAACATTCTACTGATCGACGACAACCACCATATGCGGGTGCTGTTGGGCGAGATTCTGCGCGCCATCGGCGTGCGCCACATCCATGAAGCCAACGATGGCGCCGAAGCGTTGCAGATGCTGCGCGGCATGCCGATCGACATCGTCATCACGGATCTGGCGATGCAACCGCTGGATGGCATCGACTTCATGCGCCTGCTGCGCAACTCGCCCGAGAGCCCCAATCCGATGGTGCCGGTGATCATGATCACCGGGCATGCGACGCAGCGGCGGATCTATGAGGCGCGCGACGCCGGCGTGAACGAATTCCTCGCCAAGCCGCTGACCGCGCGCGGCGTGGTCGAGCGGATCAGCCAGGTGGTCGACCACGCCCGGCCGTTCGTGCGCACCGACGACTATTTCGGCCCGGACCGCCGCCGACGCCCCCTGCCCAATTACCATGGCCCCTGGCGCCGGTCGTCCGACGCCGCGCGGGCGTCGACGGAGAGCGAGGAAGCCGGATCGTGAGCCTGGCGCGCGCCATCGCGATCTGCGCGACGGCGCTGCTGCTTTCGGGTTGCGTGGCGACCGCGGTCGGCGCTGTGGCTGGCACGGCGATCGGCGTCACCGGCGCCGCTGTCGGGGCCACGGCCAAGGGCGTCGGCATGGTCGCAGGCGCGGTGATCCCGGGCGACCGCGACCGCGACTGAGGCGACCGCCTCTAGTCCACTGTCATCACGCAACGCTCGCCGACCGTGGGGCGCGACACGGCGACGCGCGCCAGACCCGGGAACGCCGGCTTCAGCCGCTCGGCGAAGTAGCGGCACAGATGCTCCAGCGTCGGGCTTTCCAGGCCGGGCTTCTCGTTCAGAACGCCGTGGTCGAGTTCGCCCGCCACCGCGCGCAACGCCGCATCCAGCGCGCCCAGATCCTCGACCCAACCCACCGGCCCCTGCGGCTCGCCGCGGATCGTCGCCTCGACGCTGAACGAGTGCCCGTGCAGTCGGGTGTAGGGCCCGCCTTGCGGCCCTTGCGGAAGATAGTGCGCGGCGTCGAAGGCGGCGGACTTGGTGATCTCGAAAATCGTTCAGCTCATCGGCAGGCTCAGACAGCGCGCGCTCAGGCGATGCCGAGGTACTTGTGGGTCTGCACGCTTAAACGCCAGCGTGGATGGGCAAGGCAATAGTCGATCGCTGCGCGTGTCGCGCCCTCGCGGTCGGGCCCGTCCATCGGCTGCAACAGGAAGCGCTCGAAGTCCCAGCCCTCGAAGGCGGCCGGATCGACGCCCGCCTGCGGATAGACCAGCTTCAGTTCCTGGCCTTGCCGCTGGACGACCGGCGTCGCGCCCTTCGGGCTGACGCAGATCCAGTCGACGCCCGGGGGCGCCGGCAACGTGCCGTTAGTCTCCAGCGCGATCGCGAAGCCGCGCGCATGCAAAGCGTCGATCAGCTCGGGGTCTAGCTGGAGCAACGGCTCGCCGCCGGTACAGACGACCAGCCGGTCCCGCGGGCCCCCGGTCCACGCCTGTTCGACCGCGTCGGCGAGTGCGTCCGGCGTGGCGAACCGACCGCCGCCGGGCCCATCCATCCCGACGAAATCGGTGTCACAGAAAGTGCAAGCCGCCCCCGCACGGTCCTGCTCGCGCCCGGACCACAGGTTGCAGCCGGCGAAGCGGCAGAACACCGCCGGACGACCCGCCTGCCCGCCTTCGCCCTGCAAGGTCAGGAAGATCTCCTTGACCGCGTAGCTCATAGGGCCAGCGCCGGCCGCCCTTGCGCGGTCCAGTCCTCCCAGCCCTTCGCCCGCAGTTCGCACGCCGGGCAGGTCCCGCAGCCGTGACCCCAGGCGTGCAGTTCGCCACGCTCGCCGCGGTAGCAGGTGTGGCTCTCGGTCAGGATCAGGTCGACCAGCGCATCACCGCCCAGCGCCTTGGCCAGAGCCCAGGTCTCGCCCTTGGTTAGCAGCATGAGCGGCGTTTCGATGCGGAAGTCCTGCGCCATGCCGATGTTGAGCGCCGCCTCCATGGCGTCGATCGCCACGCGCCGGCAGTCCGGATAGCCGGAGAAATCGGTCTCGCACATGCCGCCCACCAATACGCTGGCGCGGCGACGGTCGGCCAGCGCCGCGGCATAGGTCAGGAACACCAGATTGCGACCGGGCACATAGGTGGACGGCAGGCCCTTCTCGGTGATCTCGAACGCGCGCTCGCTGGTCATGGCGGTGCCGCCGATGTCGCCGAAACCACGCATCTCCAGGACATGGTCCTCGCCCAGCCGGCCCGCCCAGTGGGGGAAGCGCTCCAGGAACGCCGCACGAACGGTCTGACGCGCCTGCATCTCAACAGCGTGACGCTGGCCATAGTCGAAGCCCACGGTCTCCACGCGCGCGTAGCGATCCAGCGCCCAGGCTAGGCAGACGCTGGAGTCCTGTCCGCCTGAGAACAGGACGAGCGCGGTGTCGGCGGCGGCGGTCATCGGTCCCATATGCGCGTCCGCCCACGCTTGGGGAAGTCCTGTGCAACGCTTGGCGCGCCACGGGCGATGATCTAATCCCGCGCCTACCCCCCGGAGCCGCCGATGCCTGACGTCAGATTGTTCTCCAGCCTGAAGCTGCGCGATGTCACCCTGAAGAACCGGATCGTCGTCTCGCCCATGTGGCAGTACGCAGGCGAGAACGGCTTTCCCACCGACTGGCATCTGATGAACCTCGGCCGGCTTGCCGACGGCGGCGCAGGCCTGGTGTTCCAAGAGGGCACGACGGTCGAGCGGCGCGGCTGCGGCACCCTGGGCGACATCGGCATCTGGGACGACAGATTCACCCCGGCTATGACCCGCCTCGCCTCGGTGATGCGCGACAACGGCGCGGTCCCTGGCATCCAGCTCATGCACGCCGGCCGCAAGGCGCGTCAGCAACGCCCCTGGGAGGGCCGCAACCTGCTGGAACGGAGCGCGGAGATCGCGGACTGGGACGCCTGGGAGCCGATCGGGCCGAGCGCCTTGCCGATGGCCGAGGGTCTGGCGCCGCCGCGCGCGATGACCCTCGCCGACATCGCCGCGGTCACCGAAGCCTTCGCCTCGGCGACCCGGCGCGCTGTCACCGCCGGCTACGAGGCGCTGGAGCTGCACGCCGCCCACGGCTACCTGCTCCACACCTTCCTGTGCGAGGCTTCGAACCAGCGCGGCGACGCCTACGGCGGCGATTTTGCGCGGCGCGCCCGCTTCGTGCTGGAGATCGTCGAGGCCGTG
>NZ_JAUYQL010000100.1 GCF_030697305.1 Phenylobacterium sp. | reverse complement strand
CATGGGCAATCGGACACCGCCTGTCTGGACAACGCGCTGGAGCTGCTGCTGGCCGGCGGCTATCCGCTGGCGCACGCGGTGATGATGCTGATCCCCGAGGCCTGGGCCGGCAATCCGCTGATGGATCCCAAGCGCAAGGCTTTCTACGAGTACCACGCGGCGCTGATGGAGCCATGGGACGGCCCGGCCGCCGTGGCGTTCACCGATGGACGCCAGATCGGCGCGACGCTGGATCGCAACGGCCTGCGCCCGGCACGCTTCGTGATCACCGACGACGACACGGTGATTATGGCCTCCGAAGTCGGCGTGCTGCCGGTTCCGGACGAGAAAATCGTGCGCAAGTGGCGCCTGCAGCCCGGCAAGATGCTGCTCATCGACATGGAGCAGGGCCGGATCATCGAGGACGAGGAGATCAAGCGCAGCCTGGCGGGCGCCGAGCCCTACGCCGACTGGCTGGCCGACACGCAGTTCAAGCTCGAGGACCTGTCCGAGGTTGAGGCCGCTCAGACCGTGCCGGCTAACGACGAGGCCCAGCTCCTCGATCGCCAGCAGGCCTTCGGTTACACTCAGGAAGACCTGCAGGTGTTCCTGGAGCCGATCGCCCAGACCGGCGAAGACCCGATCGGGTCGATGGGCACCGACACGCCGCTGGCCGTGCTCTCGCGCCGACCCAAGCTGCTCTACGAATACTTCAAGCAGAACTTCGCCCAGGTCACCAACCCGCCGATCGATCCGATCCGCGAGGAGTTGGTGATGTCGCTGGTGTCGATGATCGGGCCGAGGCCCAATCTGCTCGGCCGCCACGCCGGTTCGCACAAGCGCCTCGAGGTCGCCCAGCCCATCCTCACCGACGAGGACCTGGCCAAGATCCGCGGCATCAGCCAGTTGCTGGACGGCGCCTTCCGCACCGCCACACTCGACGCCACCTGGCCGGTTGAAGCCGGCGCGCCCGGTCTTGCCGAGGCGCTGGCCCGGCTCTGCCGCGAAGCCACCGACAGCGTGCTGGCGGACATGAACATCCTGATCCTGTCGGACCGGGCCGTCTCGCCCGACCGGATCCCGATCCCCGCGGCGTTGGCCACCGCGGCTGTGCACCACCACCTGATCCGCCAGGGGCTGCGCATGCAGACAGGCCTGGTGATCGAGACCGGCGAAGCGCGCGAGGTGCACCACTTCTGCGTCCTGGCCGGCTACGGCGCCGAGGCGGTGAATCCCTACCTGGCGTTCGAGTCGCTGGAGCAACTTCGTGTGCGCAACGGCCTGAAGGCCAGCGCCTACGACGTGCGCAAGAACTTCATCAAGGCGGTCGGAAAGGGCATCCTCAAGGTGATGTCCAAGATGGGCATCTCCACCTACCAGTCGTACTGCGGCGCGCAGATCTTTGACGCCGTCGGCCTAAGCACCGACTTCGTCGAGCAGTTCTTCACCGGCACGGCGACGACCATCGAGGGCGCTGGCCTGCGCGAGATCGCCGAAGAGGCGGTGCTGCGCCATCGCGACGCCTATGGCGACGCGCCGATCTACCGGACCATGCTGGATGTGGGCGGGACCTACGCCTATCGCCTGCGCGGTGAGGCGCACGCCTGGACGCCCGATTCGATCGCGCGGCTGCAGCATGCGGTGCGCGGCAACGTGTCCGAGGAATACCGGGCCTACGCCGAGGCGATCAACGTGCAGAACGAGCGGCTGCTGACGCTGCGCGGCCTGATGCGGCTGAAGCCGGCCGAGACGCCCGTGCCGCTCGACGAGGTCGAGCCGGCGGCCGACATCGTCAAGCGTTTCGCCACAGGGGCCATGAGCTTCGGCTCGATCAGCCGCGAGGCGCACACCACGCTGGCCGTGGCGATGAACCGTATCGGCGGCAGGTCCAACACCGGCGAGGGCGGCGAAGAGGTCGACCGCTTCAAGCCTCTGCCGAACGGCGACAGCATGCGCTCGGCTATCAAGCAGGTGGCCTCGGGCCGCTTCGGCGTCACGGCCGAGTACCTGGTCAACGCCGACGACATCCAGATCAAGATGGCCCAGGGCGCCAAGCCCGGCGAGGGCGGCCAGTTGCCGGGCCACAAGGTCGACAAGAACATCGCCGCGGTGCGCCACTCGACGCCGGGCGTGGGCTTGATCAGCCCGCCGCCGCACCACGACATCTATTCGATCGAGGACCTCGCGCAGCTCATCCACGACTTGAAAAACGTCAATCCGGGCGCGCGGATCTCCGTGAAACTGGTCTCGGAAGTGGGCGTGGGCACTGTGGCTGCGGGCGTCGCTAAGGCGCGCGCCGACCATGTGACCATCTCCGGCTACGAAGGCGGGACGGGGGCGTCGCCACTGACCTCGCTGACGCACGCGGGTTCACCCTGGGAGATCGGCCTCGCCGAGACCCAGCAGACCCTGCTGCTGAACGGCCTGCGCACGCGCATCGCCGTGCAGGTGGACGGCGGCCTGCGTACGGGCCGCGACGTGGCGGTCGGCGCGCTGCTGGGGGCCGACGAGTTCGGCTTCTCGACCGCGCCTCTGATCGCCAGCGGCTGCATCATGATGCGCAAGTGCCACCTGAACACCTGCCCGGTGGGCGTGGCGACCCAGGACCCGGTGCTGCGCGCGCGCTTCACCGGTCAGCCCGAGCACGTGATCAACTACTTCTTCTTCGTGGCTGAAGAGCTGCGCGAGATCATGGCCGAGCTGGGCTTCCGGACGATCAACGAGATGATCGGCCGGGTCGACCGCCTCGACATGCGCGAGGCCGTCGATCACTGGAAGGCCGGCGGGGTCGACCTGTCGAAGCTGCTCTATGCGGCGGCTCCCGAAGGCGCCAAGGGCCTCTGGAACATGGACCGCCAGGACCACGGTCTGGGCAAGGCGCTGGACAACACCCTGATCGCCGACGCCATGCCGGCGTTGG
>NZ_JAUYQL010000088.1 GCF_030697305.1 Phenylobacterium sp. | reverse complement strand
GCTCTCCGATCCGTCGGTTGGACGCCTGCTGCACGACCAGCGCGTGGCGCGCGAGGGTTTCGGACTGGCGCGGGCCTCCGCCCGCGACACTGACATAGACCAGGACGACTGGAGCCTACGACGCCGTCCCGAAGGACGGTTCTTGGCAAGGATCGACACCAACGAATACGCCTTCGACCTGGTGTTCGAGCCCACCCAGCCGGTGCTGCTTCAAGGGCTCGAGGGCTACAGCCGCAAGGGTCCGGCGCCGCGGCAGGCCAGCCGCTACTACACCCTGCCCCAGCTCGCCGTGTCGGGAACGGTGCGACGCGGCCGGCGGGACATGAGGGTCGGCGGACGGGCGTGGCTGGACCGCGAGTGGTCATCGACCCTGCTGGATCCGAAGGCGGTGGGCTGGGACTGGACGGGAATCAACCTGGACGACGGCGGCGCACTGATGGCGTTCCAGGTTCGCAACGCTGCTGGAGGCGCGGTCTGGGCCGGTGCGACGCTGCGCAACGCGGATGGAAGCGTCCGTCGCTTCGCCCCTAGCGAGGTGAAGTTCACCAGCCTGCGGACATGGCGCTCACCACGCACCGCCGCCGCATACCCGGTGGAGAGGGTCGTCACCCTGCGCCAACCAGGCTTCGCCCGCAGTTTCCGCCTGACGCCCCTGTTTGATGACCAGGAGCTGGATAGCCGCGTGGCGGCCGGTCCCGTCTACTGGGAGGGCGCAGTCACCACCGCCGGGGGCCGAGGCTATCTGGAGCTTACCGGCTACGTCGCGCCGCTGAGGCTCTAGGCCTCAGTCGGCGAGGCGCAACGCGCGCTCACTGGGCGTAGTCGATGCAGATCTTGCCGAAGTGCTCGCCGGCCTTCATCGCCCGCAGAGCGTCGGGCAGCTCGGCGAAAGCGTAGACCTTGTCGATGACGGGGCCGATCTGGTGCTCGCTCATCGCGGCCGACATCGCTTCGAACATCGTGCGGCTGCCGACCGAGATCCCGTGCACGTGCAGGTTCTTGCCTATGAGCTGCGGCAGGGTGATCTGAGACGCCCCGCCTAGGGAGCCGATCACCATCACGTCGCCACCGACGGCGGCAGCCGCCACTGCTTGCTCGATCGTGCCCGCGCCGCCGACCTCGACCACGCAGTCGACGCCCAGGCCGCCCGCCAGCTCTCGCGCCTTGCGGCCCCAGTCGGGCGTCTCGCGATAGTTGATCAGATGGTCTGCGCCCAGCGACTTGGCGCGCTCCAGTTTCTCATCACTGCTGGAGGTGATGATCGTCGTCGCCCCGAACGCCTTGGCGAACTGCAGGGCGAAGATCGAGACGCCGCCGGTGCCTTCCAGCAGCACGCTCTTGCCGGCTTGGACATCGGTCTCCACCTTCACCGCCCGCCATGCGGTGAGCGCCGCGCAAGGAAGCGTCGCCGCCTCTAGGTAGCTCATGTGGTCGGGAATCGCGGTGACGCCGTCCTGGCTCAACACCACGACATCCTGGGCGACCCCGGGTTCAACCAGGGACCCCAGGGAGCGGGCGCGATTGCGGGCGGTGGGCGAGCCGGTGAACCATTCCTGGAAGAATGTCGGGCAGACTCGGTCGCCGACCTTCACCCGCGTCACGCCCTCACCCACCGCGATGACGTCGCCGGCGGCGTCCGACAACGGGATCAGGCGCACGCCGTCGGGCTCGCGACCGCCGCCGCCCAGCGTCGACAGGTCACGGTAGTTGAGTGAAGCCGCGCGCAGGCGCACCGCCACCTGACCCGGCCCTGGCGGCCCCGGCTCGGGTCGGTCGAGCAGCTTCAGGTGGTCGATTCCCCAGTTGTCCTGAAGTTCCCAGACCCTCATCACCGACTCCTCCGCGCGCGCCGCCGGATTACCCGTCCGGTCGGCGGCGCATATCGTCAGACACGATCGCGCAAGGCAATGGCGCTTGCAGCGCCAACTTCAGGCCCTGGCGTGCGATCGCCGGGCGACCGCCTCGATGGCGTCGATGATCGGGTCGAACAAGGGCTCCGGCAGGTCGTGGCCCATGCCCGGAATTACCTTCAGCTCCGCGCCCGGGATCGACTCGGCGGTGTGTCGGCCGTGCGCCACAGGCACCAGGGGGTCGTCCTCACCGTGTACGACGACGCTGGGCGCGGTGACGCCGGCGAGCTTCGCTGTGCGGGCTGGGGAGGCCAGCACGGCGGCGTACTGCCTGGCGAAGCCGATTGGGTAGTAGCTGCGCTTCACGTCGCTCGTCAGCCGCTCCCGCAGGCTGGCGGGGTCCGGCGGATAGCCAGGCGACCCGATGATGGCCGCGCCAGCCGCCGAATGCGTCAGGTATCCTTCGAGGTCGCCAAAAGGATCTGGCCCTCGATTGGCGAGTACGCCCAGCGCCGCCTGAGTGGCGGGCGGCAGTCCGGGATCACCACTGGTCGACATGATTGAGGTCAGCGACAGGGTGCGTTGCGGATAATCGGCGGCGATCAGCTGGGCGATCATCCCGCCCATCGAGGCTCCCACGACGTGCGCCCGATCGATGCCGAGCGCGTCCAGCAGGCCGACGCCGTCCGCCGCCATCTCGGTCAAGGTGTAGCCGACCTGCGCTGGCTGACCCGACATCACTGCAGCGAACACCGCCTGCAGATCAGGAACGCCAGCCGCTTCGATCTTCTCCGACAGGCCCGCGTCGCGGTTGTCGTAGCGGATCACGCGGAACCCGCGAGCGCCGAGCTTTTCGCAGAACGCCTCCGGCCAGCGGGTCATCTGTGCGCCCAGCCCCATGATCAACAGCAAAGGCTCGCCGTCCGCCGGACCGTGGATATCGTATTCGATGGCGATGCCGTTCGCTTTGATCTGCGACATGCGAAGCTCCTGTCTGCGGGGCCCATTTCGGGGTGCGCCGTGGCTGCGTCAATGCCTCACCCCGCCGTCGGCGGCTTCAGCTCGGCCTCGTTTGCGGCGCGGGCGAGGTCTTCGGCGGCGTCGTTGACGCTGTTGGGCGCGGGCTCTTCCGCGGGTTCCATCGCCGGTTTGACAGGCTCCAGGCGCAGCGCCGCGCGCGCCGCCTCTCCTTCTTCGCCGAACAGGCCGCGGACCCGCAGTTCGCGTTGCGGCAACGGGATCTCGAATCCGCCGCTCCTGAGCGCCTCCTCGATCGCCCAGGTGTAGGCCGCGATCGTCGCGTTCGGTCGCTTCACCGCCTCCAGAGCCGGCCAGACCACCAGCTCGAACTTCAGTCCGTTCTCGCCAAAGCCGACGAGCCAGACCTGGGTGCGGCGGCGTTCGGTGTCGGGCAGGGTGAACGGCGCCTCATGCGCCGCTCTCAGAACCGCGTCGCGCACCTTCTCCTTTTCGGCGCCGTAGGCCACCTGGAACGGCACATGGACGCGCCGAGTGCCGCCCTGATGCGTCCAGTTGGTCACCGGCGATTCGATGAGGCGCGAGTTGGGGATGAGCACGTCCACGTCGTCGTTGTTTCGGATACGCGTCGCCCTTGGGCCGATCTCCTCGACCACTCCCCGCTCGCCGCTCTGCAACTCGATGTAGTCGCCGATGCGCACCAGCTTGTCGAAAAGCAACGCAAGGCCTGAGATGAACTCCTTGACCATGCCCTGCATGCCGAAGCCCAGCCCAACGCCGAGCGCGCCGGCGAACAGGCTGAACGACGACAGGTCCAGGCCGACGGTGGAGAAGGCCGCGACCAACCCCAGCGCCACGACGCCGTAAGTCGCCAGCTTCTCGAAGATGTAGATCGACGGCGCGGCCTGCCCTGATCGGTCGCGCAGACGCCGCACGCCGCCCGCCACGAGGCGAGCAGCCACCAGGCTCGCCGCCACCAGGGCCACGGCGGCGACGAGTCCGCCGAGGGTCACCGTGGATTTGCCGAGATGCAGGAGCTCGATGGTGTCGAGTCGATGCAGTTCGTCGGTCACCAGGCGATTGGGCACGCCGCCACCATGTCAGTCGGCGCAACGAGTCTCAATCGTCCGAGGCGACGCAGCCGTTGCCGAACGCCCGGGCTTTCGGCTATTGAGTGCGGCCCGTCCAGACGGCCTGCGCATCGCGTCGCAGGTCAACCGATCGGGATCGGGAGTAAACCCGCACGAAATCAAGCTGGTGACGTGGCCGAGTGGCTGAAGGCGGCGGTTTGCTAAACCGTTGTACGGTGTAAAGCCGTACCGAGGGTTCGAATCCCTCCGTCACCGCCAGATTTCCGCAAACGCATGAAATCCACCGCTCTTTCCTGCGATTTCAGGCGCGCGGCGGATCCTGACGGCGACCCTGGACGCCAGGTCCCTATTCTGCGGCGCACGGCAGGGCGGCAGGTTCTTCATCGAGTTGGAAGAGCCGGCCGCGCTCGGCCCAGAGCACGGCTCCCAGCGCCAGACCCCCAAGCACAACGCAACCCGCTTCGATGGGAACCACTGTCCCGTCGAACCACTGGCCGATGACGAAGCCGATCAGCGTCGCGCCCACCATCCGCACGAAGCCCTGAAATGCGGCCGCGACACCGGCGATGTGACCCATCGGCTCCATGGCCATGGCTCCGAAGTTGCCCATCGAAAGGCCAAAACAGAACAGCGCCGCGCCGTGGAGGGCGGTGAAGATGACCAGCGTCTCCTGGTCGGAGACGGCGACGGCGAGGTGGACGGCGGAGATGACGATGAAGCCGATCAGCGCCCAGTGCGAGAGCCGCCTCATGCCGATCTGCATCACCAGCCGCGCGTTGAGCAGCGAGGCCGCCGCGATGAAAGCGGCGCACAGCCCGAACACCAGCGGGAAGACGTCGGCGGCGTCGAAGGTGTCCGCGAAGATCTGCTGGGACGAATTGATGAAGCCCAGGAGGCTGCCGAACACCAGGGTCTGTCCCACCACATAGCCCATGGCGTTCCGCTCCCGCGCCGCCATCACGAACGCCGCCGCCATCGCTCTGGGGCGGATCGGCGCCCGGTCTTCTGGGTGGAGGGTCTCTGGCAACCGCAGGAGCGTCCAGACAATCAGGCTCAGGCTGATCACCGCCAGCACGCCGAACAACCAGGGCCATGGGGCCAGCATCAGCACGAGCTGACCCAGGCTCGGCGCAACGATCGGCGCGGCCATGAACACCATGGAACTCAGGGAGATCACCCGCGCCATCTCCCGGCCCTGGTACCGGTCGCGGACGATCGACATGGGGACCGACTGGGTGGCGGCTGCGCCAACGCCCTGCAGCGCCCGCACAGCCAGCAAGAATTCGAAGGATGGAGAAAAAGCCGCAAGCAGGCTGAAGCCGAGATAGAGGCTCATGCCAGCCAGCAGCACCGAGCGGCGGCCGAACCGGTCAGCCAGCGGACCGAAGACGAGTTGAGCCCCGCCGAGTCCCAGCAAGTAGCTGCTGATGATCAGCTGCCTGCGGTTCTCGTCCGTCACGCCGAGAGACTCCCCGATCGCCGGCAGATTCGGCAGCATCGCGTCTATGCCGAACGCCCCTAGCGACTGGACCGCAGCGATCAACACGACGAATTCGAGGAATCCCGGCCCCGCAGGCGCACCTTTCGAGGCTGTGGTGGAAGTCATAGCGGCCGTTCAACAGCAGCCCGCGCGCGCCGTCTACATTTTCGCCGACACTCTGAATAACAATGGATCGGCCGACACAGCGGTCCTGTTGTCGGGCCGGACCGTGAACGACATCGCGTTCGGCGATTTCGCTTAGTGCAGGCGATGGCGTGTCCCACACAGGGGCGACGTCGCCCGGTGGTCTGGAGCCTGATCCTCGCCGCTGGGTGCGCTAGACTCAGGCTTCCTCCTTAACGTGCGTCGAGCCGCTGCGCTTCATGGGCTGGAACAGCCGGCGCGGCCGCTCGTTAGCAGCCCACCCAAGGCGGCAAAGAAGGAACGAGGCTCATGGCCGATCTCACGGCGATCAAGGAACATATGGACGTCATCGGCGCCGACGGCGTGCATCTGGGCACGGTGGACAAGGTGGAAGGCGACCGCATCAAGCTGACGCGCGCCGATAGCGGCTCCCACAGCGACCATCACCACTATATTTCCGCCGGCCTCGTCGCCGAGGTCGAGGGCGACAAGGTCCGTCTGTCAGCCAACGCCGCCAACGCGGCGTTGCTGGAGGAAGAACAGGGCGGGGAAGCGCTCGCCGACAAGCGGCCGTAAGGGTCGGGACGCACCAGCCGCAGGCGCCGACGCCAAACCGGGCGCGGGAACAGCCGGGCCGGCCCTGAGGGCGCAGGTCTTGCGGACCGCGGCCCCATGCCGGATCCTCGCTGCGGTTGGGTAGTTAGAGCTCAGTCCATTCCTGGAGCCCTCATGCGTTTCAACATCAACGGCCAGCCCATGGAGGCGGACGTCGATACGCGAACGTCCCTGCTCGACCTTCTCCGCGAGCACCTCGAACTCTTCGGCACGAAGAAGGGCTGCAACCAGGGCGCCTGCGGCGCTTGCACGGTCCTTGTGGACGGCCAGCGGATCAACAGCTGCCTGGCGCTCGCGGTGCAATATCAGGATCGTGAGATCATCACGATTGAAGGCTTGGGCGCGCCGGGCTCACTGCACCCTCTACAGGCGGCTTTCGTGGAGCACGACGGCTTCCAGTGCGGATACTGCACGCCCGGGCAGATCTGCTCGGCTGTGGGCATGGCCGATGAACTCGCGCGCGGCGTCCCGAGCTATGTGACCGCGGACATCGCAGCCGAGGCGATAGACGTCACCGACGAGGAGCTCCGAGAGCGGATGAGCGGCAACCTCTGCCGCTGCGGAGCCTACAACGGCATCATCGACGCGATCAGGGAGACCTTGGCGCAAGCGGCGTCAGCCGACGTGAAGCGCGAGGCCGCCTGATGCACCCGTTCAGATATGAGCCCGCGGCCGATACGCCCGCCGCACTGGCCCTCGGCGCGGCCGCCGGCGCCAAATACCTCGGCGGCGGCACCAATCTCGTCGACCTGATGCGCGAGACGATCGAGCGCCCCGACATCCTGGTGGACGTCTCTCGCCTGGCTGGCGACATCACGCTCGACGATCACTACGGACTGATCATCGGCGCGGGCGTGAAGAACACAGCCGCGGCGACGGACCGCCTGGTCCGAGAACGTTTCCCCCTGCTCTCTCAGGCGATCCTCGCCGGCGCGTCCGGCCAGATCCGCAACGTGGCTAGCGTCGGCGGCAATGTCATGCAGCGGACGCGCTGCCTCTACTTTTTCGACGACGCGGCGCGCTGCAACAAGCGCGAGCCGGGCGCCGGCTGCGACGCAGTGGAGGGCTTCAACCGCAATCATGCGATCCTGGGCGCCTCCCCCGCCTGTGTGGCGACACACCCCTCGGACATGTGCGTGGCGCTGGCGGCGCTGGGCGCTACGGTCAGGGTCGACGGGCCGCACGGCGAGCGCGACATCCCGATCGTCGACTTCCATCAGCTGCCGGGAGAGACGCCGCAGATCGAGACGGTCCTGCGCCCGGGCGAACTGATCGCGGCGATCCTGCTGCCAGCGAACGGCGTCGCCGCACGATCCAGCTATCGCAAGGTCCGCGACCGATCGAGCTACGCCTTCGCGCTGGTCTCCGTCGCCGCAGGCCTGGAGCTGGAAGGCGACACGATCGTCGACGTGAGGCTGGCGCTTGGCGGCGTCGCGCACAAGCCGTGGCGCGCGTTCATCGCTGAGACCGCACTCAAAGGCGGCCCCGCGACCCCGGCCGCCTTCCGGCAGGCGGCGGCGGCGGAACTCGCCTCGGCCCGCCCACTTCGCGACAACGCGTTCAAGATCGACCTGGCGACCCGGCTCATCGCCGACACGCTCGAGAAACTCACCCAGACGGCGGAGCCTGCTCAATGACTGGCGTGAAAGCCGCCGCGCAGGCGGCCATGCAGGCGGTGATGAAGAAGGCCGTGGCGCTGGCCCCCGACAGCTGGATTCCCGGCGGTGAGCCCGATCCGCTGATCCGCCACAAGCATGGCCTGATCGGCGCCGCGATCTCGCGGATCGACGGGCCGCTGAAGGTGGCCGGCCAGGCCCGCTTTTCCGCCGAGTTCCCGATGGAGCGGATGACCTACGCGGCCCTGCACTATTCGACCATCGCCAAGGGACGCATCACCGCGATCGACGCGGCGAGCGCCCGCGCGGCGCCGGGCGTCGTGCTGGTCATGACCCACGAGAACGCCCCGCGGCTGAACCCGACCCCGCCGTTCATGAGCAAGCCCAAGGCGGCGGGCGGCGACAGCGTGCCAGTGATGCAGGACGATCGTATTCACTGGAACGGGCAGCCGGTGGCGCTGGTGCTGGCCGAGACCCAGGAGCAGGCCGATCACGCCCAGTCGCTGATCCGGGTGAGCTACGCCCCCGAGGCGGGCGTGACCTCCATGGCGAGCGCCAGAGCCCAAGGTCCTGAGCAGGGTTACTTCAGGGGTGAGCCGCTGAAGCTTGAGCAGGGAGATGCAGAAGACCTGCTGGCCGCCGCGCCGCATCGGGTCGACGCCGCCTATTCGACGCCTCGCCACAACCACAACTCTATCGAGCTGCACGCCGCAACCGTGGCCTGGAGCGGCGACGAGCTCTACATCCATGACGCTACTCAAGCCGTGGACCATGTCGCCTGGTCGATCGCCGAAGCGTTCGGGATCGAAGAACGCCAGGTGCGGGTCACCTCGCCCTACGTCGGTGGAGGGTTCGGCAGCAAAATCTTGTGGCAGCACCAGATCCTGGCCGCGGCGGCGTCGAAACTGGCCGGCCGGCCGGTGCGCATCATGGTCAGCCGCGAGGGCGTATTCCGCATCGTCGGCGGGCGGACGGTGACGGAGCAGCGTGTGGCGATCGGCGCGCAGTCGGACGGCGGCTTTGACGCCATCATCCACACCGGAACGGTGGCGATGACACCGCACAACAACTTGCCTGAGCCGTTCATCCTGCCGGCCCGCAGCGCATACGCCGCCAAGAGCTTCAAGCTCGACGTGAAGACGGTGAAGCTGAACATGGTGGCCAACACCTTCATGCGCGCGCCGGGCGAATCCGTCGGCACCTTCGGACTTGAGAGCGCTATCGATGAACTGGCGTTCGATCTTGGCATGGACCCCATCGCACTGCGCATCCGCAACGAACCCGACAAGGATCCAACCACAGGCCTGCCGTTCTCAGCGCGCCATATCGTCGAGGCCTGGGGCGCCGGCGCCGAGCGGTTCGGCTGGGACAAACGCAACGCCCAGCCTCGTGCGCAGCGCGATGGCGACTGGCTCATAGGCCTGGGCTGCGCCACGGCGACCTACCCCTATTATCGCATGCCGGGCGGCGCGGCCCGGATCGTGCTCCGCAAGGACGGCCACGCCACGGTGTCGATCTCCGCCCACGAGATGGGCATGGGCACGTCCACGGTTCAGACCCAGATCGCGGCCGAGCGCCTGGGGCTGACCATGGAGCAGGTGACGTTCGAATACGGCGACAACACCCTGCCCGGCGTCGTCCTGGCCGGCGGGTCGCAACAGACGGCCGCCATCGGCGGGGCGGTGATCGCCGCCCATCGCAAGCTGGTGGGCGAACTGCTGAAGCTCGCCGGCAACGACTCGCCGCTGGCCGGCCTGAAGCCCGACGAGGTCGGCGGTTTCGACGGCGGCCTGTGCAGCCTGCAGGATCCAAGCCGCAGCGAGAGCTACGCCTCGATCCTGGCCCGCGCACGCCAGGACGAGGTTATGGCGGAGGCTGACGGATCCCCCCCGCTGGAGGGTCAACACTGGTCGATGCACTCGCACGGCGCGATGTTCTGCGAGGTCCGCGTCAACGCCGTCACCGGCGAGGTCCGTGTCAGCCGCTTCCTGGGGTCGTTCGATTGCGGGCGGATCATCAATGCCAAGACCGCGGCCAGCCAGTTTCGGGGCGGCATCGTCATGGGCCTGGGCCTAGCGTTGATGGAAGAGACCCAGTTCGACGAGCGGACCGGGCGCATCATGAATCCGTCCCTGGCCGAGTACCACGTGCCCGTGCACCTGGACGTCCCGATGATCGAGGTGATGTGGACCGATGAACCGGATCCGCACACGCCGATGGGCGCTCGCGGCGTCGGCGAAATCGGGATCACCGGGGTTGGCGCGGCAGTCGCCAACGCCGTCTTCAACGCGACGGGAAAGCGCGTGCGCGACCTGCCGATCACGCTCGACAAGCTGCTCTAGGTCTCCGCCAACAACATGGGTGACTTCGTCATCGTCTGCGGCCGAGGCGGCAGCCATGCCGCCCCAGGTCCGATCAAAGACGCCTGCCAGGCCGCCCTCTCGACAGCGACCCAATGGAGCCTCGCCGTCGCCGCGTTCGGCTTCGTCGTGGCGGTCGTCTACTACCTGCTGGCGAGCCGGACCATCACGCGCGATCTGAACGAGGCGGCGCAACGGAGCTGACGGCCTGAGCGAACCGCCCACAGCCCAAAGAAAAACGCCGGCCTTTGGGGCCGGCGTTGTCTATCGAAAGCCAAGGTTCGCCCGCGTTGAGCCAACCGGTCGGAGCGCGAATAGATCACGGGGCGATTGCGCAACCCCGCGATCATCGCGCTTCCTAGTCGTTGGTGTCGACGGCGTGCTGGCCCGTGGCCAGGCGAGCGTGCCATTCACGCCAGAAGGCGCGCATCTGCAGCTCGCTGGAGCCGCCCTTCGTGTTGCCGTTCATCCCACGGGAGATGTCGGACCACTCGACTTCCTTGTGGGTCTTGAAGCCCATCTGGCAGCCTTCCAGGCCTTCCACATCGTCCGGGGTGGCGAAGCCGCCCGGCCCCTGGAAGCCCATGTACCACTCAAGGCGAGCCTTGCGCAGTTCGGGCGAGTCCTCCTTGGGCATGCAGGCCCAGCCGTTGATCTCCATGTAATCCGGCGACGTCGGATAGAAGGTGCGGAAGACGAACCAGCCGTCGATGATCATCAGGTTTGGGAAGATCAGATAATTCCCTGACCCGAACTCGATCATCTTGGCCTTGTCCTTGCCGTGCCCGGCCGCGAGCATCTTGCGATAGGCCTCGAGTCCCTCCGGCGCGTAGCGTTCCAGGTAGGGCGTAGCGGCCCCGCTGGCGCGGTTGGCGTTCGGCAGCGCGATCGTCGCATGGCCGTTGCCCAAAGCCGCTGGGAGCGCACCCACGTTGTCTTCCGTGCTGCCCGGACCGGGCGTACCCTCGGCGTGCGCGCCCAGGCCCACATCCGGCAGGAAGTGGGTGATGAACCGCTCGTGGGTGAAGGCGAAGTGGTAGCCATCCATGCTGTTCTCGACGAGCAGCTTCCAGTTGGCGCGCATCGAGTATTTAAAGTGGCCTTCGACAAACTCCATGTCGCCCTGGTCCAGGGTGTTGTCGAGTAGCGGAAGAGCATCCGCCATATAGGACTCGAAGTCCTCCATCTCCGGATCATAGCTGATGAAGATGCAGCCGCGGTAATTGTGCATCCGCGGCGCCGGCTCGAGGCCGAGGGACTCGCGGTCGAACGCTTCGCTGTACGCCTCTTCGCCAGGGATGCCCTTCAGCTCGCCGCGGGTATTGTAGATCCAACCGTGATAGAAACAGCGGAAGACTTCGGCGTTCGAGCCCTTGTGCTCACGGCACACCAAGTTTCCCCGGTGACGGCAGGTGTTCATCAGCGCGCGGATCTCGCCATCGTCGCTGTGAACCAGGATGATCGGGCGCCCCGCGACGGTGCGGGTGATGAAGTCGCCGGGCTTGGGAAACTCCGACACGTGGCCGGCGAACAGCCAGGCCTTGTCGAAGATCTTCTCGCGCTCCATTTTCAGGATATCGTCATCGACGAAAGCGCTGCGGTGGATGCGGAAAATCCCCGATTCCTTGTCGTCGATGACAAGTTCGGTAGCGTTGTGACCAAAATCAGCCATGGCGTCCTCCCTAAATCCCGCTGCCGGGCGCGGCCGGCGCTCTAAACGGCGCGGGTCAAATGCGATTGCTCAAGACAATGGACAGGTTGGACCGCAGTCAACAGGATTCTAACGACTGGGCGGAACCGCCTCGTCGGATCAACTGTGCATAGTGAAATGTAACATCGACGCAACGCGCCGGTGATCACAAGACGGAAAGCCAGCGGTCTTTCGACCGCCGGCTCCCCAGATCGCAGGACGGCGGCCTGGGGCCGCCGCCGTCGATTGATACGTCCTGGAACTTCTTGGTCAGCGACAACTCGACCGTAGGTCCCCGCGAAGGACGGAGACCCACCGGCATGGCAGCCGCAAAGCGCCGGCGGCCAAAGCCGCCGACGCGATGTCGATGATCTCTAGAACTTCTTCGTCAGAGCGAGCTTGACCGTGCGGCCGAGGCCGCTGGCGACCGAAGCGTCGTAGTTCAGCTCGACCCGCGCGAGCGGCGGATCGGTGTCGAAGATATTGTTGACGTTCAGGACCGCCGTCGTGTCCCAGGGCAGGAATACGCGGTAGGTGACGTCGGTGGTCATCCAGGCCTTGATCTTCTTGCCGTCCTGGGGCCGCGGCGTCGCCGTGGCCAGGTTCGAGGTCGCAACGTCGCCGGTATAGAGGAAGCCGCCGTACGGCGTCGTCCGCTGGTCGGTGTAGCTGCTGGCGAAGTTGGTCTGGACGCGCAGGTTGTGCGGGCCCGAGTCCCACTCGGCGTAATAGACGGCCTTCCAGCGCGGCAGCGGGAACACCGCCGTGCCATAGTTGAACTTGCCGACCGCGTCGAAGGCGGGCGCGATGGTCACGCCGCGGATCTTCTGTTCCGCCACCAGGTACTTGTTGACGTAGGTCAGCTGCGCACCGGTCTTCAGGTTGCCGCCGTACACGTCGTCGAAGCTCAGGTCGCCAGTGATGTCGACGCCGTCGGTCTTGATCCCGCCGGAGTTCACATAGCTGACGTTGACCGCGGACACGTCGTTGGCCGAGCAGGCGCCCGAGCTGAACGAGAAGCGCGCCTGGATGTCGGCGAACGCCGGGCTGTTGCAGTTCACATTGGTGTTGTTGGGGAACATCAGGTTGAACAGCGTCGAGACCGGCTCGGTCACGAACGGATCGGTGAAGTCGAAGGCCCAGTAGTCGATGGTGCCCTTGAAGATACCGGCTTCGACGATGGCGCCCACGCTGTAGGTGGTGGCCTTTTCAGGCGACAGGTCAGAGTTGCCGGCGGTGAACACCGGGCGGAACACGTTGTTCAGCGAGACCTGGGTCGCCGTCTTGGCCGGATCGAGGAGCGTCAGCGGCGGCGCACGGAAGGTGGTGCCGACTGAGCCGCGCAACGCCAGCCAATCCAGAGCCTGCCAACGCAGGTCCAGCTTGGGGTTGAACGTGTCGCCGCCGCCATCTTCGCCATAGTTCTCGTAACGAGCCGCGATGTGCGCGCTGAAGTCGTCGGTGAACGGCAGGCTGACTTCACCGAAGCCGGCGTAGACGTTCTGGACAACGTTCGACGGGAAGATCGCCGCCTGCAAGGCGAACGGACCGATCGGCGCCAGGCAGTTGGTGGAGCCGGTGATCGGAGTGTCCGCGCAGGGCGTCACGGCGGCGTTGAAGAACGGGCTGTAGTCGGTGCGGTAGAACTGACGACGGAACTGACCGCCGGCCGCCCAACCAACCTTGCCGCCGGCGAATTCGATCGGCAGCTCGCCGTTCAACACGCCGTCGACGACGAAGATCCGCGACGTGGCGTCCGTGATTTGCTTCTGGAACAGCCACTTCACCAGCTCGGGGTTGTTGGCGACCGCCGGATTGAACAGCGGGTTGGCCACACCATCGTTCTGACCGTAGACCGTAGCGTTGCGGGCGTAGGAATTGCTGAACGGGTTGAAGTAGTAACAGCCCAAGGCGTTGTTGCCGGCGTTGGTCGTGAAGTTCGCCGTTTCAGCCGACGTACAGCCGTTGGTGTCGCCACCCAGGCTGCCGAAGCCGCGCAGGGCCAGTTCCTGACGGTTGACCAGGTAATCCCAGCCCGTCTGCTTGTAGTTGATCGTCTGATAGGTCGAGGAGACATCCCAACCGATCGCATCGTCGAACAGCTTGCCCGAGAAGCCGCCCGACACCCGGTACGTCTTGATGTCGACGGTGATCTGCGTGGGGCCATTATCGAACTGCGAGCTGCCGCCGAGGCCGAATGGACGGAAGGGGAAGCTGCCGCCCGAATAGCGCACGCCCGTGGTGTTGGCCGGGAAGGCGTTCGGGAACTGCTGGATCAGCAGCGCCAGGCCGGGGTTGCTGGCCGGCACATAGTACTGGCCAGGGACCGGCGACGTCGCCGCCGTCGGGCCTTGCAGCAGGCTCGGGTAAGGCGAAGTCAGCTGGGTGGTATAGGTCTCGGCGTAGAGCGCTTCAGCGTGGAACTTCACCGTGTCCGACAGGTCGAAGTTGGTTTCGCCGTAGAGCTGGAAGCGCGACGAAGGGTCGACCAGATTGACGGTGACGCCGGCAAGACGGGCGAAACAACCCTGCACGCCGCCCGAGATCGCGCCGGTCGCGGGATTGACCGTCGCGTTCAGGAAGCCGGGCTGGGCGCCGACCGTGGCGCAGCCGGGGTCGCGGATCTGGGCGCCGGACGTGAGGACGCCTGCGCCGATCAGCGGAATGAACGAACTCGGGTTGTTCGACGTCGAGAAGCCCGCATCCGGGTTCTGCAGGTAGGTGGGAGAGTTGAAGTCACGCTCATTGGCGCGCAGACGTCCGCGGTACTGATAGGCCGCCGACAGCAGGACGTTGCCGTTGTCGCCGCTCCAGCCCCAGGTCGCGCTGGTGCTGTAGTCGGGATTGTCGGCGTCGGCGACGTAACGGACGTCGCCCGCGACCTCCAGGCCGTTGAAATTCTTACGCGTGATGAAGTTGACCACGCCGCCGATCGCGTCCGAACCGTAGGTGGCCGCGGCGCCGTCCTTGAGCACCTCGATGCGGCCGATCGCGGCCTGCGGCATGGTGTTCAGGTCGACCGAGCCATTGCGGGTCGGGAAGGTCGCCACGCGCTTGCCGTTCAGCAGCACCAGCGTGCGCTGCGGGCCGAGGTTGCGCAGGTTGACAGTCGCGATGCCCGCGATCGTAAGGAAGGTGGTCGCGTACTGGTTCTGGTCGCCCAGCACCCCGCCGCTGACCGTCAGGCGCTTCATCATCTCGACCGTGGTCGGATTACCCTGGCGCTGCATCTCATCGGCGCCGATCACGTCGACTGGGAGTGCGGCGTCTTCAGGCGTACCGGCGATGAACGAGCCGGTGACGACGACTTCGCTGACTTCGCTGTCATCCTGGGCGTAAGCGCTAGCGCCCCAAAGGCTCGCCACAGCGCAAATGGCCAAGGCTGAGCCTTGGCCGAACAAACTGGCTTTCATGTAGTTCTCCCCTAGAGCGTACCGGTTGCGATGCCGGCGTCAGTTGTTTCGATCGACCGACCGAGGCTGGCCCGCTCGGGGCCTCGCTTCGGCGACGGATTCGGAAAATCGCACGATCTCTAACGGCTTGGTCCGCGGTAACGCGGCCCGATGCAGTGGAGACTGCGACGAGGGGAACCTATGAGAAGGTTTGACCGGAGGATCAATAACCTCTGGGGCGGAACGCACCCGTTCCATAGGCAACGGCGCCCTTTGTTTTCGAGTGTGGGAAAAAAGCCACGCCGTCAGCCTTGATGTAAGAGCATCAACTTATTGCATAGCCACAAAAGAACTTAAGAAATGCCTCGAGCCTCGAGATGTTGCGATGCATTTGGTGTGAGCGGGCAGCGATCAACTCGCGGTCTACTGCATTACGCAACGTCAGCGCATCTCCATGGGATCAGTGGCCGGAGATCTGTTCCAGCGTCTGATGACGGGTCCTTGGTCCGAAACCGCCGATGACGACGACCACCACACCCATCGCCACGGCGATGAACACGAACACTCCGATGGTTCCGAAGTCGCGCAGGAAAAAGGCGATCATGAAGGAGGTGAGCACCGTCGACAGCCGGCTCCACGAATAGACGAAGCCCACGGCGCGCGCCCGGATCCGCGTTGGAAACAGCTCGGCCTGATACGCATGGTAGGCGTAGGACAGCAGGTTGTTGCTCAGCGTGATCAGCACCCCGAACGTGATCAGCGCCGCGGCCCCCGTCTGTTGGGTGAACAGCAGGCCGAACGTCGCGGTGCCGATCGCCGCGGCCACGATCTGCCATTTGCGTTCGATCCGGTCGGCGATGGTGCTGAACATCAGCGGGCCGATCGGATAGGCGATGGCGATGATGAACGACCACAGCAGGCTCTTGGTCACGCTGGCGCCCTGCGCCGCCAACAGCGACGGCACCCAGTTGCCGAAGCCGTAGAACCCGATGGTCTGTGCGAAGTTGAACACCGCCAACATGATGGTCCGTCGCCGATACGGCGGACGGAATATCTCGCTGAATCGGCCCTCACGGACCTCGGCGGAGGGCTGCGCCGTCGCGACGGGCAACGGGCGGCCGAGTTCGGCCTCCACCTTGGCCTCGATACGGGTGAGGATCGCATGGGCTTCCTCGATGCGGCCATGAGAGGCCAGCCATCTCGGCGATTCGGGCACGCGGGCGCGGATGACCCATACGGCGACGGCGGCCACCGCGCCGGCCAGCATCACCCAGCGCCAGCCCGCGATCCCCCACGGCGACAGCGGCACCAGCCACCAGCAGACCAGCGCCACCGTCGGCACCGCGAGGAACTGGATGAACTGGTTGATCGCCAGCGCGCGCCCGCGAATCTCCTTGGCGACGAATTCGGTGATGTAGGTGTCGATCGTGACCAGTTCGACGCCGATGCCGATCCCGGAGATCAGCCGCCAGATATCGACGCCCAGGGCCGTCGTCTGGAAGGCCATGACTACGGTCGCGGCGCTGTACCAGATCAGCGACCAGGTGAAGATCGCGCGCCGGCCGAAGCGGTCGGCGAGTTGTGAGAACACGATGGTGCCGATGAACAGGCCAGCGAAGGTGGCGGCGGCGAAGGCGGCCTGATCGGTTAGGCCGAACATTCCCTTTTCCGCCCCGTGGAACACCCCGTCGGCGATCAGGCCCGGGGACACGTAGGCGGTCATGAACAGGTCGTAGAACTCGAAGCAGCCGCCCAGCGACAACAGGACCACCAGGCCCCACATGTGCTTCGACGGCGGCAGCCGGTCCATCCGCGCAGCGATGTCCGCCGCGCTCATCGCCTGCGTCATGGATTCCCCCCCGGGCGCGCCTTGCGGTCAGAGTGACAGCTTGGACGCGCCGGGGCGAGCCTGCGTCAATAGCTCTTGCGCAGCCTCAGGATCAGCACCCTGCCCCAGCGAAGGTCCCGCACTTCGGTGTAGAGCAGAGGCGTGCGGTCGCGCGCGCCGGCGTAGACGATCCGCTCGCGCTGGAAGCTGCGTTCCGTGAGATTGAGCACCTCCAGGCGCACCAGCAGGTCTGGCCTCGGTTTGTACTCGGCGAAGAAGTCGATCCAGGTGTCGAACTTGCGGTTCTCTATCTCGCTCAGA
Source organism: Phenylobacterium sp. (assembly GCF_030697305.1). Lineage (GTDB taxonomy): Bacteria > Pseudomonadota > Alphaproteobacteria > Caulobacterales > Caulobacteraceae > Phenylobacterium. The sequence continues at coordinate 14,063 of NZ_JAUYQL010000088.1, read as the reverse complement.
CGGAAGTTGCGCTCGCGGATGCCGGCGTCGGGAGCAATGTCCAGTCCCCAACTGCTCTTCCAGCGCGGCAAATCCTGAACGAAGTGGAAGTCCCATTCCACGGGGCGAACGGCGGAGATCTCGCGCTTCTGACCTGTCAGCGGATCGGTGACCTCGGAACGGCGCCACGTGCCCTGCGCCTTGAATCGGGCGTTGGACACGCCGAACCGATCGAGCGGCAGACTGATGTTGGCGATCAGTTCGTCCTTGCTGCCCTTTCCGATGTTCCCCGGCGCGTCAGCCACCGGCACGCCGCCGAAGAACAGCGGGATGCGGTCGACCACGTCGTCCAGCTCGGAATGGCGGGCCGTCAGGATCACGGCTGCGCTGGGCCCAAAGCGCCGTTCGTAGGCGGCCTCGAACACCCAGGCCTGCTGCGGCGCCAGGTCCGGGTTGCCGGCGATCACCACCCCGGTGTTGGCCACGGTCGACGAAGCGACGAAGTCGTCGAAGTTGAGCTGGCCGACCTCACGTTCGACCCGCACACGAAACTGGTCGCCGGCCTGCGGCGACCAGGTGATCAGCGCCCGGGGCTTTGTGAACTGCAGCGTCTTGCTCAGGTTGACGTCGCCGCTCGATGTGACCTCGGAACGCTCCTGGCGCACGCCCGCCTCGAGGTTGAAGTGGTCGTTTATCCGCCAGGTCACGGTGGCGAAGGCTTCTGCGCGCTTCTCCTCGACGGTGACGTTGGCGGCCGGCAGCACCACCGGCGCGCCGTTCACGGCGAGCGTGGTCGCCACGTCCAACGTATTGAAGGCGCCCTCCCCGCCCACCTCCCACGAGATCGTCGGGCTCTGGCGGAACTGGATGTGCGCGCGCCCGACGCTTTCGGCGATGTCCCGATCGAGACCGAATCGACGCTGGGTCAGACCGCGGAAGTCGGACTTCTGGGCGTTGGTCTTCCATTGCTGGAACCCCACGGCCTCCAGTGAGGTGCGCGCGCTCAGCCCGCGGCTGTAGCGCGCGCCGAGTTCGGCCTGATCCCAGACGCTGGTGTCATGCTGGTATTCGACGCCGCCCGGCACGCGCAGCCGGTCGGTGATGTCCAGGTCCTGGGTGAACGGCTGGAAGGCGCCGTTCAGGCGCAGCTTGCCGCCGGCCAGCGGCGTCTCGAAGGCTCCGGTGGCGAATTTGCGATAGACACGTCCGTCGGCCTCGACGTCCGAGAGGATCTGGATGGAGCGGTTCGGCGCATAACGCACCCGCTGTCCGTCGCCGTATGTCGCATCGGGCAGATAGCCATAGTAGACTGAGAATTCAGCCGAGCGCCCACTGGGCCAGCGCCAGCTGCCTTCGCTGCGGATGTTGGTGAAGACCCGACCGTCATAGAAGTAGGCGACCGAGCCGGTGGTGGCGCCCTTGAAGCCGGCGCCGCTGCGCAACACCACATTGGCCAGCACTGCGCGGCCCTGCATGTCGACCCCGCCCGCGCCGCCCCGGATCAGCTCGATGCGCTCCACCGACGAGGCCGGGATGCGCTTGAGGATTTCGTCGAGGGTGTCGTTCTTGGCGACCGGCGGTTCGCCGTTGATCAGCACGTTGCCCGTGGCGCCGGCCAGACCGCGCACCGCGACGCCCTTGTCGAAGGCGAACCCAGGAACCCGCTGGACCATGTCCAGCGCCGTGGTCGGCGCGGCGCCGGCGAAGAAGCTCGCCGGATAGGCGATGACGCCCTGCTCGGCGGCCAGAGCCGGCGCCTCCAGTTGCGGCACGGCCGCCGCCAAGATCATCAGAACGCTCAACGCCATCCCCTCGGAAAGATTCGACGACCCCGACGAATAAGGCCGGCCGTCGAAAGCGCCACCGTTCGTCGATGCACCAAGTCCGAAATCCGCCGACCCGCGCCGTTCGTTAACGGCGTGCTCAGATCGAGCTGACAATGTGCCGCGCCGTGCGTACGCTCCCTCTCCCAGACGCCACCGCCGCCTCGCCGTCGGCCCAGGAACGCCGCGGGCCGATGCGGCCCGGTCGGCTGCTCTCCACGCGCAAACGACTGCAGGGGCGCGCGGTCGCCTGGCTATTCCGCGCAGGCGATGCGGCCGCCATGGCCTCCGTGTCGCTGGCGACCTCGACACTGACGCCCGGCCAGACCCAGGCCGCTTTCCACCTTCTGTCCGCCATCGCGGTGCTCGCCGCGCTCGGACTGTTCGGAGCCTATGATTTCCGGCGAAGCGAAGGCGTCAGGTTGCACCTTTCACGCGTCGCCGCCGCGTTCCTGGCCGGCGCGGCCGGCGCGCTCGCCGCCTGCGCGCCGCTGGCCATGCGATCCGACATCGGCGACGCCGCGCGCTCGTGGATCCCGCTGGCGCTGCTGGTGGTCACCATCCTGCACCTGGGTTGGTGGCTGTGCGTGCGCCGCTGGCGCGTCAATGGCCGACTGGCGCCCAATATCGTGGTTGTGGGCGCAACCGGCGCCGCCGAGCGGCTGATCGCTGCGGCCCTGGATCGGCGCCAGGTCAACATCCTGGGCGTGTTCGACGACCGCGCGGGCCGCGCTCCCGGCGCGATCCGCGGCGTCCCTGTGCTGGGCGACACCAAGGCGCTGATCGATCATCGCATCATGCCCTACGTCGACCGTGTGGTGATCACCGTGCCGCCGCGAGCGACCGCGCGCGTGGCCCAATTGATCGAACGCCTGCGCGTCTTGCCCAACGAGATCACCCTGTTGCTGGAAGGCCAGGACCAGCCCGCCGAGGCCGCCGCGATCTCGCGCGCCGAGGATGTGCCCCTGGCCTACATCAGCGGTCCACCGGCCGACGCCCTGCGCCCGATCGTCAAGCGCGCCCAGGACCTGGTGATCGGCGTCCTCGCGCTGCTGGTCGCCGCTCCCGTCATGGCGGTGATCGCCGCACTGGTGCGCCTCGACAGCCCCGGCCCGGTGCTGTTCAGCCAACGCCGCCACGGCTTCAACAACGAGGAGATCGTGGTGTGGAAGTTCCGCACCATGCGCGCCGATGCAGCCGACGCCACCGCCGCACGCCAGGTGCGCCCCGGCGACGAACGGGTGACGCGGCTGGGCCGCGTGCTGCGCGCCACCAGCCTCGACGAGCTGCCGCAACTCTTCAATGTGGTGAAGGGCGAGATGTCACTGGTCGGCCCCCGCCCCCACGCTGTCGGCATGAAGACCGGCGATGTGGAGTCCGCCCGCCTGGTCACCGAATACGCCCACCGCCACCGCATGAAGCCCGGCATGACCGGCTGGGCGGCGATCAAGGGCTCGCGCGGACCGGTCGATACGCCGGAGTCCGTCCGCGTGCGCGTCGCCCTCGACGTAGAGTACATCGAGCGCCAGTCGCTGTGGCTCGATCTCTACATACTGACGATGACGCTGCCTTGCCTGCTAGGCGACCGCAAGGCGGTGCGCTGAGCGTACAGCCCAGCGGCTTTTATCCGATCGCAACAGGTCTTGCCGCATGGTCGCCCAGGCGCGCCATATTCGGCGGTCGCAGGTTCAAGGAGCCCCGATGTTCTGGCGAGGCGTGATCGGTTATCTGCCGGTCAATGTGGTGCAGGGGGTGGTGGGATTGCTCACCATCGTCACCTTCACCCGCCTGCTGACGCCTGAGCAGTACGGCCACTACGCCTTGGGCTTCTCGGTGATGGTGCTGGTGCACACCAGCCTGCTCACCTGGACCGAAGCCGCCATGGCCCGTTTCTGGGTCGGCGAGGAGGCCAGGGGCGACGCCTCGCAACACATGGCGACCCTCTATCGCACCTGGCTGGTGCTGCTCGCTGCGCTGCCGCCGGCGGCTCTGGTCATCGCATTTTGGCCGATGCAGCACGACCTGAAGCTGGCCGCCGCAGCAGGTCTCGCGGCCGTTGCGCCCCGCTCGATCGCCAACCTCATCCAGCAGCGCCAGCGGGCCGCGGGCGAGGTGCGCAACGCCGCGTTCATGGACATCGCCCAGACCCTGGGCGCCTTCGGCATCGGCGTCGCTATGGCGCTGGCAGGCTGGGGTGGAGCTGCTCCCGTGCTGGGCGCAGCCGCCGCCGCCGGCCTTTGCGCCATGGTGCTGCTGCCGCGTGAACTGGGGCGCGCCAAAGGCGGACGTTTCGAACCCAAACGCGCGCGCAGCTACGCCGCCTACGGCACGCCCGTCGCCCTGTCGTTGATTCTGGCGCTGGTGCTGGCGACCACCGACCGCTTCGTTATCGCCGCCTACCTCGATGAGGCCAGCGTCGGCGTCTACCACGCCGGCTACAGCCTCGCGAACCGCACCCTCGACGTGCTGTTCATTTGGCTGGGCGGCGCCGGCGCGCCGGCGCTGATCATGGCCATGGAGCGGGGCGGCCGGCCGGCGCTGGCCAGCGCCGCGCGCGAACAGGCCTCGCTGATGATCCTGCTGACGCTACCCGCCGCGGCAGGCGTGGCGCTCACCGCCGGACCCTTGTCGGACCTGCTGGTGGGCCCGGCCCTGCGCGAAGGCGCGGCCCAGGTCACGCCATGGATCGCCGCCAGCGGCTTCCTTGGCGGCATGACCACCTACTATTTCAGCCAGGCGTTCACGCTGGCGCGGCGCACCGGCCGGCTGCTGGCCGCGATGGCGATCCCGGCCGTGGCCAACCTGGCGCTCAATCTGGTGCTGATCCCGCACATGGGACTGACCGGCGCCTTGCTCGCCACCCTGATCAGCTTCGGACTGGGCCTGATCGCCACCCTGGCTTTGGGCCGCGGCCTCGTCGACCTGCCGATCCCGTGGAAGACGCTCGCAGAGGCCGGCTTGGCCACCCTTCTGATGGGCCTGGCGGTGAACGAGGTGCCTTCCTTGGGCGGTGTGATCGAACTGGCGCTGAAAGCCGGCGTGGGCGCCCTGGTCTACGGCGTGGTGGTCTATGTGCTGGACGCCGGCGGCCTGCGGTCGCGCGCCGGCCAGCTTCTGCGCACTGTGCGCGCCAGGCCTGCGGCATGAGCGCCAGCGACGAAACCCTCTTCGACAACAGCACCTGGGCCGGCGCACAGCCGCGTCTGTCGGTGCTGATCCCGTTCAAGGGCGACGATCCGGTCGACCTGCTCCTGGCGCTCGACCGCGAGGCCGCCGACGTCGAGATCGTGCTGCTGGACGACGGCTCCCAGGACGAGGTTCTGGCACAGCGCGTGACGCAGACCGTAGCGGCGGCCCGCACGCCCGCGAGGTTCGTGCGCCTGGCCGCCAACGTCGGCCGCGCCAAGGGCCGCAATCGCCTGGCTTCCCATGCCCGCGGAGAAGCGCTGCTGTTCCTGGACAGCGACATGGCGCCGGACGATCCCCACTTCCTCGGCCGCTGGCGTTCGCTGGTGGAAGACGAGAACCCGCCGATCGCCTTCGGCGGTTTCTCGCTGAAGCAGGCGCCGCTTCGCCGCGAGACCGCTTTGCACCGACGCATGGCCGCCAACAGCGACTGCCTAGGCTGTGACGCCCGTCGCCTGGCGCCCGAAAAGACGCTGTTCACCTCCAATCTGCTGATCCGCCGCGACGTGTTCGACGCCGAGGCCTTCGATGAAGGGTTCTCGGGCTGGGGATGGGAGGATGTCGAGTGGGCGATGCGCGCCGTGCGTCGCTGGCCGATCCTGCACATCGACAACACCGCCACCCATCTGGGCCTGGACAGCGCCGCCACCCTCGCCGCCAAGTACGAGCAATCGGCCGCCAATTTCGCCCGCGTCGCCGAACGTCATCCGCAGGTCGTCGCCGACTACCCGAGCTATCGGGTCGCCCGGGCGCTTAGGCGCGTGCCCTTGCCGACGGTGTGGCGCCCGGCGCTGAAGGCCTTCGCCCTTGCCGATGCTGCGCCGCTCGGCGCGCGGGAGTTCGCCATGCGCCTCTACCGCGCCGCCCTCTACGCGGAGACCATCCGTTGAAAGCCTATGCCGACGCCTACCAGCCCGACCGCTCTTTGCAGGGGAAGCTGCGCCGCCGCGTCGTGCGGCTCGTTCACCGCCGCCCCCTGGCCATCGCGCCTGAGCGGCCGATGATCAGCTTCAGCTTCGACGATGCGCCCGCCACCGCCGTCCACACGGGCGCCCAGTTGCTGGAGGCGCGCGGCGCCAGGGGCACCTACTTCGTCTGTGGCGGCCTGGCCGGCCAGGACGTGCCCATGGGCCGATGCGCAGAAGCCGCCGACTATCGGAAATTGGCCGAGACCGGACACGAGGTCGCTTGCCACACATTCTCACACTTGGATTGCGGACAGGCCTCGGCCGACGCGGCCGACGTCGAGGCGGCGCGCAACACCGCCGAGTTCGCCCGCTGGGGCCTGCCAGCGCCGACGACCTTCGCCTATCCTTACGGCGACGTGGCGGCGGGGCCGAAGCGTGCGCTGGGGTCACGGTTCTCGGTGCTGCGCGCGCTGCATCCAGGTCTGATCGAGCTGGGCGTGGACCTGAACCAGGCGCCCGCGGTGGGGATCGAGGGACCCGACGGCGAGGCGCGGGCCCGCGACTGGATGGGGCGAGCCCTGCGCGCGCGGGCCTGGCTGATCCTCTACACCCACGACGTACGCGACGCCCCTTCCCCGTGGGGCTGCACGCCGCAGTCGCTCACGCGGTTGATTGACGAGGCGCTGGCGGCGGGATTCGAGATCGCGACGGTCAGCGACGCCGCGCGACGGCTGGGCGTGGGTTGACGTCCAACGGCCTGTCCGGCCAGGCGAGCTTCACCGCCACCGCCACGAACAACACCCAGCGCAGGTCGTTGTAGGTCACCGCCACGCTCTCGGTCAGCGACATCAGGCCGTAGACCAGCAGGAACGGCGCGGCCAGGTAGGCGCCGCGCTCGCGGAAGATCGCCACGGCGGCGAGCACCGCGGTCTCGACCCACATCAATGCGAACGCCGCCAGGCCGAAAACGCCGAGGCCCAGCCACTGCTCGATCCAGGCGTTGTGGGCGTGCTGGGGCTTGAAGCCGGCGTCCTTGACGATCCAGGCGAGCGGCCCCCAGACGCCCTTCAGCGTCCACACCGCCTCATAGCCGAAGCCGGTCCAGGGTCGTTGCTCGATCTGCCGCATGGCGGCGTCCCAGATCAGCGTGCGGCCCGTGAAGGTGGCGTCCTTGCCCAGCAGGTTGAACACCACGTCGGCGGCGAAAAGCAGCACCGCCGCAGACAGCACGACGCCCACGACGCCGGCCCAGATCGTGGCGATTCGCATCACCGGTCCGCGCCGGATCAGCGCCACGAACACCAGCGCGCCTGCGCCCAGCAACAGGCTCACCAGCGAGGTCTTCGATGTCGACAGCAGAACCAGCGCGAGGGTCAGGGCCGCAAAGCTCCACCAGAGCCAAGCCCGTCGGGGGTTCAGCATGGCGGCGGCGGCCAGCGATATGAAGCCCAGAGCCATGTTGCCGCCCAGCGCGTTCTTCTCGGGCCAGACGCCGCGCCACGCGCCGGGGAAGATCTCCGACATCCGCCCGAGGGATGGCGTCAGCAGCCCGGCGAGCAGCGCCACGACGGCCAGCAGGGCGAAGGTCGCGGCGATCACCTCGGTCATCTGCGCCCAGCGATAGCGAACGGCCAGCGCCACCCCGCCCAGCGTCGTCAGATAGACCGCGACAGCCCGTCGCGCGGACTGGTCGGGCGCGATAGACCACGTCACCGAGATGCCGACGATCGCCAGGAGAATCAGCAGGAACGGCTGGCGCAAGGCCGCCAGCGCGGTGTCCCGCGGGCTCATCGCCAACATGCCCAGGCCGATCGCATAGGCCGGGAAGAACAGGGCGCGCACCAGGCTGTTGCTGTCCGCCTGCGGGGTTTCGCCGGTCAGCGGCATCACCCAGCCCTGGCTGTAAATCACCAGCATCAGCACACAGGCGCAGGCGATCCCAGCGCCGACCAGATCGAACCCGCGCCCTCGCGTGGAGCCGGCCGGGCTCCAGGCGACCTGAGTCACGGCAGGATGCCCTTCAGGAACGGCGGCGGCCCGAGCGTCATGCGGTTGAAGAACAGGCCGGCCACTGTGCCGCCCGCCCCCCCGATCGCGTCGCGCAACAGAGCGGGCGCACGCACGTCAGCCTCGTCCGCGGCCACCACCAGCACGGTCTGATCCATGAACGGCGCGAGCGTGATCGCGGCCTGAGATCTGTCGGCCGACGGCGCGTCGACGATCACCACCTCAACGTGGCGGCGCAGGGATTCCCAGTAGCGCGGGCTCTGCACCACGTGGACGGTCTGGCCAGCCCGCAGCAGGTCGCGGCGAAAGCGGGTGACCCACAGGTTGGCGCGGCCAACGCGATGCGCGTTCAGATAGGCGCCGTCGGGCCACGGGCGACCATCTGAGGTGCGGCCGCCGGGTTGCACCGTGAAGAACACCGAACCATCGGGTGTGGCCGCGGTCGGCTCGCCCATCACGCCATAGCGCGACGGATCGGCGCCCAGGATCGCGTGTTGCGGCGAGGCCAGCAGGTCCAGGTCGATCAGCCACACGGTGCGGCCTGAAGCGGCGACATAACGGGCGAGTTCGCGCGCGACGGTCGAGGCGCCTTCTCCGCGACGCGCGGAAACCAGCTGCACAGTGCGCGCTCGGCCAGGCGCGGAAGCTCCCAACGAAGCCCACAGCTCGGCCATCTCGGCGTTGAGGTCCACCATCAGTCGAATCGCCGCCAAAGCAGGGAGCTGCAGGCTAGCGCAGTTCGCCCCGTGGCGTCGCGCCGTCGCATCTCAGGCGGTGCGCGGTTTGAGCGAGGCTGCGCCCAGCACCGGCAGGTCGAGCGTGCGCGCCGCCGATCGCGGGGTCGGCAGGCCAGGCCGCAGGAAGGCGCGCAGCAGACCGGCGCACAGCGCGGTGAAACCGGCGAACAGCAGCGACAGGATCGCCACCGGCTTCTTCAGGCTGGTTCCCTTGGTCGGCGGCAGGGCGCGCTCGACGATACGGATGTTGTCGTTGGAGAAGGCCTGGATCTCCTGAGCCGCTCGGCTCTGCTGCTCGCGCACGGTGAAGTCGCGCACGTTGGCCTGCAGCACGTCGCGGTCGAGGCTGAGTTCCTGGAACGCCGGCTCCAAGCCCGCCAGCTTGATCCGCCGGTCGGTGACCTGCTGGATCTGGCGCGCCAGCGCTTCCGACGCCTGGCGCAAGGCGGCGGATTCCGCGGCGAGCTGAATCTTGTCGGTCTGGACGGTCTGGTAGACCGGATTGACGCCGACGCGGCGCGCGCTCTCGCCGCTGGTGCGGCCTGCGCCGATCGCCATCTGCAGCTGGGCGATCTGGTAGTCCAGCTCCTGGACCGGGCGTGCGTTGGGCTTGTAGCGCGCCAGCAGGTCCTCGCGCTGCACCTTGAGCTGAACCAGCTTGTCAGCGGCGGCGGGGTTGATGTCGTGGAACAGGCCGACCTCGGGCGTCAGCGCCGCAAGCTGGCCGTTGAGCGCCGCCAGCCTGCCCAGACGATCCTGGAGCTGGGCGTCGGTCTGGTATTTCTGCTGCTCGATCTGCGCCTGAAGTTGCGACAGCGAGGTCTTCTCAGCGACGAAATCGCCGATCCGGTTGTTGTTGAGGAACTGCTCGTAAGCCGAATCGGCGGCGGCCAGCTTTTGCTCGAAGCTCTGGCGCTGCTGCTCCAGCGCCGGCGAGTCGGTCTCCGACAGCACGGCACGACGATAGATCAGGTACTCCTCCAACAGGGTGTTGAGCACCCGGGCCGCGACCTCCGGCTTCTGGTGGGTGAAGCTGACGCGGATGATCGGGGTGTCGGGCGCGGTCTCGACCTTGAAGCCGCTTTGCAGTTCGCGCAGCGCTATGCCGCTGATCTCGCGCTTGTCGGCGGGACCCGCGGAGGCATAGCGCTCGGCGAGCTTGGGATCGATGTAGGCCAGGCCCAGGCGCTCGATCACCCGTTGCTTCAGGTGTGCGCTGCTGAGGATCTCGGTTTCCGACTGGATGACCTGGTCGGAGTCAGGCACCGCGCCACGACCGGCGTCGCCGGCGCGGGGTTCGTAAACGTACTCCTGGCCCAAGCGCACCAGGACGCTGGAATAGGCCGGATAGCGGGTCTTCATGCTGAACGCCGCCATCAGGCCGAGGGCGAAGATCACGGCGAACACAACCAGCATCAGCCCGCGTTCGCGCCACAGCAGCGTCGGTATGTCGCTGACCACATAGCGCGGCCGCGACGCCCATTCCGATCCAGACGTGGCGTCCGGGCCTTTGAGGTTCCAAGCTGCAGGCGCCGCCATGGTGATTCCGACCAATCCAGTTCACCGAATGACCGTGGCCGGACGCCCTTAACGATCCGTTACCCATTCTCTTTAACCATTGGCTCATGAGCACAGATCACCGCCCCGCCCGTCGAATGGTGCTCCTGGCCGCCCTGGCGCTCGCCGGTTGCGCCGGCGCAGGCGACAAGGCCACCGCCCCAACGGCGCGCGCCGACTTCGCTGATATCCCCTACGCAGATTGGAGCGACTACGAGCCGCCCTACCGGTTCTATCCGGGCGACGAGCTGGAGATCGCCCTGCCCTCAGCCCCGGAACTGAACAAGACCCTGACCGTGCAGCCGGACGGTCGCGTGGCCCCCGGCTTGACGCCGCCAGTTATGGCCGCCGACCGGACGATCGCCGAGGTGCAGGCGGCATTGGCCGAATCCTTCTCGACGGTGCTGCTGCGTCCCGACGTCTACGTCACCGCCAAGGCCGCCCCGCTGAAGGTGTTCGTGGGTGGAGAGGTCGGCAATCCGGGGATCTACGACATGGCCGGCGACGCAGACGCTTTACGCGCGGTCGTCCAGGCCGGCGACTTCAAGCCCACCGCAGACCGCAGCCGGGTGATCATCATCCGACGTGGGCCGGACGGCGTGGGGATGATGCGTCGGGCCAATCTGTTGCGCGGCCTGCGCTCGTCGTCCGCGGACCTGGTGCCGCTGCGCCGCTTCGACATCGTCTACGTGCCGCGCAGCGGCGTCGCGGCGCTCGGCATCGTCGTGCAGCAGTACTTCCGCGACCTGTCGCCGATCGGCTTCAGCTACGCCCTAGGCGACCAGCCTCGTTAAGGCGCGGGCGCCACGCTAATTTTCGAGATTGGGCGACTGCTCGTATCCTTCTCCCCTTGCGGGAGAAGGAAGCGTTGGGAGCGCGGGCGCCGCCCTCAGCCGTTGGCCAGCCATTCGCGCGCGGCGCGCTGGGCCTCGGCGACGTCTTCGGACGCCATCTCCTGGCTGAGCTCCTTGCGGTACACCTTGGCTTCCACCGAGCCGCGCATGGCGGCCAGATTGAACAGCATGTGGGCCGACACATAGTCGAGCGGCGCGCCGCCCTGACCCGTGGAATACAGCATCGCCAGGCGGAACAGCTCGTCCCCGCTGGCGTCCGCCTTCGGCAGCGGCAGGCCCTCGACGGCTCCAACTTCCATGCTCATGAGCATGATCTTCAACCCTTCCCAAGACCGCTGCGCCTCCGTTCTGGAGATCGCTTTTGGTCATCCTGGAAGCCAGGAGAGTCGATCGCGGCTGAACATATAGTTAACTCGACACGGCCCGTGATCTATTGGCCACAGTCGAGCCCTCGGCGCCTTTTACTGCAGCGAAATCTGTATCTCCCCGGAGTTAACGCGCCCGCTGGTTGAACAGCATGCGCCGGGCCTCTTCGGCCTGCGCCCCGCTGGCGGCAAGGCTTGCGTTATCACGCCGCAGGGCTTCGCCCTTGGCCAGCGCGCGCTTCACCGCGTCACGGGTCTCGATCCGGGCGCGCCAGGCCTGCACGTTGGGGAATTCCTCGAGATTGATTCCCTGCATCGCCCAGGTCGAGGTCCACGGCCAGGACGCGATGTCGGCGATCGAATAGTCGCCGGCCAGATAGTCTCGCCCCTCCAGCCGCCGGTTCAGCACGCCGTACAGACGGTGCGCCTCGTTGGTGTAGCGAATGGCGCCGTAGCCGATGTGGCGCTGGTCCGAGGTCATGGTCGGCGCATAGCCGCGGAAGTGGTGCGCCTGGCCCAGCATCGGCCCCAGGCCGCCCATCTGCCAGAACAGCCATTCATCGACGGCGACCCGCGCGCGCTCGTCCGCCGGATACAGCTTGCCCGTCTTGCGGCCCAGGTACTGGAGGATCGCGCCGGACTCGAACACCGAGATCGGCTGGCTCCCCGGGCCGTCGGGGTCGACGATCGCCGGCATGCGGTTGTTCGGGCTGATCGCCAGGAACTCCGGCTTGAACTGATCGCCTCGGCCGATGTTCACCGGTTTGATCTCATAGGCCAGGCCCATCTCTTCGAGCGCGATGGTGATCTTGTGGCCGTTCGGGGTGGGCCAATAATGCAGGTCGATCGGTTGCGGCATGGCGGGGGTCCTGATCCGGTGAGAGGCTCCGCATTGGACCCTGCGGGCGCGACTGACAACCGCTGGCGCCGTTCAGGCGCGGTTCAGGCCGATTTCCCCAAGGTGATCGCCTGAGGGATGACTGTCCGACCGCCGAGCGGCCGGACGCCAGGAGACTCGACAATGAAACGCCTGATCATGAGCCTGACGCTGGCCGCGGTGGTCGCTGGCCCGCTCGCCCTGTCCGCGGGCGACGCGAGCGCCCAGCCGCGCTACGAGCGCGGCGACGACCGTTGGGACAGGCGCGACGACCGCCGCGATGATCGACGTTCTGACAGGGGAAACAGGCGCTGGGATCGGGGCGACGGTCGTAACGACGGCCGCTGGGACAGGGACGATCGGCGCAGCGACCGAGGCTGGGATCGTGGCCGTCATAACGGGTATTATTTCAACAACACTTGGCACTACGGCCCGCCGCCGCAAACCTACTACACGAGCCCCTACTACCGGCCGGGCTACAACGCCTGGCGGCGCGGCGCCTACCTGCCGCCGTCGTACCGGGGCTACATGCTGAACGACTACGGTCGCTACCATCTGCGCGCGCCACCGCGCGGCTACGCCTGGTATCGGGTCGACGACGACTACCTGCTGGCGGCCATCGCCAGCGGGCTGATCTTCGACATCATAGGCGACCGGTAGAGGCCGTCAGTCGCCGCCGAGCTTGGCGCGGAGCATCTGATTGATGGTGGCCGGATTGGCCTTGCCGCCGGTCTCCTTCATCAGTTGACCCACGAACCAGCCGATCGCTTGGGGCTTGGCCTTCACGGCCTCGGCCTGGCCGGGGTTGGCGGCGATCAGCCGGTCGATCATCGCTTCCAGCTCGCCGGTGTCGCTGACCTGGCGCAGGCCGCGGGCCTCGACGATGGCGCTGGCCGCGCCCTCTCCTGCCCACATGTGCTCGAAGACTTCCTTGGCGATCTTGGAGGAGATCACGTCTTCCTCGATCAGCCGCACCAGCTCGGCGATGGCTTCGGGTTTCAGCGGGCTGTCCGCGATCTCCAGGTTGGCGGCCGACAACTGCGCCGTCAGCTCGTTGGTCACCCAGTTGGAGGTCAGCTTGGCGTCGCGCCCCGCCGCCGCGGCCTCGAAGAAGTCGGCCTTGGCCGCATCGCCCACCAGCACGCCGGCGTCGTAGGCGGACAGTCCGTATTGCGACTGCAAGCGCGCCTTCTTGGGGTCCGGAAGTTCCGGCAGGCTGTCCTGTATCGACTTCACCCAGGCGGGATCCAGCACCAGCGGCAGCAGATCGGGATCGGGGAAGTAGCGGTAGTCGTGTGCTTCTTCCTTCGAGCGCATCGAACGCGTTTCGACCTTCGTGGGATCGAACAGGCGCGTCTCCTGCACGATCTTGCCGCCGTCTTCGAGGATCTCGATTTGGCGGCGCGCCTCGTACTCGATCGCCTGCTGGATGTAGCGGTACGAATTGACGTTCTTGATCTCGCAGCGCGTGCCCAGGCCCTCGCCCGGACGGCGTACGGAGACGTTCACATCGGCGCGCAGGTTGCCCTTCTCCATGTCGCCGTCGCAGGCGCCGAGATAGACCAGGATCGTGCGCACCTTCTTCACATAGGCTGCGGCTTCGTCGGACGAGCGCATGTCGGGCTTGGAGACGATCTCCATCAGCGCGGTGCCGGCGCGGTTCAGGTCCACGTAGGTCGCGTCAGGGTCCTGATCGTGCAGCGACTTGCCCGCGTCCTGCTCCAGGTGCAGCCGCTCGACGCCGACGGTGAAGCTGGTGCCGTCGTCGCG
>NZ_JAUYQL010000122.1 GCF_030697305.1 Phenylobacterium sp. | reverse complement strand
CGACCTTGTCGATCTCGTCGAGGAAGACGATGCCCTGGTTCTCGGCCAGCTCCAGGGCTTCCTGGGTCAGGGCCTCCTGGTCCAGGAGCTTGTCGCTCTCCTCGGCGATCAGCGGGGCCCAGGCGCCGGCCACGGTGGTCTTGTGGGTCTTGGTGCGGCCGCCGAACGCCTTGCCCATCATCTCCGACAGGTTGAGCACGCCCATGCCGCCGGGCTGGCCGGGGACCTCGAAGCCGCCCATGGCGCTGGTGTCGGCGAGCGTCAGCTCCACCGCCTTGTCGTCCAGCTCGCCGGCGCGGAGCTTCTTGCGGAAGGACTCCCGCGCCGCGGTGGAGCCCGGGCCGGTGAGGGCGTCGAGGATGCGTTCCTCGGCCGAGGCCTCGGCGCGGGCGCGCACGCCGGCGCGGCGCTTGTCGCGGACCATGGCCAGCGCGCTTTCCACCAGGTCGCGGACGATCTGGTCGACGTCGCGCCCCACGTAGCCGACCTCGGTGAACTTGGTGGCCTCGACCTTGAGGAACGGCGCCTGGGCGAGCTTGGCGAGGCGCCGCGCGATCTCGGTCTTGCCGACGCCGGTGGGGCCGATGAGCAGAATGTTCTTCGGCGTCACCTCGTCGCGCAGGTCGTCGGGCACGCGCCGGCGGCGCCAGCGGTTGCGCAGGGCCACGGCCACGGCGCGTTTGGCCGCCTGGTGGCCGACGATGAAGCGGTCGAGCTCGGAGACGATCTCGCGCGGGGAAAACTCGGTCATTGAAGGATCAATTCCGGCGCCTAGAGCGCCTCTACGGTCAGGTCGCGGTTGGTGTAGACGCAGATGTCGGCGGCGATGCCCATGGCCTTGCGGGCCACCTGCTCGGCGTCGAGATCGCTGTCCATCAGGGCGCGGGCGGCGGCCAGAGCGAAGTTGCCGCCCGATCCGATGGCCGCCACGCCGCTCTCCGGCTCCAGCACGTCGCCGACGCCGGTGACGGTGAAGATCGAGTTCTTGTCGGCGACCAGCAGCATAGCTTCCAGCCGGCGAAGGTAGCGGTCGGTGCGCCAGTCCTTGGCCAGGTCCACGCAGGCGCGGGCCAGTTGTTCGGGATATTGCTCTAGCTTGGCCTCAAGCCGCTCGATCAGGGTGAAGGCGTCGGCGGTGGCGCCGGCGAAGCCCGCCAGCACCCGGCCGTCGGCGAGGCGGCGCACCTTGCGGGCGTTGCCCTTGACGATGGTGGCGCCCATCGACACCTGGCCGTCGCCGGCGATCACCGTCGCGCCCCCTTTGCGCAGTGCAAGGATGGTGGTCCCATGCCAATTGGGAAAGGCGCTCGCGGTGTCGGACATGGCCTGCGATGTGGCCAGCGGGCAGGGCAAGGTCAAGGCGGATGACGTTTTCCGATGCGGAGGTCGAGCGATACGCCCGCCATCTGGTGCTGCGCGAGCTGGGCGGGCCGGGACAGCAGAAGCTCAAGGCCGCCCATGTGCTGATCGTCGGGGCCGGCGGCCTGGGCGCGCCGGCGGCGCTGTATCTGGCCGCGGCGGGGGTCGGGCGGCTGACGCTGGTGGATCCCGACGTGGTCGATGTCTCCAACCTGCAGCGCCAGGTGATCTACGCCGAGGCCGACGTCGGGCGGCCGAAGGTGGAGGCGGCGGCTGAGCGGCTGAGCGGCCTCAATCCGTTTGTGCGCGTCGATGCAGTGCAGGCCGCGCTGGACGAGGGCAATGCGCGCGCGCTGACGGCGAATTGCGACCTGGTGCTGGACGGCACCGACGACTTCGGGGTGCGGTTCTGCGTCAACGCCGCCTGCGTGGCGGAACGCAAGACGCTGGTCAGCGGGGCGATCGGCCGCTGGACCGGGCAGGTGGGGGTGTTCGAAGGCCGGCCCTGCTACCGCTGCCTGGTGCCGGACACGCCGCCGGACGCGGAGACCTGCGCGGCGGTGGGCGTGGTGGGCGCGCTGGCGGGCGTCGTCGGTTCGATGATGGCGCTGGAGGCGGTGAAGCTGATCACCGGCGCGGGGCGCTCGCTGACCGGACGGCTGATGATCTACGACGCCCTGGCGGCCGAGACGCGGACGGTGCGGGTGGGGGCGGATCCGGATTGCGAGGTGTGTGGGTCACGCACAACCGCTCACCCCCCTACAACATCGACGGGATGACGCGGTCGGGAGGGCGGTGGCCGTCCATCCAGGTCTTGATGTTGATGATCACCTTCTCGCCCATGTCGAAGCGGCCCTCGGCGGTGGCCGAGCTCATGTGCGGCAGCAGCACCACGTGGGGCAGGTGGAGCAGGCGCGGGTTGATTTCCGGCTCGCGCTCGAACACGTCCAGGCCCGCGCCGGCCAGGCCGCCGGTGGCGAGCAGTTCGGCCAGGGCGTCCTCGTCGATGATCTCGCCGCGGGCGGTGTTGACGACGATGGCGTGCGGCTGGAGCAGCTTCAGCCGCCGCGCCGACAGCAGGTGGTAGGTGGCGGGCGTGTGCGGGCAGTTGACCGAGATCACGTCCATGCGGGCCAGCATCTGGTCGAGGCTCTCCCAGTAGGTGGCCTCGACCTCCTCGGCGATGCGCGGGCTGACCGGTTTGCGGTTGTGGTAGTGGATCTGCAGGCCGAAGGCGCGCGCGCGGCGGGCGACCGCCAGGCCGATGCGACCCATGCCGACGATGCCCAGGCGCTTGCCGTAGATCCGCCGACCCAGCATCCAGGTGGGGGACCAGCCGGTGAAGCCGCCGGACTGCACGAGGTTGGCGCCCTCCACCACGCGGCGCGACACCGCCATGATCAGCGACAGGGTGAGGTCGGCGGTGTCCTCGGTGAGCACGCCGGGCGTGTTGGTGACGGTGAGGCCGGCGGCGTTGGCGGCGGACACGTCGATGTGATCGACTCCGGCGCCGAAGTTGGCGATCAGTTTCAGCCGCTCGCCGGCGTGGGCGATGACGTCGGCGTCGATCCGGTCGGTGATGGTGGGGGCGATGACGTCGGCGCGTTGGAAGGCCGCGATCAGGCCTTCACGGCCCAGCGGCTCGTCGGTCAGGTTGAGTTCGGTGTCGAACAGCTCGCGCATCCGGGTCTCGACCGGATCTGGAAGTTTGCGCGTAACGATGACTTTCGGCTTGCGGGCGGCCATGGGCGATCTGAAAAGGGGACTTGGCGAAGCCCAGGCTCGGGCGCGTTGAGAGTCAACCTCTAGCAAAGGGCCCGAGAGCGGCCAAGGCAAAGCGGCCAAGGCAGGCGGGCGAAGGTCGAACGGGTGCGGGGCGATATACCCATGCGAGCCTTGAGGGTGGCGATCGCCCTGGTTCTGGCCGCGAGCGCCGGCGTCGCGCTGGCCGCCGATCGGCCGACGCCGTCCGGCCTGCCGGTGCCGCGCTATGTGTCGCTGAAGTTCGACACGGTGAACGCCCGCGCCGGCCCCGGCGACGATCACCGGCTGTTGTGGATCTATCATGCCCGCGGCTTGCCGGTGCAGGTGGTGGCCGAGACGGTGGAGTGGCGGCGCGTCTGCGATCCGCAAGGCGGCCTCGCCTGGGTGCACCGGCGAACCACCGACGGACGCCGTATGGTGATGAACCTCAGCTCCGACCCGGTGGTCTTGCACCGCTCGGCGAAGCCGGCCTCGCGCACGGCGGCGCTGCTGAACTCCCGCGCCCTGGCGGCGTTGGATCGCTGCACCAAGGGTTGGTGCCGGGTGCGAGCCGACGGGGCCACCGGATGGGCCGCGGCCAACGAACTTTGGGGAACCGCGCCCGAATCCCAATGCCGTTGAGCGGCGCGGCGGCCTCTGCTAGGGCCTGACCGTCCGTGCGCGGGCTGATTTGACAAGGGCGGACAATGACCAACGTGAAGGGCAAGGACCGGTACGACCGCGAGGACCTGCTGGCCTGCGCCCGAGGCGACCTGTTCGGGCCGGGCAATGCGCAGCTGCCGGCGCCGCCGATGCTGATGTTCGACCAGATCACCAAGATCACCGACGAGGGCGGCCAGTACGGCAAGGGCTACGTCGAGGCGCAGTTCGACATCAATCCCGAGCAGTGGTTCTTCGACTGCCACTTCCTGGGCGATCCGGTGATGCCGGGCAGCCTGGGCCTGGACGCCATGTGGCAGCTGGTCGGGTTCTTCCTGGGCTGGATCGGCGGCGCGGGGCGCGGCCGGGCGCTCGGCTGCAGCACGGTGAAGTTCGGTGGCCAGGTGACGCCAGAGATCAAGTCCATCGTCTATCGCATCCAGATGAAGCGTGTGATCAATCGCGCGCTCGTGATGGGCGTCGGCGACGGGGTGCTGGAAGCCGACGGAAAGCCTATCTATTGGGCTGAGGATCTGCGCGTGGGCCTGATGCGCCCGCAGGACCTTGCCTGATACTGGGGCCTGATACTGAGACCTGAGGCTGGAACGGCATCGAAGGAACTACGGATGCGCCGCGTCGCCATCACCGGAATTGGCATCGTCTCCTCCATCGGCGCTGACGCCGCGGAGGTGCTGCAGTCTTTGCGTGAGGCCAAGTCCGGCGTCCGCTTCTCGCCTGAATACGCAGAGCTCGGCTTCCGCAGCCAGGTGCATGCGCCGCCCCAGATCGAATGGGAATCGATGGTCGACCGCCGCGCCGCGCGGTTCCTCGCCCAGGGGACGGCCTACGGCCATATCGCCATGGAGCAGGCGATCGCCGACGCGGGCCTGACCGAGACCGAGGTGTCGAACGAGCGCACGGGTCTGATCATCGGCGCCGGCGGTCCCTCCACCAAGACCATCATCGAGGCCGCCCAGACGGCGAAGGAACGCGGGCCCAAGCGGGTCGGGCCGTTCGCGGTGCCCAAGGCGATGAGCTCGGGCGCGTCGGCGACCTTGGCCACCTGGTTCAAGATCCGCGGGCTGAACTTTTCGATCTCCTCGGCCTGCGCCACCTCCACCCACTGCATCGGCTCGGCCTATGAGCAGATCCTGATGGGCAAGCAGGACGTGGTGTTCGCCGGCGGAACCGAGGAGCTGGACTGGACTCTGTCGGTGCTGTTCGACGCGATGGGCGCGATGAGCAGCAACTTCAACGACCGGGCGGCCGTCGCCAGCCGCGCCTACGACCGCGACCGCGACGGCTTCGTGATCGCCGGCGGCGCGGGCGTGGTGGTGCTGGAGGACATGGATCGCGCCAAGGCCCGCGGCGCGACGATCTACGCCGAGATCATCGGCTATGCGGCCAATTCAGACGGCTTCGACATGGTCGCGCCGTCCGGCGAGGGCGCGGCGCGGTGCATGCGCCTAGCGCTTGAGGGCGTCGATCGGTCGATCGACTATCTCAATCCGCACGGCACCTCGACCCCGGTGGGCGACCTGAAGGAGATGGAGGCGGTGCGCGCGGTGTTCGGCGACAAGCCGCCGCTGATCTCGTCGACCAAGTCGCTGACCGGCCACAGCCTGGGTGCGGCGGGCGCGCAGGAGGCGATCTATTCCCTGCTGATGCTGCGCAACGACTTCGTCGCCGAGAGCGCGCACATCGAGAACCTCGATCCGGTGTTCGAGGGCCTGCCGATCGTGCGCAAGCGGATCGACCGGCAGATCGACACGGTGATGTCGAACTCGTTCGGGTTCGGCGGGACCAACGGCTGCCTGGTGATGGCGCGGCCGGCTTAGGCTTGCGCCTGGCTGCGGGCGCGGCCACAAAACGCTCCACTGCACACCGCTAGAGGACGCGCGCCGCCATGGCTGACGACTACGACCTGCCCAAGGGCGAGCTGATGCGCGGCAAGCGGGGCGTGATCACCGGCGTCGCCAACCATCAGTCGATCGCCTGGGGCATCGCCTCGCAGCTCGCCGCGCAAGGCGCGGAGCTGGCGTTCATGCACCTGCCGGGCATGGAGCGGCGCGTGCAGCCGCTGGCCGAGAGCCTGGGGTCCAAGGTCGTGGTTGCGGCCGACGTCACCGACGACGCTTCGATGGAGGCCGCGTTCGGCGCGGTCGAGGCTGCGTTCGGGTCCATTGATTTCTTCGTCCACGCCATCGCCTTCGCCAACAAGGACGAGCTCAAGGGCTCGTTCGTGGACAACACCACTCGCGAGGGTTTCCTGCGGGCGATGGACATCTCGGCGTTCAGCTTCGTCGACTGCGCCCGCCGCTCGGCGGCGCTGATGCCCAACGGCGGCTCGATGATCTGCCTGACCTACATGGGTTCGGAGCGGGCGATCCCGAACTACAACACCATGGGCGTGGCCAAGGCCGCGCTAGAGGCGGCGACCCGTTACATCGCCCGCGACCTGGGGCCGAAGGGCATCCGGGTGAACGCGGTGTCGCCGGGCGCCATGCGCACCCTGTCCCTCGCTGGGATCTCCGGCGGCCGCGCGATGATCGCCCAGGGCCGGGCGATGTCGGCGATGAAAGAGGACACCTCCATGGAGGGCGTCGCCGGCTGCGCGCTGTGGCTGCTGTCGGACCTTGGCAGGTCGACGACGGGCGAGCTGATCCACGTCGACGCGGGCTTCCACATGATGGGCCTGGGGGACGAGGCGGAGGGGTAGGGGCTCTCCTTTTCGCCGCTCCAACGCGTCATCCTCGGGCTTGTCCCGAGGATCTATGAGCTTCGTGACGGCCAGGTGAGCGGGGCGGCTCGGTTGCTTGTCCGGCGTCTCCCTTGTGCATGGATCCTCGGGACAAGCCCGAGGATGACGGCGCCAGGCTCAAGCCGCGGCCCGCTGCTAGGCGCGGCGGCGCGGTAAACTCAACCGTTCGTCGGACGCCCGAGTGCCGCCCCTAGGCGGCGTCCGGCTCGGCCGGTGCGGTGTCCGCAGTCTCGAACGGCGCTCGGGCCTTGCGGCCGCGCACGGCCACCACAGCCTGCGCGAAGGTCGCCACGACGACGAAGAACGTCGCCGAGACGTGCGCCGTCTCCGCCTCCGGCCCGCCCTGCATCGACAACATCAACTGGGCCAACGCCATCACGGTGGAGCAGAGCGTGACCGCGTGAAGCGGCCGAAATCCCCTGGCGCGGAAGACGTAGCCGTAGAAGTAGGCCATCACGCCGACCCCGATGGCCAGCGCGCAGGTTGCGCTCAGCAGCGTCACGAACTGGTTCATGCCCTGTCCTCTTGTCGAGCTTATACAGCCCGTTAGAGGTTGAGCATCCGTGAACCGGCGTTTTGCGAGCTGCGCATCAGGATTGCGCGCCGGCGTTGCGCAGCGGCGCATTGGCCCGCACGAAGACCAGGATGGCGACCAGCGCCAGCGCATTGATCAGGTAAGGCCCGTCACGCCAGTACTGATAGATCGATAGCGCGATCACCGGCGCGAAGATCACGCCGGCGATGCCGGAGGAGGCGATCACGCCCGCCACCTCGCCCTGCCGGGAGTCGGAAGCAGCCAGCGAGGCGCCCGCCGTGACCCCCGGCCGGATGAACGCATAGCCGAGGCTGGCCAGCGCGAAACCGGCCGCGGCCGGCCATACCGACTGCGACAGCACCAGCACGGCGTTGCCGACGATGGCGATCACCAGCCCCAGCCAGATCAGCCGGCCCGGCTGCAGCTTGAACATCGGGATCAGCGCCGACTGCGCCACCACCGACACCAGCGCCCCGCCCATCAGCACATAGGCGGTGTAGACCTGCGCCTTCATCGGCGGCAGGCCGGTCAGGTCGATGATCATGAAGCCGATCACCTGGGCGTTGACGATGGTCACCACGCCCAGCCACAGCGAGCACCAGACGAAGGGGCCGACCACCGGGTCGCCCCAGAAGCCGCCACGCAGGCCCAGGCGCTGCAGCAACGGCTGGCTGGCGCGCGCCGGAACGTTCTCGCGGCGGTCGGCCGGGATCAGCACCCAGGCCGCCACCAACACCGCCGTGCCGATCACGAAGAAGAAGAACATCGGCCCGGCGAGCCCAAGGATCGGCAGGATCATGAACGGTGCGGCGGCGGGGCCCAGGATGCTGCCCAGTCCCTGCGCCGAGGCCAGCATGCTGAGGGCCTGCGTGCGGTTCTCGGGACTGGTGTGGTCGGCCACATAGGCCTGCGACGCCGGGCCCGCGGAGAACCCGAACAGGCCCATGAAACAGCGCGAGCCGACGATGGCGACGAAGGCGGTCATCGGCGCGACCCAGCCGACCATGCCGATGTGGATGGCGAGCGCGGTCAGCGCGCTGGAGCCTGCGAAGCCCGCGCACCCCACCAGGATGATCGCCTTGCGCCCCACCCGGTCGGACGCCGACGACCACAGGGGCGCCACCAGGAACCAGATCAGCGACGACGCCGAGGCCGTCGAGGCGACCAGGGCGTCGGGGATTTTCAGTTCGCGCCCCACCACCGGCATGAAGGCGTACAGCGCCCCCAATCCCGAATAGGTGGTGATCATCGCCGCGTAGAGCACGCTGGACACGCCCCACGTGGGGCCGGTCCGCGGGTCCGCCGTCGTGTTTGCCTGGCTCATGCTGTGCTCACCCTCGCGCCGCGGTGCGCCGAACGCCGGCATCCGCGGTTCTCATCCGGGCCTTAGCACAAGAACCTGCCGTGAGGGCATGCCCCGCAGGGGGCTCGCGCGCACAAGCTCGAAAAGCGGCTATGGCCTGATAAGGAAAGCCAAGGCCGCGAGAGCGGAATCGGTCGCGGCTGCTAAATGCCTGAGAACGCGCCGACGTGGCGTTTTGCCGTTCTGTCAAATGTGGCTTGATATTGCGGCATCGAAATGTATCGCTCGCTCGCGGGGCGGCGTCTTTTATGTCGTCCCACACTTGGTTTCGTCGCACATGTCAGAAATCGGCAGTTTTTACTGATATTTCAACGCCTAATACAGAACTAATTTAGCCATTTGGGGGAAATCATGCCAAACACCAGGGCGCGCAGGCGCCTTTTTGCGAGTGCGGCTACGGGGTTTGCCGCCCTGTTGACCCATCCGCTGCAGGCCAGCGCGGCTGACGCAGCGGCGCCTGCGACCGTCGATGAGGTGGTGGTCACCGGCTCTTTCATCGTCGGCACGCCGGAGGACGCCGCCTTGCCGGTCAACGTGATCAGCGCCGATACGCTCCAGCGCCGGGGCAGTCCGAACATCATCGAGACGATGAAGGAGCTGCCCGCCAACGGCGGCATCAACGGTCAGCAGACCTTCGACACGGGCGCCGGCGTCGCACCCTACGGGGTGGTCAGCGCCAACCTGCGCA
Source organism: Phenylobacterium sp. (assembly GCF_030697305.1). Taxonomy (GTDB): domain Bacteria; phylum Pseudomonadota; class Alphaproteobacteria; order Caulobacterales; family Caulobacteraceae; genus Phenylobacterium. Next base: position 23,246 of record NZ_JAUYQL010000122.1, on the reverse strand, counting down.
ACCTGGGCCCGGCCCGCACCCTGGTGCTGCTGAACGGCAAGCGCCTCACCGGCGTGCCGACGCGCAACACCTTCGTGGACGTGGGCTCGCTGCCGCAGGCCGCCATCGGCCGGGTCGAGGTCCTCAAGGACGGCGCCGCGGCGACCTACGGCTCGGACGCCATCGGCGGCGTCGTGAACTTCATCACGCGGAAGAACTACGACGGCCTTCTGCTCTCCGGCTCGGTGAAATTTGTGCCGGACGCCGAAGACCCCGACTACAATCTGAGCGCCGTCTACGGCTACAACACCGACCGGGGCAATATCCTGCTGAGCGTCGGTTGGCAGACACAGGGGAAACTGCGCGGCAACGCGCGCTCCTTCAACCGTCGTGCCTATCTTCAGAATCCGGAAGGCACCTGGTCGCCGGCCAACACGCCCGGCGCCTTCTTCCCGGTCGTCAACGGGGCAGTGCAGACCGCGGCGGCGTCAGTCATCCGCGACCCGGGTTGCGCCACCCTTGGCGCACAGCCGGGCTTCTCGACCAGCCAGGGCTCGACCGCCGTGGGCGGACAGGCCTGCTACTCGCGCCTTTCGACGGTCTTCTCGTTTCTGGCGAACCCGGAAACGCACTTGCAGCTCTACGGCGAAACCAATTTCGACCTGAGCGATACGCTCAAGTTCCACGGTGAGGCGCTCTACGCCGAGAGCACCTCGCTGACCGCCAACTCGCCGACCTATCCGACGACCAACCCGCCGCCGGACGCTGCGACCTCGCCGTTCCCGGGATTCTATTACATCCCGGCCAGCAACCCGGGCCTGGCCCTGTTGCGCACGCAATTCCCCAACGCGATCCCGGCGGCTGCGACGGGTGTGGCCTTCGCGGGCGTGACGTTCCGGCCGGTCGGTCCAAGCGGGTTGCCGTTGGCGAGCGGCCTCCCGGACGAAGAGGGCGGTCCCAGGCTCAACCACCTCGTCTTCAAGAGCTATCGGCTTTCCGGCGGGTTCTCCGGCAAGATGTTCGACGACATCGGCTGGGACCTCTCGGCCACCTACCACGCGATGAACTACCATGATCGTGGCTACGACCAGATCACCTATCGCCAGCAACTGGCGCTGCGCGGCTATGGCAGCCTCGCGGGTAGCCCGACCTGCACGTCGGCGGTAACCAACGGCTTCACCACCAACGCGGGCAACACCGCGGTGGGCTGCTACTACCTGAACCCGTTCTCCAACAACTTCGCGAACTTCTCCCCGGTCGGCCTGGTCACCCCCGGCCAAGCCAACCCGTTGTTCAGTCCCTCTGTGGCCAACAACCCGCAACTGATCCGGTGGATACACGGCGACACTTTGATCGACAACACCACCCGGCTGTTCGTGGTCGACGGCGTGATGAACGGCCAGCTGCCCTTCATCGAGCTTCCAGGCGGCAAGGTCGGATGGGCGGCGGGCGGCCAGTTTCGCCGCAACTTCTACAGGGCCAGTTACGGCGCGCTCAACGACGTGAACGTGACGCCATGTCCCAACACCCTGCTCGATGGCCTGATCAACTGCACCAACAAGGCCGGCCCGTTCGTGTTGGGCGGGCTGTCGACGCCGACCAACGTCGTGCAGAACGTCTACGCCGCGTTCGCCGAACTGAACCTGCCGATCACCGATGGCATCGGCGCCCACGTCGCCGCACGCTATGAGCGGTACGGCGGCGGCTCGGACACCTTCAACCCCAAGCTGGACCTGCGCTGGAAGGTCTTCGACTGGCTGGCCCTGCGCGGGTCGGTCGGCACCACCTTCCGGGCGCCGCCGTTGCAATATCTGGACCCGTCGCCGACCAATACCGTCGCCCAGGTGTCCGGCTTCTATCGCGCCTCGATCACCGCGGGGAACCCGAACCTCCAGCCCGAGAAGGCCACCACCTACAGCGTGGGCGCCATCTTCAAGGCGGGTCCGGCGCGGGCGACCCTCGACTACTGGAATTTCGACTTCACCCAGCCGTTCGTCCAGGAAGGCCTCGCGCCGCTCATCGCCGCGATGTTCCCGGCCAACAGCAGCGTGAACTGCGGCAATCCGGCCTTCGCCCAACTGCAGGCGCGCTTCACCTTCAGTCCCAACGTCTGCGCGGTGGCCAATATCGCCACCATCTTCACGCAGTACACGAACGCGGGCGGCGTGAAGACCGACGGCTTCGACTTCTCAGGCTCGATCGAGGTCGATCAGGTGTTCGACGCCTTCAGGGACGTGACCGGCGCCGAGTTCACGCTGGGCACGGACGTGACCTTTACGAACAAATACCAGGTCGCCAGGGTGGTCACCCCCCAAGGTCTGGTGCTGGGGCAGGCGTTCAACGCGGTGGGCAAGCTGAACTTCCAGACCGGCTACTTCGCGCTGCCGCGCTGGAAAGGCAGTGTCTATGCGGAGTTCACCCGCGGGCCGAATAACCTGCGGATCCAGACCAACATCGTCGGCGCCTATCGCGACCAGCGTCCAGCGGTGTTTATCGGCAACCTGGCGACCGGCGACGTCGCGACGGCGGCTCAGGCCACCATCACGCCGCGCTCCCTCGACGGGCAGAGCATCAAGGCCTACATCACCACCGACCTGACCTATCGGCTCCAGCTGCCGTGGGACTCTACGGTCGTCCTGAACATCGCCAACGTCTTCGACACCGACCCGCCGCTGGCGCGGGTGGACTACAGTTACGACCCGGGTAACGCCGATCCCTACGGCCGCACCTACAAGATTGCTCTGACCAAGAAGTTCTAACTGACGCCCCCCGTTCAAGCGGCGGGATCCCAGACTGAAGAGCCCCGTCGGCGTCCGCGCCGGCGGGGTTTCCTTTTTGCCTGCGCCTATCGCGCGGCCACGGACTCGGCGCCCGAGGCCGGACGGCTGTCGCGCCCCACCACCGGCATGAAGGCGTACAGCGCCCCCAATCCCGAATAGGTGGTGATCATCGCCGCATAGAGCACGCTGGACACGCCCCACGTGGGGCCGGTCCGCGGGTCCGCCGTCGTGTTTGCCTGGCTCATGCTGTGCTCACCCTCGCGCCGCGGTGCGCCGAACGCCGGCATCCGCCGTTCTCATCCGGGCCTTAGCACAAGAACCTGCCGCGAGGGCATGCCCCACAGGGGGGTTTGTTCAGTCTGCGATCGTGCGGTGGTTTTTGGAGCGGGCGAAGAGATTCGAACTCTCGACCCCAACCTTGGCAAGGTTGTGCTCTACCCCTGAGCTACGCCCGCGCTCCTCGAGGTCGGATACAAGTCCCGCCCCCGAAATTTCGAGAGGCGGCTTATGGCAGACGCCCCGGCGGTTGGCAAGCGGGCGCGCATGCGATCCGCCTCCACCCACGTCTGCGCCACCCGCGTCTGCGCCATCCGCCTCAGCCGCCGAACCGCGGCGTCTTCAGCCGGCGCTTGTTGACGTGACCCTCGGGCGCAGGGGCGATGTCCTCGGGGAATTCGCCGCGGAAATAGTACCGCTGCCAGGCCTCCTTGGTGGCCTCCGGGTCGAGGCGGAAGATCTTGGCGTTGAAGTCGGCGCGGTGCTTCTCCCACATGTCGTATTGACCGCGCAGCTCGGGGTTGGCGTCCATGCGGCGGATCACCGGCTGCATCTGCGCCAACGGCTTGTCTTGCACGAGCGTTATGAAACAGAACGGCTCGCCCTTTTCGAAGCGCACGCGGCCGGGTCGGGTGAAGTGCCAGTTCATGGTGAAGGGGAACGGCAGCCAGTCGGTCTCCACCAGCCCTGCGAGCGGCTGGATCCCGTCCTTCACGTGGTTGGGCGGCCCCATCACCCACATCGACCAGCCGGGCGGCGTACGGAACAGATAGCCCGGGTGGAAGGTCACCACCCCATGGCTGAAGTGCGACTTCACCAGGTGGTGGAAATCCGGGTTCGGGTTGTCGGGCTTCAGGGTGATGTCGCTCTGCAGCACCCCGCCGTTCCACTCCATGGTCACGGCCATGGGACAGAGGATCTCCCACCCCGTGGTGTTGGCCATGGTCAGCGGCAGGCAGCGGTAGGGATGGCGTTCGGAGAACCGCTCCATCCAGCCGCGCTGCGGGCGGCCCGCGACGATCTCCGGCGGGCGTTCGGCGACGGGGTAGCACTCGAGTTCCATGGCGGGCTCGCGACGTTAGAGCGGAATACTTCGACCCTCACCTGTACCCAGGCGCTCGCATCCGCGTCCAGTTGCGCTATTGGAGCGGCGATGCAAACCCAGGCGCAACTGCTGGGCTTCCTCGAGCAGATCGGGGCGGCGCCCGCGACGCTCGAACACCGCGCGGTGTTCCGCGTCGGCGAGGGCGAGGACGTCAAGGCGCAGCTTCCGGGCGCCCACACCAAGAACCTGTTCCTCAAGGACGCCAAGGGCCAGCTCTGGTTGATCTCGGCCAAGGACACGACTGAGGTGGACTTGAAGCGCCTGCCCGCGGTGATCGGCGCGGCCCGGCTGTCGTTCGGCTCCGCCGAGTTGATGGAGCGCACGCTGGGCGTGACGCCGGGTTCGGTCACCGCCTTCGCCCTGGTCAACGACGCCGAGCGCCGCGTGCGATTCGTGCTGGACAAGGCGCTGGCCGACGCCGCCACGGTGAACTTCCATCCGCTGGTCAACACCGCGACCACCGCGCTCAGCCAGGCGGGCTTTCGCACATTCCTGGCCGCCGTCGGGATTTCGCCGTTGATCGTCGACTTCGAAAGCCTGACCCTGGCCTGACGCAGCAGGCGTTGAAGCGCACGCGCCTTGCGACCATCTAGGGTGCGCGAACGTTCAACGACGACCCGAGACCCAAGCCCGAGACCCAATAAGGAGCCGCCCGCATGACCTTGATCGGGGAAACCGCCGCCGCACCACCCGCCGCAGACCTGATCAAGGACGGGACTGACGCCAGCTTCGCGGCCGACGTGCTGGAAGCCTCGCGCATCCAGCCGGTGATCGTCGACTTCTGGGCGACCTGGTGCGGCCCGTGCAAGCAACTGGGGCCGGCGCTGGAGCGCGCGGTGCTGGCCGCCAAGGGCGCGGTCAAGCTGGTCAAGATCGACGTCGACAAGAACCCCGCCTACGCCGGCCAGCTTCGGGTGCAGTCGATCCCCGCGGTGTTCGCCTTCGTCGACGGCCGGCCTGTGGACGGGTTCATGGGCGCGCTGCCCGACAGCGAGGTGCAGGCTTTCGTCAAGCGCATCGGCGATCCCGGCGCGGCCGACGCGAGCGCGGCTGAGGAGCTGCTGGCCATGGCCGCAGAGTCGTTGAGCCTCGGCGACGTCGGCGGCGCGGCCCAGGCCTACGCCCAGTTGCTGCAGGCCGATCCAGCGAACCTCAAGGCGATCGCCGGCATGGCGCGGGTCTACCAGTCTCAGGGCGACGCCGAGCGTGCGCTGGAGGTGCTGGAGATGGCCCCGCCCGGCTCCAAGGATCCGGAGCTCGACAGCGTCCGCGCGGCGCTCGCCCTAGCCGCCCAGCCCGCCTCCGACACCGGCCAGTACGAGCAGCGGCTGGCCGCCGACGCCGGCGACCATGAGGCGCGCTTCGAGCTCGCCAAGGCGCTGGCCGCCCAGGGACAGCTCGCCGAGGCCGCCGACCACCTGCTGACCATCATCGACAAGGACCGCGACTGGAACGAGGAGGCGGCGCGCAAGCAGCTGCTGACGGTGTTCGAGGCGGCCGGCGGCGCGTCCGACGTGGCGCGCCAGGGACGCCGGCGGCTGTCGGCGATCCTGTTCTCTTAAGGAGGGCGCGCCATGACCACCGGCTACAGGACCGCGGCGGACCTGCCCCAGGTGATCCCGGTGTTCCCGCTGGATGGGGTGCTGCTGTTGCCGCGAGGCGACCTGCCGCTGCAGATATTCGAGCCGCGCTACCTGAACATGGTCGACGACGCCATGGCCGGCGACCGCATGATCGGCATGATCCAGAAGCGCGCGGGCGGCGATCGGGCCAACCCGGGGCTGGCCGCCGTCGGCTGCGCCGGCCGCATCACCAGCTATGCCGAGACCTCGGACGGGCGCTACCTGATCACGCTCACCGGCATCTGCCGTTTCAGTGCCGGCGAGGAGCTCGCGGTGCGCACGCCTTATCGCCAGGTGCGCTCGCGGTTCGAACCGTTCGCGACAGACCTGCTGGAGGAGGCCCCGCTCGCCGGCGTCGACCGGCCCAGGTTCGCCAAGGCGCTGAAGCGCTACCTGAACCACCGTGAGCTGGACATCGACTGGGACACCGCCTCGACCGCCCCGCTGGAGGCGCTGGCCAACAGCCTCGCCATGGGCCTGCCGTTCAACGCCAGTGAGAAGCAGGCCATCCTCGAGGCCGAGGATTTCGCCGCCCGCTTCCAGGTCCTGACCGCGCTGCTGGAGATCGACGCTCTCGACGACGACGATGACGAACCGCATCCGCTCCAGTAAGGCTTGGTCATGAGTGAACCCCATCACGTCGATCTCGGCGGCGACGTCGACCCGCGCCTGCTGGAGATCCTGGTCTGTCCGGTGACCCACGGGCCGCTGGAGTACGACCGCGCCAAGGGCGAACTGATCAGCCGCAACGCCAAACTCGCCTACCCCATCCGCGACGGCGTCCCGATCATGCTGCCGGAAGAAGCCCGCTCCCTGGCCGAGGGCGAGTAGGGCAGGTCTCGCTCCTCACAGCGCCTCGCCCCGCAGCAGCCGTGGCAGGTCGCCCAACCCGCCGCCGGCCTCCTGCATGAACATCCGCCGCGCCGGCCCGATGCGGTTCACCGCCGCCATGCCCAGCCCGCGCGCCAGACGCAGCACCGGATTGGCGTTGGAGAACAGGTGCACGAAGGCGTCCATGCCGGCCGCCAGCATCGCGGTGTCGAACCGCCGCCAGCGGGCGTAGCGCTCCAACACCGCCAGCGAGCCGATGTCCTCACCCAGCCGCGCCGCGTCCACCAGGGTCTCGGCCAGCGCCGCCGCACCCTTCAGGCCCAGGTTCAGACCCTGGCCGGCGATCGGATGCACCCCGTGCGCCGCGTCGCCCAGCAGCGCCACACGCGGCGCGGCCAGCCGCTTGGCCAGCTGCATGCTCAGCGGATAGGTGAACACCGCGCCCTCGATCCTCGCCTCGCCCAGGAAGTCGCCGAACCGCCGCGCCAGGTGGGCGTGGAAGGCTTCCGGCGAGGCGGCTTTCAGCGCTTCGGCCCGCGCCGTGGGCTCGGTCCACACCAGGCTCGCGCGGCGCCCCGTCAACGGCAGAATGGCGAACGGTCCGCCCGGCAGGAAGTACTCGTAGGCGACGCCGGCGTGGTCGCGTTCCAGGCCGACGGTCGCCACCACCGCGGTCTGCGGATAGTCCCAACCCACCGCGCCGATGCCCGCCGCACGGCGGATCACCGAGCCGCGCCCCTCGGCTCCGACCACCAGCGCGGCCCTGAGCGCACGGCCGTCCTCCAGCCGCACCGTCGCGGCCCGGGCGTCGACCTCGAGCGCCGCGACCCTGGCCGGGGCCAGCACCTGGATCCCGGCGTCGCGCACCGCGGCGGCGAGGCCGGCGCGGATCAGCCGGTTCTCCAGCATGTAGCCCAGCGGTTCGCCGTCGGCCCGGTCGGCGATCTCCGCGGCGTCGAAATGCAGGTGGAAGCCACGCCCGCGTCCCGCCGCCGCGCCCGGCGCATGGCCGTCGGTGACCAGGATCTGCTCGATACGCTGGGCGTCCGGCTCCAGCGCCGCGCCCGCGCCCAGCACCCGCCATTGCCGGAACGCCGCATAGGCGACCGCCGAGGCCCGCCCATCGAAGCTTGGCGCGACCTGGGCCTCGAACGGTTGCGGGTCGATCAGCACGCAGCGCAGGCCGGCTCTCGCCAGGCCCAACGTCAGGGTGGCGCCGGCCATGCCGGCTCCAGCGATCACTACGTCAGCGTCGAATGCGTCGGCCATCCCGCGGATATGCCGCCCAAGCGCCGGGTTCGTCCAGCCTCACGCTCGGCATAGATGGACCCCACGGTCCACTTTTGCGTTTGCACGTCCCGCACCCGATGATACGTCTTTGACCAGACGTCTCAGTCCCAAGAATAGAGCGGGGAGAAACCCATGCCGGGCCGGCGGAGGACCATCATCGTGACCACGGTGGTGGCGGTTGCCGTCGTGGTCGGCGCCGGCTTCTGGTGGGCCGACCGCCAGAAGTACGAGAAGACTGACAACGCCTTCATCCAGGCCGACAAGATCTCCGTGGCGCCGCAGATCGACGGCTATGTGACCGAGGTTCTGGTCACCGATAACCAGCCGGTGCGCGTCGGCCAGGTGGTCGTGCGACTGGACGCGGCCAGCATCCGCGCCCGGCTGGTGGAGACCGAGGCCAATGCGCGCGCGCTGAACGCCGCTGTCCGCGGGGTCGACGACAAGGCCAGGCTTGGCGAGGCGTTGATCGCCCAGAAGGCCGCCGGCGTTCAGAGCGCGCGCGCCCAATCGGCCCTCGCCGCCGCCGAGATGAACCGCTACGGCGCGCTGGCGGGTCGCGGCTACATTTCGCCGCAGCGCCTGCAGACCGCCCGCGCCGGGGCCGACCAGGCGAGCGCCGCGGTGGCCGAAGCCCAGGCCGGCCTGGAAGCCGAGCGCCGGGCGAATCAATCCCTGGGCTCGGCGCGCGATCAGACCCTGGCTTCGGCCGACGCAGCCCAAGCCCTGGTCGACCAGGCGCGCATCGACCTGTCACGGACCGAGTTGCGCGCGCCCGCGTCCGGCGTGGTCGGCGCGCGCGCCGTGCGGCCCGGCCAGTACGTGCGGCCGGGCATGGCGCTGATGAGCATCGTGCCGGTGGGCGACAGCTACGTGATCGCCAACTTCAAGGAGACCCAGCTCGCACGGCTGCGCATCGGCCAGCCCGTGTCGATCCACGCCGACGCCTTCGGCGGCCAGGTCATCAACGGCCGAATCCAGAGCTTCGCCCCGGCCACCGGCTCCGAATTCGCGCTGATCCCGGTGGAGAACGCCGTCGGCAATTTCACCAAGATCGCCCAGCGCGTGCCGGTGCGCATCGCCGTCGATCGCGGCTCACCCCTGGCCACCGCTTTGCGCCCGGGGCTGTCGGTCGAGGTCAAGGTGGACGTCAGCCGCCGCGCGGGCGCGGGCGTCGCCTCCGCCAAGGCGGCCGGCGCCTACGCCGCCCATGGAGCGGCTAACGCCCCCCCGCGATGAGCGGCGCGCGCGACTATGGCCCCCCGGGGCCAGACGGCCTGAAGGGCGAAGGGCCAGGCTTTTGGATTCCGGTCTGGCTGGGTTTCCTGGGGATGGCGCTGGGCCAGTTCCTGGCTTTCCTCGACATCCAGATCGTCGCCTCGTCATTGTCGCAGATCCAGTCCGGTGTCTCGGCCACCGCCGACCAGATCAGCTGGATCCAGACCATCTATCTGCTGGCCGAAGTAGTGAGCATGCCGCTCACGGCCTACCTCACCAAGATGTTCGGCACGCGGCGCTTCCTCATGGTCGCGCTGGTCTCCTTCATCCTGTCCTCGGCCGCGACGGGCGCTGCGACCTCGTTCGACGTGATGGTCGTCACCCGCGCGCTGCAGGGGCTCTCGGCGGGCGCGATGATCCCGCCGGTGTTCGCCACCGCCATGACCATCTTCCCGATGCGCTGGCGGTTGAACGTCAACGTCTTCACCACCCTGTTGATCACCTTCTCCTCGGCGATTGGGCCCACGGTCGGCGGCCATCTGACCGAGGCGCTGGGCTGGCGCTGGCTGTTCTTCATCAATGCGCCGGTCGGCCTGCTCGCGCTGGCGCTGGTTTTCCGGTTCGGCGAATTCGACAAGGGCGACCCATCCATGAAGCAGGGCGTCGACTGGCTCGGCCTCGGGTTGATGACCGTCTTCCTGTTGTCGATGCAGTATGTGCTGGAAGAGGGCCCGGACGACGGCTGGCTGCGGGACAGCGTGATCCTGTGGTTGACCGTGCTCGCCGGACTTGCCGGTGCGGCCTTCATCTGGCGCCAGCTCACCTACGCCCAGCCGATCGTCTCGCTGCGGCCGTTCACCAACTTCAACTTCGCGGTCGGCGCCCTGATGAGCGCCATGGGCGGGATGGTGTCGTTCACGGCGGGGTTCGTCATCCCGCTCTTCCTCGCCCAGGTACTGGGTTATTCGTCAGGGCAGGTCGGCAACACCATGCTGGTCACCGGCGCCACGATGATGCTGTTCGCGCCCTTCACCAGCAAGATCGTGCGGTCGATGGACCTGCGGGTGTCGATAATCGGCGGCCTCTTCATCGTCGCCTGGGGCACTGCGCTTGGCATGCAGGTCAACGCCAACTGGGGCTTCGGCGAGTTCGCGGTGCTGCAGGCGCTACGTGCTTTCGGGACCCTGGTGGCCATGTCGGCCGCCCAGCAGTTGGCGATCTCCACCCTCCCGCCTAGCATGATGAAGGACGCCTCGGGGCTGCTGTCCCTGGTCCGCAACGTCGGCGGCGCCATCGGCCTCGCCTGGCTCGCCTCGATCCTCAGCCAGCAGACCGCCGTTCATTTCGGCGAGCTGACTTCGGCGGTGGGTCCCGCGGCCAGCCAGACCCGCGACATGATGGATGGTCTGGTCGCCCTGATGCAGGAGCGCGGGACCGCCGACCCCGAGGGCGCCGCATTCAAGGCGCTAAGCATGATGATCCGCCGCCAGGCCGTGACCCTGGCGTTCGACGACGCCTTCGCCGCAGCGGCCGCGGCCACTCTGGTCGCGGCCCTGCTGGGCTTCATCTCGCGTCCGGCGCGGGTCACCGTGCGCCCGGCCGGAGGCGGTCACTGATGCCCCGCGTCGCCGGTCAGGTCGATCTCGCCAAGCGTCAGGCCATCCTTAAGGCGGCGTCCGAAGTGTTCGCGGCGCGCGGACTGCACGCGCCGATGGAGGAAATCGCCCGTCAGGCCCGCGTGTCCAAACAAACGATCTACAACCACTACGGCTCGAAGGCGGAGCTGCTGCGCGCCCTGATCGAGATGCGGGTGGAGACGATGACCGCGCCGCTCGACATGCCGGGCGCCGCCGAGAATCCCGAAGTCGCGCTGGCCATCCTCGGCCGCCAGGTGTTGCACGGCGTGCTGAACCAGGGCGCCAACTCGCTGCTACGCTTGGCGGTGCAAGGCACGCCCGACGTCTCCGACCTGGCGCGCGCCATCTACGAGGCGGGGCTCAAGGCGTCGCGGGCGCGGCTGGCGCAATTCCTGACCCGAGAGGGCGCCGCCGGGCGCCTGGCGATCGATGACGCCGCCCTGGCCGCGGAATTCTTCTTCGGCATGGTGGTCGGCTCCCACCAAACCCGCTTCCTGCTCGACGTCCGCGAGGCCGTGAGCGACGCGGAAGTCGAGCGCATCACCCAGGCCGCCGCGGCAAGGTTCATGCGCGCCTACACGCCTTGACCCCAACCGCTCATCCCGTCGAAAGCAGGGATCCAGGCGGGCCCTCCGCCCGATGGCCGCCGCACAGCTAGAGCCGCGTCCTTCGCCAAGGTGCGGCCGCTGGCGCGCGTTTGAAGAGGAGCACAATCCCTCCTCCTCCCGGACGTCATCATCGGGCTTGTCCCGAGGATCCATGAACCCCGTGGGGGACAGATGGGCGCGGCGGCTCGGCTAACTTTCCGGCGTTTCCCGTGCGCATGGATCCTCGGGACAAGCCCGAGGATGACGTCAATGTCGTGGGATGGAGCGGAGCGCCTACGCAGCCGCGCCCGCGCGCCTCGCGACGACGGCGTAGGACATGCCGCGGGACGAGAGGTCGCGCGCTTCGATGGCCTTGCGCATCAGCCCTTCGACCCACAGTCCGGGAGAGGCGGCGCTGAGCGGCTTGGGTTTGATCTCGTCGCGATCGAGCACGACGTAGCGTTCCACCTCAAGGCCGGCCTCGGCGACGAGTTGTTCCATGACGTGGGGCCACAGGGGGAAGACGTGGTGGTTCACGTCGAGGTCGTGCTGGGTGAAGCAGGCCGGAAAGCCCGAGAACAGGTGCAGGGTGCGCGCCCGGCTCCAGCGCGGATTGGGCGTGGTCATCACCAGCCGGCCGCCGGGCTTCAGGGCGTCGGCGATGTTGCGGATGGCGAAGCCGGGATTGAAGGTATGTTCGATGACGTCCATCAGCAGGACCACATCGGCTCGCTCAGACCCGGTGAACGGGGTGTCGATGTTCCACTGTGAGACGTCGGCCGAACTCGGCACGAGGTCGAAACCGCGCCATGTGTAGCCGGCCGATTCGACGTCGGCGCGCATCACCGAGACCTCGCCGGCCCCAAGATCGAACACGCCGCCACCCTCGGCGGGCGCCGGGCGGCGTTTGAGGAAGTCCTGCACGAAAACATAGCGGTCATCGGCCAGGGCGGCCTCCGGCTGCAGACGCATCACTATTCCCCAACGACCGCCGCAACGGACCATAAGCGCGCGAGGATTGCCAGATGCATGCCACGCGCCGACGCGCCTGCGGCGCGGCAGGTCCACAGAGGAGCGGCCGCGCCGGGTTCAGAGGCTCAGAAGTCTCGTATTCAGTGGCTGTGAGCCATGTCGGCGGTCTTGAGCTGGCCGCGCAGTTCGCCGCCGGGATGGGCCGCGGAATGGACGTTGAAGTACCACAGGCCGGCCTTGAGATCGGCGATCTGCGCGTCGGTCAGCGTCGCCGCGCCCTTGATCGGGCTGGCTGGACTGGCGACCGGCACGGTCGGCGGGGCGTTGGCGGTGGCCGGCGCGGGGCCGTGGAAGTGGGCGGCTGTGGCCGGCCCACTCAGGCCCGCATAGGTGGCGGTGTAGTCGAAGACCTTGGTCACGGTGTCGAGGGTGGCCGTGACCGAACCCTTGCCGGCTTCGGTGTTGGCTGGAACCTCCTGCGCGCCGGTGAGGGCGGCCGAGTACTTGAGGGTCTCGGCGTGGGCTGCGCCGGCGGCGAGGCTGAGAACGGCGGCAACGGTCGCGAAAGCGTAACGCATCCTGGAATCTCCCGGTTTGGTTTCGTGGGCCGCCCGTCGCCCGCGCCACACAATGCGGGCGCTCGACAGTCGGGCCGGGCGCGGACTCGCCCGAAAGGCGAAGCTTGAACGCCTTTCGGCGATTAGCGTTGCGAGGGTTTCGGCGCGTTCAACAGAGCGGTGAGGCCGCGGCCCCCCGCCACCAGGCCGAAGACGGCGAGGCCGGCGCCCAGGATCGCCAGCGCTTCGACGCCGCCGGGCGACGCCTGCTGCTGGGCCCAACCCCACAAACCGATACCGGATGCGATCGGCGCCCAGCACCAGATCAGCGCCGAGCGTGCGGCCCGGCGGGCGTGGGCGTCAGGGTCGCCGGCGTCCGGCTCGTAGCGGAAATGGCCGGCCTTGAACCCGCAGCCGCTGGTCGAACACGCCGCCGATGTGGTCGTCGGGTGATCGCAGGTATGGTCGCAATGCAAGCAACGATAAGGCATCACACACCCCTCAGCAGGCCCATGCAGCCTAACATGGACTCGCCAAGGGTGAAGAAGGTTCGGTTAAGGAAGCTGAAACTGTGAAGAAACGCCGGGTTTTCAGGCGCGGCGACGCAAACCGCGCAAGCCGGTGGCCAGCGCCCGCAGCGGCGCGGTGACCCGCCAGCTCGCCGAGCGGCGCAGCGCCGCGGCCGCTGCCTCGGCGGCGTGGGCGCGGGCGGCGAGGGCCTCGATTTCGGGATCGCCCGCTTCGCGCGGCCACAGTGTTTCGCGGCTGGCGACAAAGGCGGCGCGCTGCGCCTCAGGCGCGCCGTCCGGCAGGCGGCGCAGCGCCACGAAGAATTCGTGCGAGCCCGCTGGGGTCGGGATCACCGAGGCGATCTCGAATGGCAGCACGCCGAGGCGGCTGCCGAGATCGAGCGCGTCGACGAAGGTGGAGGGCGTGAACACCCAGCAATGGGTGTCGATGTATTCGCCGTTCTCCTGAGTGCGGCGGCACAGCTCCATGAGTTCGCGCGCGTCGTGGGTCGGCGGCAGGTCGGCGGGCGAGGCGCCGCCGCGAACCGCTTCGGATCCCAGGTCGCGGAAGCCGTAGAAGTGGTCGAAGATCTGCCGCGCCTCCGGCCGGCGCAGGCCGCGCACATAGGCGTCGACCAGCTCGGAATCGCCGCTGGTGCGGCGCAGGACATCGAAGGTGAAGCGCTTGTCGGGCACAACGAACGAGGCGATCCCGCCGTCGGCTAGCACCGAGGCGATCTCGCCCAGCCAGCCGAACAGGTCCGGCACATGCTCGATGACGTGGCTGGCGACCAGGTAGTCGTAGACCCGCTGACGTCCGACGCACTCGAACAGGGTCTGCGAGCCCCAGACGTGGTCGACGTCGACGATCTGGTCGACGTCCACCTCGTCGTTGATCGCATACCAGCGGCGCAGCTCCTCGGTGGGCGCGCGGTCGATGTATTCGACGGCGCCCATGTCGCGGGTGATGACCGGACGGTTGAGCGCGCCAATCTCCAGGCCGCGCCCGTGGGCCAGGTCGATCATGGCCAGGATCTTGGCGCGGTCCATCGCGGCTCCAGCGGATGACGGAACCGCTAGGTAGCTGACGCGGGCCGCCGCCGGCAACCGTCGTCGCGCGACTAAGGCGCGGGGCGCACCACGCGGGGGCCGAGGTTGTCGATCACCGCGCGGGCGTCGAAGGCGTTGGCGTCGGCGACCGGCTTCTGCCCGCGGTGGGTGACCACCTCGGCGCTGGCCTCGAAGCGTTCGACGGTGCGAACGTCCACCCGGTCGGCCCAGAACGGATCGCCGAAGTAGGGATTCCAGCTCCGCCAGCCATAGCCCGCGCCATAGTAGCGCCAGGACGGCCGCCAGTAGCCGAAGCTCGGACCGTACCAGGGCCGATAGAACGGATCCGGCTCCACATAGGTCTGGCGATTGGTCTCGGTGTCGCGCTGGACGATGGCGAACCAGTCGTCGCCCTGCTGCACCGTCAGCTCGGCGGCGCGGAACAGCAGGTAGCCCTCGACGGTCTCGCGCGAGGTCAGGCTGTTGCCGGCGAAGTTGACCCGCCAGCGGTTTGGCTCGATGCGGACTTCGGAATAGCCGCCCGAGGCCGCCTGGCCTGGGCGGTTCGGTTGATAGGGGGTCGGCGTGGCGCAAGCCGCCAGCCCGGCGGCGAGTACGAGTGCGGCGGCGATGACGCTTGGTCGTGCCATGTCAGATCGAGCCTCCAGAGCGTCCCTCGACGTTCATATAGGGCACAACACCGGCTTACGCTTGTGGTTGCGGAACCGGGGGCGACGTTTCGGACTCTGCGGTGGTCAGCAAGGTTCGGGAAAGCGCGTGCGCCATGCAGGTGGACTCCGACGCGATCTCCGAGATCGCCTACGACGCCAGGCGGGGGCGACTGGTCGTGCGCTTCCGCGGCGGCAAGACCTACGCCTACCGCGACGTGCCGGCAGGCGTGCATGAGGCGTTCATAGCCGCTGAATCCAAGGGCCGCTTCTTCCAAGACGAGATCCGCGACAGGTATGGGTTCGAGCGATTGAGGCGGCGTTAGGGGGCGGTCATCATTTCCAACGCCGTCATCCTCGGGCTTGTCCCGAGGATGACGTTCGCGAAGGGGAGAGGCTGGCGTCCACCTCCAGAGGCCGCGCCGGTGGGCGTTCACTCCAGGCAAAGCAGGTTTCAGTTTGCACCCCGACAGCCCGCTTGGGTCCCGACTTTCGCCGGGATGAGCGGACTTGAGTTCTACCCCTCGTCGCCGCCGGCGCCGTTGCGGGCGGCGGTCTGGCGGCGGGATTCGCGGGTCTTCTGCTCTTCCCAGTAGGCCTTGCCGTCGTCAGGCTTGAACATGGTGCGCGGTGCGCCCTCGCGGTTGGCGACGGCGAAGATATTGGCCTTGGGGTCGTAGAGCAGGGTGTCGCCGTTTGGCCCGCGTCAGCGTCAGCACGCCGGCGGGCGGGCGGTCGATGAAGGCGTGGGCCTTGCGGGCGAAGTCGTCCACGCTGCTGGCGCCGAAGGCATCGCCGTTACGATCGAAGGCGCGCTGAGCGTTCTCCTCGGCGCTGTAGCGGCGGCTGGAGGACCAGATCGGCTTGCCGGCCAACTGGCGCACCGGCTGGGCGCGGGCGTCGTCCGAGGGCGTGTCCGATGGGCCGCTCGGCGTGGAGGCGAAGGCCTGCGGCGACTGGGCCGGGCGCTGGGCCACCGCCGAGGGGCCGTTGTCGCAGGCCTGGAGCCCCAGCAGGGCGCCGATCGTAAGCGCGCCCGCGAGCGCAGTTCTGGCGTCAAACATCGCTGAATTCCCGTTTCGATGGTCAAGCTGGAACAAATAAAGAACAATCAGCCCGGTTTGTCCAGAGCCTCCGCATGGCTTAAACGGGACCCCCGATCGGGCGGAGGGCGACAGGCCTTGGACGGCAAGCGGATTCTCCTCATCGTCGGCGGCGGGATCGCCGCCTACAAGGCGCTGGAACTCACCCGGCTGCTGCGCAAGGAAGGCTGCGCCGTGCGGCCGATCCTCACCCGCGCGGGCGCGCAGTTCGTCACCCCGTTGTCGCTGTCGGCGCTGTCGGAGGACAAGGTCCATGGCGAGCTGTTCTCGCTGACCGACGAAGCCGAGATGGGCCATATCGAGCTGTCGCGTTCGGCCGACCTGGTGGTGGTTGCGCCGGCCACCGCAGACCTGATGGCCAAGGCGGCGCATGGCCTGGCCGATGACCTCGCCTCCACCACGCTGCTGGCCACCGACAAGCGGGTGTTGATGGCGCCGGCGATGAACGTGCGGATGTGGGAACATCCGGCGACCCAGCGAAACCTGGCGACCCTGCGCGCCGACGGCGTGCTGTTCGTCGGTCCCGATCCGGGCGCCATGGCCTGCGGAGAGTTCGGGATGGGCCGGCTGGCGGAGCCTGCGGCGATCCTGGAGGCGATCCGAGCCGCGCTGGCGGGCGACGACCAACCGTTGCGGGGACGCCGGGCGATCGTCACCGCCGGGCCGACCATCGAGCCGATCGATCCGGTGCGACTGCTGACCAACCGATCCAGCGGCAAGCAGGGCTACGCCGTCGCCGCGGAGCTGGCCGCGCTGGGCTGCGAGGTGACCCTTGTGTCCGGCCCCACGGCCTTGCCGACGCCCGCGGGCGTGCGGCGGGTCGACGTGGAGACCGCACGCGAGATGCTGGCGGCCTGCGAGGCGGCGTTGCCGGCCGATATCGCCGTCTGCGTCGCCGCGGTCGCCGACTGGCGGCCGGAGACCACAGGGGCGTTGAAGGTCAAGAAGGGCGAGGCCGCGGTCGCGCCAACTTTGGTCCTGGTGGAGAACCCCGACATCCTCGCCACCTTGTCGAAGGGCGATCGGCGGCCGCGGCTGGTGGTCGGCTTCGCCGCCGAGACCAACGACGTCGAGGCGCACGCGCGCGCCAAGCTGGGCCGCAAGGGTTGCGACTGGATCGTCGCCAACGACGTCAGCGTCGCCGGCACGATGGGCGGCGACGAGAACGCTGTGGCGATCGTCTCCTCCCAGGGCGTGGAGCGTTGGGAGCGTACCGCCAAGTCCGCCGTGGCCCGAAAGCTGGCCCGACGCATCGCCGAGGAACTCAGTTGACGCCGACCGTGCCGATCCGCCGCCTGGAGCACAACCTCGACCTGCCGCTGCCGGCCTATGAGAGCGCCGACGCGGCCGGCATGGACCTGCGCGCCGCCGTGCCGCAGGACCAGCCGATGGTGCTGGCGCCCGGCGCGCGCATCGCCGTGCCGACGGGCCTCGCGTTTGCGCTGCCCAGGGGCTTCGAAGCGCAGGTGCGGCCGAGGTCCGGCCTGGCCGCCAAGTCCGGCGTCACCTGCCTGAACACGCCGGGCACCATCGACGCCGACTATCGCGGCGAGGTGAAGGTGATCCTGATCAACCTCGGAGCCGAGGATTTCACCATCCGGCGGGGCGACCGCATCGCGCAGATGATCATCGCGCCGGTGGTGCAGGCCGCCTGGACCGAGGTGGACAGCCTGGACGAGACCGCGCGCGGGGCCGGCGGGTTCGGCTCCACGGGCGCGCGCTAGGGCTCGGGCGGCGCGACGAAGCCGCCGATGTTCTCGTCGATGGCCTGGGCGACCGCCAGGGTGCGGGCGTCGCCGCCGCGCGGGCCGATGATCTGGGCGCCGATCGGAAGGCCCTGCGCCGTCAGGCCGGCCGGGACCGCAGTCGCGGGCAGCCCGAGAGCGGTGGCTAACGCGATCCAGGCCGAGAGGCTGCGATAAGGGATAACCGCGCCGTCTGTGCCGGTCAGCCGCCGCGCGGTCGGCGGTCGCGGGTCGTGCGGGAAGGCGGGCAGAGGCGTCGACGGGGTCAGAATCACGTCGAAGCGGGCGAACACCGCGTCCATCTGGTGGCGCATGCGTGCGCGAACCGCGTCGGCCTCCAGCCACTCGTGATGGCGCGCCGTGAAGCCCATCACCGGCGTCTTCCAGGAATTGGGCCCGTCCTTGGCGAACCTGGCGAAGAAGCGCTGGCGTTCGAACCGCCGCATCCGCGCTGGAGGGAGGTCTTGGCCCAGCAACGAGTAGAGGAGCAGCAGATAGGAGCTCACCAGCGACCTAGGATCCACCGGTGCGCTGATCACTTCGACGGTCGCGCCGGCCGCCGTCAGCGCAGCGGCGAGGCGTTCGAGCACCGTCCGCGCCTGTGGATCCAGCGGGAAATCAGGCGCGTCCAGCCACAGGCCGATTCGGGTCTCGGCAAGGTCGGCGGGCGGCGCGCGCGGGGCCAGCGGGCCGTCCTCCATCACCGACAGCAGCAGGCGCAGGTCGCGGGCCGAACGCGCCATCGGGCCGATGACGTTGAGGTCGCGCTCCGACCATGCGCCGGGACGGGGCGGCACGTGGCCGTGCTGGCTGACCATCCCCCACGTGGGCTTGTGGGCGAACACCCCGCAGAACGAGGCTGGGACGCGCAGCGAGCCGCCGATGTCGGAACCGATCTCCAGCGCCGTGACCCGGGCGGCCAGCGCCGCCGCCGCGCCGCCGGACGACCCGCCGGGCGTGCGGGACGGGTCCCAGGGATTGCTGGTGGTCCCATAGAGCTTGTTGGTGGTCTGCCAGTCGCCAGCCATCACCGGGGTGTTGGTCTTGCCCCAGATCACCGCGCCGGCGTCACGGGCGTGGGCGACGGCGACGGCGTCCTCGGCCTGGCGACGGCGCAGATGCTCGAGGCCCGAGGACGCCGGCATGCCGGCCACGTCCAGGGTGTCCTTGATGGTCATCGGCAGGCCGGCCAGTACGCCCAGATGCTCGCCGCGTCCCCGAAGGTCGTCGATGGCGGCGGCGCGGGCCAGGGCGCGCTCCAGGTCGACGGCGACCACCGCGTTGAGTTGGGCGTGGGTCTGCTCGTGGCGGGCGAGGGCGGACTTCAGCAGTTCGACGGCGCTGACCTGTCGCGAGGCCAGCGCCGCGAGCTGGGCGGTGGCGTCGAGCTCAACGAGGTCGCGGCGCGGCATTCAGGTTCCCCCCTTGAACCCTAGGACATCCATCATGTCGTAGGCGCCGGGCGTGCGGCCGGCGACCCAGCGCGCGGCTTCGACGGCCCCGCGGGCGAACAGGCCGCGGTCCATGGCCCGGTGGGACAGGGTCAGCACCTCGTCCTCGGCGGCGAAGATGACGCTGTGGTCGCCGACGATGCCGCCGCCGCGCACCACCGAGAAGCCGATGTCGCCGGTCCGTCGCGCGCCGGTGATCCCGTCGCGACCGCGCACGGCCACGTCCGACAGCGCCTGGCCGCGCCCCTGCGCCGCCGCTTCGCCCAGCATCAGCGCGGTGCCGGACGGCGCGTCGACCTTGCGGCGGTGGTGGGCCTCGTAGACCTCGATGTCATAGGCGTCGGCCGACAGGGCGCGGGCGGCCTGGGCGACCAGGCCCAGCAAGGTGTTGACGCCGAGGGAGAAGTTCCCGGCGCGCACGATGGCGATGTTCTGCGCGGCCTGGGTGATGGCGGCGATCTGGGCCTCGTCGAAGCCGGTTGAGCCGATCACCAGGGCCGGCCCACCGCGCGCGGCGCTGAGCTGGGCGAGGGCGGTCGAGGCCGCAGGCGTGCTGAAGTCGATAACCACGTCACAGCCGCCCAGCGCAGCGTCGATCGGCGTCAGGCCGTCCTGGGGCGCCTCGGGGCGGTCGAACCGGGCGACGAGCTCCAGTCCGTCCCGGGCTTCGACGGCCGCCGCCGCCGCACGGCCCATGCGGCCGAGCGCGCCCGCGACGGCGATGCGGATGGGATCGGGCAGGGCGGCCTCCTGAAAGGGCGAGCTTACGCGGCGGGGCCGCAAGGGAAACGCAAGTCTGGCGATGCGCGCCCTGCGGTCAACGCCGAAGCCCACAGCGTCGTGAAATAATAAATCCCTACGCCCAGCGCGGGTTTTGTTCCCATCCGGAGGGCTCTATAGCTTGGCGTTCCCTTTATCGATTGTTGAAGCAGGATAGGCCGCCTTGATCAGCGACGCCGAGAAACGCACATTCACCGACGAGGAAGCGCTCGCCTTCCACCGCTATCCGACGCCAGGCAAGATCTCGATCTCGCCGACCAAGCCGATGGCGACGCAGCGCGACCTCTCGCTGGCCTATTCGCCCGGCGTCGCGGTGCCCGTTCTGGCGATCGCCGAGGACCCTGACAAGGCTTACGACTACACCTCCAAGGGCAACCTGGTGGCGGTGATCTCCAACGGCACGGCGATCCTCGGCCTCGGCAACCTTGGCGCGCTGGCCTCCAAGCCTGTGATGGAAGGCAAGAGCGTCCTCTTCAAACGCTTCGCCGACGTGGATTCGATCGACATCGAAGTCTCGGCCACCGATCCCGACGAGATCATCACGGTGGTCAAGAACATCGGCGTGACCTTCGGCGGCATCAACCTCGAGGACATCAAGAGTCCCGAGTGCTTCCGCATCGAGACCGAGCTGCAGGAACTGCTCGACATCCCGGTTTTCCATGACGACCAGCACGGTACGGCGATCATCTCGGCGGCGGGCCTGATCAACGCCTGCAAGATCACCGGGCGCAGCATGAAGGACGTCAAGGTCGTGCTGAACGGCCCGGGCGCCGCCGGCATCGCCACGCTGGAGCTGATCAAGGCGATGGGCGTGCAGCACGCCAACGTCATCGCCGTCGACCGCAAGGGCGTTCTCTACCGCGGCCGCGCCGAGGACATGAACCAGTGGAAGTCGGCCCACGCCATCGATACCGACAAGCGCACGCTGGCCGAGGCCCTGGTGGGCGCCGACGTGTTCATCGGCCTGTCGGTGAAGGGCGCGCTGACCGCCGACCTGGTGAAGGCGATGGCGCCACGGCCGATCATCTTCGCCATGGCCAACCCCGACCCTGAGATCACGCCCGAAGAAGTCTATTCCGTGCGGCCCGACGCCATCGTCGCCACGGGACGCAGCGACTACGCGAACCAGGTCAATAACGTGCTGGGCTTCCCCTACATCTTCCGCGGCGCGCTCGACGTGCGCGCACGGCGGGTGAACATGGAGATGAAGATCGCCTGCGCCAACGCGCTGGCCATGCTGGCGCGCGAGGACGTGCCCGACGAGGTCGCCGCCGCCTATCATGGCCGCCAGCTCAAGTTCGGGCCGGAGTACATCATCCCGACGCCGTTCGATCCCAGGCTGATCTGGTACATCCCGCCGTTCGTCGCCGAAGCCGCGATGAAGACCGGCGTGGCGCGCCGGCCGATCGAGGACATGGAAATCTACCGCGCCTCGCTGGCCCAGCGCCTGGACCCCACCGCGGCGTTCCTGCAGCGCCTGCAGGGGGCCGTGCTGTCGGGTCCGAACCGCCGTCGTGTGGTGTTCGCGGAAGGCGAAGAGCTGAGCGTGATCCGCGCCGCCTACGCCTTCCAGACGGCGGGCCTGGGCCAGGCTGCGCTGGTGGGCCGCGAGGAGCTGGTGCACGAGAACATGCTGCGCGCCGGCCTGCAGCCCGGCGAGGCGCCGCTGGAGATCATCAACGCGCGACTGTCCGACCGGAATCCCGAATACGTCGAGTACCTGTATTCGCGCCTGCAACGGAAAGGCTACCTGCAGCGCGACGTGCAGCGGCTGGTCAACCAGGACCGCAACTCCTTCGCCGCCTGCATGGTGGCTCTGGGCCACGCCGACGGCATGGTCACCGGCGTCACCCGCAGCTTCGACCAGGTGCTGGAGGAAGTGTTGCGCGTCGTCGATCCCGCCCCCGGCGGACGGGTGATGGGCATGACCACGGTGCTGGCCAAGGGCCGCACCCTATTCATCGCAGACACAAACGTCACCGAGATGCCCGAGGCGGAGGACTTGGTGGAGATCGCCCGCGAGGCCGCCCGCGCCGTGCGCGCCCTGGGCTACGACCCGCGCGTCGCCTTCCTGTCCTATTCGGCGTTCGGCAACCCCATGGGACAACGCTCGCAGAAGGTGCGCGAGGCGGTGGCGATCCTGGACGGCATGGACCTCGACTTCGAGTACGAGGGCGAGATGCCGCCGTCGCTGGCGCTCGATCCGACGCGGCGGGTCAACTACCCGTTCATGCGCCTGACCGGTCCAGCGAACGTCCTGATCATGCCGGCGATCCACTCGGCCTCGATCTCCACCCAGCTGGTGGAATCGCTGGGCGAAGCGACGGTGATCGGACCGATCCTGCTGGGCCTGTCCAAGTCGATCCAGATCTGCCCGCTGTCGGCCTCGGTGTCGCGCATCCTGCAGATGGCGACGCTGGCCGCCTACCGGCAGACGGGCGCCGAAACCACGGCCGCTGTCGCCGCCTGACAGCGACTGACGCCCGGCCCGTACCCGGCGCATGGAGCGCGTGATGACCGCCGGCTTCAGCCTGGGCGTTGATTTCGGCACGACCAACACCGTGCTCGCCACGGCGGCGCCGGGGGAGGCCGCGAGGCTCGTCGCCTTCCCCGCGCCGGAAGGCGAGACCACGGCGTTCCGCTCCACGCTGAGCTTCCATGCGCCAGCCGACCGCCCCCGCGACCGCACGGTCGAGGCGGGCCCTTGGGCGGTGGAGGCCTATGCCGAGGACCCGCTGGAGACCCGGTTCATCCAGTCGTTCAAGACCTTCGCCGCCAGCGAGGCGTTCAGCGAAACGCGGATCCTTGAGCGGCGCTACAAGTTCGAGGATCTGTTGAGCGTGTTCCTGGCGCGGCTGCGGTCTCACGCTGGGTCCGCGATGATCCGGTCGCCGGCGCGGGTGATCGTCGGCCGGCCTGTGACGTTCGCCGGCGCTGCGCCCAACCCAGCGCTGGCGCTCGAACGCTATGAGGAGGCGTTCCGGCGGCAGGGCTTCACCGAGATGCTCTACGCCTACGAGCCCGTCGGCGCGGCGTTCTTCTTCGCTCGTGGCCTGACCGAGGACGCGACGGTGCTGGTCGGCGACTTC